>JARKOX010000082.1 GCA_029975525.1 Prolixibacteraceae bacterium | reverse complement strand
GACCATGGTGTGGGCAATAATCCCCCCTTCGGTTTTGGCTTTCATCACCACATCAAAAAGCTGTTCTTCGGTCGAGACGTTGGGGACAATCACCACCGGCACATTGTTGTCGGGATACTGGATCAGCAACGCCTGCACCATGTTGTTGCCGGCGATTCCCCGTCCGCCAGAAACGACATAAACAGTGGGGGGCTGCCGGTTTTTTTGCTGGTTCATCCTATTTTTTTCTTTGAAACAATTTTCGTTTTATCTGGTTGTCCCACACGGCGGTTATCTGCTCACTGCGACAAAAGGGTCCAGCCTTCCATCCAGTTTGAGTCGCCAAAGGCGCCTGTAAAGTCGACCTGCTGAAACCATGCAGAGGGCAAACTCTTTTTCAGGTAGCGCCGCTCCCAAATCTGTTCCTGAAGTTTATCCTGCAACGGGCTGATCAGTCCAAACGGGAGTTCGGGCCCCTCTTTTTCGTACTGCACGTGAGCATTCTTGAAGTAGGCATACCGCCGCAGCTTCGAGTAGGGCGACACATCGTCGGGACTGCCGATATCCAGGTTTATCCGGGCCGAAAACTCCGGGCTGAGCTGGTGCTCGTCCCCCAGGCAGGCCCGCACAATCTCAAAAGCAGCCTCATCCGAAGCAGCTTCCGAAATCCCGTGGTGAAAATTGGCCAAAATGACCCCGAAAGCTCGCCCGCGGGGAGTAAACACGGAACTCTCCTGGGCGGTAACCGGAAACAGAAGCATCGAAAAAATCCCCAAAACCCAAAGCCGCTGAAAATCCATCGGTTTATATCAATTTTAATAATTTGTACTCAAAGTAAGGTTGAATTAAGATTCCAACCATTCTGTCCTAACAAATAACCGCCAATATTTAACACAGCCAACAGGGTAAATTTACAACGGGTTAAAAAAACCATTGTGAATGGCTGTAAAACAGCAAAGTAAAAATTTTTTAGAAAATTTACCCCGGAGGCTTTTCCGGCGGGAACTAAAAATTTTCTGCTGGCCGGTTTCCGGCATCTGCCACGAAGAACCGACGTACCATCAAACTACTGCCTGCCACAAACTTAACAACAGCACACCATCTTTCCGCCCAACCGGCCAATCTTATCTTAACAGTACAAACCGCTGGATCACAAAAGAATAAGATCAAAACAAAATTAAATTCTCCCAACCACCATTTTCCCTTCACAATCCCTTTACATAACACCCCCGGTCTTTAACAAAACCATAAAACTGCTGAAAACCACAGTTCATTCCTGCCCTTTTCCTTTGCTCCCAAAATATTTTGAATTCAACCACTGCAAATGACCTTATTGAAGATGAAAAAATTTACCATTTCGCTGTTGCTCCTGCTGTTCTTCTCCGCCACTTTCGCACAAAAAGGTTCGGTGAAAGGAACCATTCTCGACGGGAAAACCGCCGAAACCCTGATCGGGACTACGGTTCTGATTCAGGGAACCACCATCGGCACGATCACCGACTTCGACGGGAACTTTCTGATCCCCGCCGTTGATCCGGGAACTTACAACCTGGTCGTCTCCTTTGTATCGTATGAAACCCAGATTCAGAAAATTGAGGTGGTCGCCGGCAAAGAGACGGTGCTGGACATCAGGCTACAACCGGTTTCGCTCGATATTGGCGAGGTGCAGGTGGTTGCCCGCAAACGGACCAACACGGAGATGTCGCTGCTGTCTACCCTGAAAACCAACAACCTGATCGTCAGCGGGATCAGCGCGCAGCAAATTTCAAAAAGCCAGGACAAGGATGCTGCCGAAGTGATCCGGCGCGTACCGGGGATCACCATCACCGACGGCCGGTTTGTGGTGGTCCGCGGGCTGATCGAACGCTACAACTCGGTGATGCTCAACAACGCCACCGCTCCAAGCTTTGAAGCCGACAAACGCGCCTTTTCGTTCGACGCCATTCCCAGCGGACTGATCGACAATATCCTGATCTACAAAAGTCCGGCGCCCGAATTACCGGCCGACTTTGCCGGGGCAGCCATCGACGTGCAAACCAAAAATGCCGCCGACGAAAACAGCTTCGAACTCTCCTACGGACTGAAATATTCGGAAAATGCCACCTTCAACAACAACTTCCTGCAACACGAAGGCAGCCCAACCGACTGGTTGGGATGGGACAACGGCTACCGCAACATCCCGGCCGGCGTCCCTTCAACCGACCTATTCACCAAACTCTACAACTGGCAGGACCTGGCCGCTTACCAGTCCGGAACGGCCGAACTGACGCGTATCTCCAACCTCTTTAAAAACAACTGGACCACCTTCCGGAAAACCCCGTTTTTCGACCAGAATGCTTCGGCCACCCTGCTGCGCCGTTTTACCCTCGGAAAAATCTCGGTGGGCAACGTCACCTCCTTCAGCTGGAACCTGGGCAGCGAATACCTCGAAATCGTCCGCCGCGAATACCAGGACTACGATGCCGAACGCGAGGTGCTGCACAAAGATTTCGATTTTGACGACGCCCGCTCCAAACAGACAGCCAAAATGGGGCTGATCCACAACTGGAACTTCATCTACGGAAAAAACCAGAAGCTGGAGTTCCGCAATTTCCTGAACCAGACCGGCGTTCACGCAACTTCGGTGCGCGACGGCGTCAACTATTATAATGTCGAGACGTTGCGGCTGTTCGACCTCAAATTTGAAAGCCGCTTTGTCTATTCGGGGCAGCTGGCCGGCGAACAGCTCTTTGCCAACGACCGCACCCGGCTGAACTGGATGGCGGGATACGCTTTTACTAACCGGAAACAGCCCGACAACCGCCGTCTCACCTGGGTGCAAAACCTCGACCCCGCCGACGAACGCTCCGGAGAGTACGCCCTCCGGATTCAAAATGTGCCGAATGCTTACATGGCCGGCCGCCTCTGGATCGACATGGACGAAAACATTACCGACGGAAAAATCGACCTTACCCACCACTTCTCCCTGTTCAACGCCCAAACTCCCTGGCAGCTGAAAGCCGGACTTTTCCACGAACAGAAAAAACGCGACTTCAGCTCCCGCCTGATCGGGGCAGTGGCCGTCAGCCGTCCTCCCGACATTTTCTACCACCCCGTCGAACAGATCTTCTCGTCCGAAAACCTCTACTTTGACCAAACCCCTCCCTACACCGAACACGGCATTGCCTACCGTGACAACACCCGCGAAAAAGATAACTACCACGCCACCGACCAACTGACGGCCGGCTACGTGGGGCTGAAAATCCCCTTCTCGCCCAGGCTCCATCTCTACGGCGGAATCCGCGCCGAAAAATGGAACCGCCTGATCACCGGCTTCTATCCGGTTTCCGGCGAGGTGGGAAACCTGGATATCGTGCGGGATACCCTCAACCTTTTCCCCTCGGCAAACCTGGTTTATAACTTCAGCGAAAAGAACCAGCTCCGCCTTTCCTACGGAAAAACGGTGAACCGCCCCGAATTCCGCGAAATGTCAAACTTCGACTACCAGGATTTCGACCTGTTTGCGCTGATTCATGGAAACGGAGAGCTGCAAAATGGCTACATCCACAATTTCGATTTCCGTTACGAGTGGTATCCGTCGGCCGGCGAAACGGTTTCTCTGGCGGCTTTTTACAAAGCCTTTCAAAATCCGGTCGAAGTTTTTCTGATCCCCGCCGGAACCGGTTACGATTACAAACCTTTCAACACAGGCGACGCGCACAGCATGGGGTTGGAACTCGACGTGCGGAAGTCGCTGGCCGGGCTCGAAAATGCCGGAAACGGTTTCGTCCGGTTTTTTAAGGATCTTACGGTGGTCTTCAACGCCTCGGCCATCAACAGCAAAATCAATACGGAAAAACAGGCGTTTGCCCGCGAAAAAGAGCGCATCATGCAGGGGCAGTCGCCCTACATCGTCAATGTGGGGCTCTTCTACCAGAAAAACGGGACCAACATGAGCCTGTCGTACAACAACGTGGGCAAGCGGATCGCCTACGTGGGCACGCCGGTAAACCCCCACACCTGGGAACTTTCGCGCAACTCGCTCGACCTGACCCTGCAGAAAAAAATCGGCAAACGGGTCCTGCTGAAAGCCGGGATAAAAGACCTGCTCAATGAGCCGGTCCAATTCGTACAGTACTATGGCGAAAAAGAGGAGATTACCGCCCCGACGCTGCAGTACCGCCCCAACCGCCAGTATTCCCTCAGTCTGACCGTAAATCTCTGATAAACAAAAATTGAAACGTTAACAAATTGTCGAATCTTACGCAGAAATGTTATGAAAAAAAATTTACTTCTTTCAACACTCGTGCTGGCCGTCTCCTGGGGAGTTGCCGCACAAAACATCGACGACGCCTTCTTCACCCAAGTGAGCTATGTGGGCGCCTTCGACGGAATTGAAGACTGGACCGCCGGCTGGGCCAACTGGGACCCGGTGAATACGGCCTATCCCGACGCCACCGTTACCAAAGGAAATGGCGTCTTCTCCCGATCGGGAGGAACCCATATCTCGGCCAATGAAACCTGGAGCGGCGTTATCCGCCTCAACGGCTGGGTGTATGTCGATGAAGGGGTTACCCTCACCCTCCAGCCCGGGACGATCATCCGCGGAACCGAAAAAAGTGTCCTGGTCATCGAACGCGGCGGGAAGATCCACGCCGTGGGATCCCCCACGCAACCCATCGTGTTCACCTCCAACAAAGGCGCCGGTTTCAGGGGACCGAGCGACTGGGGCGGCCTGGTCATCTGCGGAAAAGCGCCCAACAACCTCCCGGGCGGAACCGGTATCGCCGAAGGAGGCATTGAATCGCCGCACGGCGGAAATGACCCCGCCGACAACTCCGGAACCCTCGCCTTTGTCCGGATCGAATTCCCCGGCTACGAAGTGGCCACAGGATCTGAAATCAACGGGCTCAGCTTCTACTCGGCCGGCAGCCAGACCCAGGTTGACCATATCCAGGTCTCCAGCTCGGGCGACGACGCCTTCGAATGGTTCGGCGGATCGGTAAACGCCAAATACCTCATCTCCTATAAAACCGAAGACGACGACTTCGACACCGACAACGGCTTTTGCGGAAGGATTCAGTTTGGGTTGATCCTGCGCGATCCCAACCAGGTGGACTCCGACACGGCCAACGGATTTGAATCGGACAACGACGCCAGCGGAAGCAACAGCCAACCCCGAACCAAAGCCATCTTCAGCAATATCAGCGGATTCGGGCCGGCCAAAGACGAAGCGGCTTACAACGCCCTGCCCAAAAATCACAAGGAAGGAGCTTCTGCCCGTCTGCGCCGCAACACCAGCATCAAAATATTCAACTCCCTTTTCCTCGGATTCGGACGCGGTATCCGGCTGGAGTCGGCCGGAAGCCAAACTGCCGCCCAGGCGGATGAGCTGACCATTCAAAACAGCTTTATCGGCGGCATCTACGGCGAAAAATTCCTCACCGACGGCGCAGCCATGACCAACGCCCAGTTGCAGGAGTGGTTCCTGGACAACAAACGAAAAAACCGCCTACTCAACAACCTGGCCGATGCCCAAATTGCCAACCCCTTCAGCTTCACCAATCCCGACTTCCGGCCGTTAGCCGGATCGCCGGTGTTCAACGCCTCCTGCTGGGTGGTTACGTCGGCCGGCGAAATCTCCCGTCCCGCCCGCGAAGCGCTCGTGGCAAACTACCCGAATCCTTTCCGCGGGACAATCCGGATTGAGCTGACCCTCGACCGGAGAGAATTTGTGCAGATAACGGTTTACACCCTCAACGGAAGTGTGGTGGCCACCCTGCAAAACGGAGAACTGCCCGGCGGCACCCACCGTTTCGACTTTGATGCCCGCCAGCTCCCCAAAGGCATCTACCTCGGAAGAGTTGTTTCGGGAGAGAAAACAGGCATCCTGAAAATGGTTGCAGAATAACCAAGGCCTTAATTCCTATGCAGTGTTTGATAACAGGCTGGCAGGTAACTGCCTTCACTGACGAAGCCCCGGAAGCGTCCGGGGCTTCTGTCACCCTCCGCCACAGGTTCAATTACTTTTTAGTTTTGTATAAATTTACTTCAGGAGATATCCACACCAATAGAAAAAATCACTTCATAAAAAAGAGGGCATCATGAAAAAAATAGGGTTATGCTTCGGATCTCTGCTCCTGCTCATCGCATTCGCCACCGGGCAAAATCTGCAAGAGGTCAAGGGAGTTTATTACGCCGACTCGGTCCGCTTTACCGGTATTTGCACCACCTATTACGAAAACGGGGCGATAAAAATGGAGACAGCCTTTAAAAAAGGGCTCAAAAACGGACAGTTTAAAATATATTCCGAAGGCGGACAGCTGCAGGAAATCCGCTCCTACAAACGGAACGAAATGCACGGCACCTGGATCACCTTCAACGAAAAAGGGGTAAAAATCGGCGAAGCCAGTTACAAAAACGGACAGAAACACGGGCGTTGGCTGGTGTGGAACGACGACGGAAAACTGGTTTATGAAATGGCATACCGGAAAGGAAAAAAGAGAGGCACCTGGAAAAAATTTGACGAAAACGGCGTGCAGATTGCCGCCCACAAATTCTGACGAAATTGAGGCTGCCGCCAGCCGGAAGAGAGGTCTCCACCAGAGGCTTCTCTTCTTTTTATTACCGAATCGGCATTTGTCAAACCGGGCGGCAAAACACCGGTAGAAATCTCGTGAACTGCTGTTTCCCTGCTGGAACAGGACATTTTTTTGATTTCCGATTCTACTGAAATTTCTGTTAATTTGAGTAAGCTAAAATAGTGTTCAACTTAACTTCACCATAATGAAAAACCTTTACCTGCTCCTGTTTCTTTTCGCCGTCCTGTTCTCCTGCAAAAAAACCTCTACCGAAATCCCGCTGAAAGAGCACCCCCGCCCCGACTTTGAACGGGCGGCGTGGCAAAACCTGAACGGCTACTGGCAGTTCGCTCCCGATTCGGCAGCGGTGGGCGAAGCAGAAAACTGGCAACTCAAACCCGAACACTTCACCCAAAAAATATTGGTCCCCTTCTCGTGGGCCAGTCCCATGAGCGAAATCGAACTGCCCCAGGTCAATGTGGGCTGGTACGCCCGCACCTTCGCGGTTGGCAAGAATAAAAGCTGGGACGGAAAAAACATCTATCTGATTTTCGGGGCCAGCGATTTCCACACCAAAGTTTGGGTCAACAACCAACTGGTTGGCGAACACAAAGGAGGGTACGTCCCGTTTGAATTCAACATTTCGGCGGCACTCGTCCCCGGCGAAAACCAGCTGGTGGTGCGGGTTGAAGACGAGGAGCTGGACAACCGCCCCTCCGGGAAACAATACTACGGAAATGCCAAAGGAATCTGGCAGACCGTTTACCTGGAACCCCGCACGGAACTGCACCTGGCGGGCATCCGTTTTTATCCCGACATCGATCGCCAGCAGGTTGGCGTAACCGCGCGGCTGGCTTCGCCGGCGCCCGACGGGGTGCGCTTTAAACTGGCCGGAAAAAACAACCCCCTCCAATTTGAAGCAGCTTTCCCGGCAGGCGAAACGACGGCCGACTTTACCATCCCGGTAGCGGAGATGAAACGCTGGTCGCTCGAAGAGCCGTTTCTCTACGAAGTAACCGCCTCGCTGGCCACCCCCGAAATCACCGACCAGGTGAACACTTACTTCGGCATGCGTAAAATCTCGGCGGTTGCCATTCCCGGCGAAACGTTCAGCTACGTCGCCCTCAACAACGAACCGCTTTACCTGAAGCTCACCCTCGATCAAAGTTATCATCCCGAAGGATTTTACACTTTCCCGTCAGACGAATTTATGAAGGAAGAGATCCTGCGGGCCAAAAAACTGGGGCTGAACGGGCTGCGCATCCACATCAAAGCCGAAATCCCACGAAAACTTTACTGGGCCGACAAACTGGGACTGCTCATCATGGAAGATATCCCCAACTTTTGGGGCGAACCGACGCTCGAAGCCAGGGCCAACTGGGAATACATCGCCGAGCGGGAGATGGAACGCGACTTCAACCATCCGTCGGTTTTCTCCTGGGTGCTGTTCAACGAAACCTGGGGCCTCTTCACCAAAGATTCGGTGACCGGCAACCGTTCGTACACGCCCGAAACCCAGGCGTGGGTCCGATCGTGGTACCACAAAGCCAAGGCAGAGGATCCCACCCGGCTGGTAGAAGACAACTCTCCCTGCAACTGGGACCATGTGGTTACCGACCTGAACACCTGGCACGCCTACCTGCCGGCACGGCACTGGCCCGGTTTCCTCGACACCATCGTCAGTAAAACCTTCCCGGGCTCTGCCCACAACTATATTGGCGGCAACGTGCAGGGCAACCAGCCCATGTTTAACTCGGAATGTGGCGCCGTGTGGGGATACAGTGACAGCACCGGCGACATCGACCTCACCTGGGAGTACCACATCATGATGAACGAATTCCGCAAACGCCCCAAAATTGCCGGATTCCTCTTTACCGAATTCCACGACGTGATCAATGAATGGAACGGCTACTACCGCTTCGACCGCAGCAACAAAGTGTTCGGGCTCGATGAACTCTGCCCGGGAATGACCCTGAATGATTTCCACCACGACCTGTATGTGGTGGCCGGTGACGATTTCTTCCGCAGTTACAGCGGCGGCGAAACCATCCAGGTTCCGGTTGGCGTGAGCGCGGTTACCAGCCGGATCCCGTCCAACCTGACCCTCGAATACGCGGTGTATGGCTGGAACCAGCTGGGCAACCTGTTTGAATGGAAAAAAGGGGAGCAGCCGGCCGCTGCCCGCCCTTTCACCTTCCTACCGCTCGAACCGGTTTCGTTGACCCTTCCGGAAGAAACGGCGGTGATGATTTTTGCCACCACCCTGAAAAATGGCGAAGGAGAAGCTCTCCAGCGTAACTTTGTCCCGTTTCGCGTCAACGGAAAAGCCATGGCCGGCCTGCAGGTGGTTTCACAGTCGCCGTCGGCTTTCACCAATGCCTCCTGGAGCATCAAACACCATTCTCCGCAGCAGGGAAGAAAAACCTGGGGAATGGGATCGGGATTTTTTGAATACGAGTTTAACCTCCCGGCAGAGCTGGACACGAAAAAACTGGCTGCCATCGAATTCCGCGCAGAACTGGCCGCACGGTATCCGCAGGAAAAATATCTGGAGGATGGCGACGCCGAACGTATCGGGATGACCGTTGTTTCAACCAAAGGAATTATTCCGGGTTACGGAAAAAACAGCTACCCGCAAACCGACGAAAAAACCTTTGCCTCGACGGTGCTGATTACCGCCAACGAACAAAAAATTGCCGAAGTTGAACTGCCCGATGATCCGGCAGACCACCGCGGCCTGCTTTCGTGGATGAACCAGGAGCCCGGCTGGGAATGGGGAAGCGCTGACCACCGCAAACCTTGGCTGCTCGACGAAGCCGGCTCGTTCGGTTTTTTGGTGAAAGCCGAACTGGACCAAATTGCCCTGCAAAAAGCGATCGAAACCGGCCAGGTCATCATCCGCCTGCATGTCGATGAGACCACCGCCGGCCGCGGCGGCCTCTCGGTGTACGGAAAAGAGTCGGGCCGCTACCCGCTCGACCCCTCCATCATCCTGAAACTTAAATAGCTTCTTCCCAGCTATCCGCAGCAGAACTGAAAACCACGGTGCTGCGGCGGATAGCTGATGAAATATTCCAAATAAAAAAAGGCTCCTGAGAGCCATCTTTACTTTTAACATTACAAAGGGCAACAAAGAAAAGGGAATCAATCACTCCCGGCTGCAGATCGCCATTGCCGTAAAAACAGACGGCCGTCTGATTGGCCCGGAATTTTTTTTAACGGCCACAAAAATATCGGGCGCCTGCCGACTGCATTAAAAAAATGATACGTATTTTCATCAAATCGTAAAAATATACCTTTTCAATAAACCTGACCGGCCATAAGTGCTTATGATTAAAGAGATAGCCATTTTATCACCAATTTATGTCTCAGGCTTTTGGGCTTTGATTTTTTTAACCGCGCCCAACGCCAAAAACAGGGCCCGCCACTTCCTGGGGATTTTTATGCTGGTCTCTTTTCTGCTTTACCTGGGACACGGCATCTTTTTCTCCGGCCATCTGCACGCCTACCTGTTTTATGATCCCCTTTATACCGCCACCTCCCTGCTGGTGTACCCGATGTACTACCAGTACATCCGACTTTTAACTGCCGATAAAAAATGGAACCGCCGCGATTTCCGGCAATATCTCCCCGGAATGGTTATGGGACTGCTCACCCTCTTTTTTCTTCTCTACAACCGGACGGTTATTGCGGAGAACCCGGAGCTGCTTTACGGCGAAAACCGGTCCGAAAATGAACTGTTCGACCACCCCCTGCTTATCAACAAAATCGTCTTTATGCTGGGCCGTCTAATCTTTGCCAGCCAGGTGCTGATCTTTATATTCTGGGGGATAACCCTGATCAAACGTCACCAGCAGCGAATCTTACATTTCTATTCCAATGTTGAAAACCGAAGGATCATGTGGGTGCAGGTGCTCAATATTTCGATGGTGGCCACCGCATTGTGCAGCATGGTTTTTAATGCGATCGGCAAAGAGTCGTTCCGGCACAACCCGCACCTGCTGCTCATTCCTTCGGTGCTGTTTTCGTCCATGCTGTTCATCATCGGTTACCTCGGACACCGCCAGAACCAGGTTGTGGCGGAGATCGAGGAGGACCACCACCGCGAACCGGTTTTCAACGGCGACGAAAAGTGGCAAACCAAAGACCTGAAAGAGAAGCTCGAAAATCTTTTCATTCACCGCAAAGTCCATCTCAATCCGGAACTGAAAATCTGGGATATTTCGAACGAACTGGCCACTAACCGGACCTACATCTCCAACTTCATCAACAAGACCTACGGAATGAATTTCTCCCTTTTTGTAAACCAGTATCGGATTGAGGAGGCCAAAAAAATCCTCCGCAGCGAAGAAGGGGGCAAATTCTCGCTCGACAGCATCGGCGAGCGGTGCGGCTTTGGTTCTCTCAACAATTTCATCCGGGTTTTCCGCGAGTCTGAAAAAATCACGCCGGGCAGATACCGCGACCAGTTTCACTAACCTCCGACAACGCCTCTTCGCCATTTTAAATGGTTTGCGTTATCTTTGTCCCAAAAGCTATTTGCCATGATTGAAATTTTGCGTCAGCGACGCACCATTCGAAAATATCTGCCGGAAAAAATCGAACCCGAAAAGATCAGAATCCTGCAGGAGGCAGCGCTCCGTTCGCCCTCTTCCAAGAATATCAATCCGTGGAAGTTTCTTTTTGTGGACGAAGAGCCGCTCATCGGCAAACTGGCCCTGTGCAAGCCACACGGCGCCAAGCCGCTCGAAAGCGCAGCGCTGGCCGTGGTAGTCTGTGCCGACGAAACCCTGAACGACACCTGGGTGGAGGACTGCTCCATCGCCTCCATTTTGCTGCAGCTCACCGCCCAATCGTTAGGGCTGGGCAGTTGCTGGATCCAGGTACGCAACCGTCAGCAAACCGAAAGCTGCACCGCCGAAGAATATTTGCAACAACTGCTCGGCATCCCCGCACACTTCAGGGTGCTCAGCATTATTTCGGTGGGATATCCTGCCCAGCAACGGACCGGCCGGCCCGCTGAAGAGCTGGAATGGGAAAAAATCAGCACGAACCGGTTTTAAAAGAAATCGTCGAATTCCAGTTTCTTTTCCTTTGCCGAAGAGACGTCACTGCAGTCGAGGTTGACGTTAAAACTTGCCGGCCGCTCAAAGCTGACCTCCTCGGTATACCCCAACGTGGGGTCTTCCAGCACTTTCCGCATGAAATATCCCCAAACCGGCAGCGCCATGTTGGCTCCCTGTCCGGTGGAGATATCCGAGAACCGGATACTCCGTAACTCGGCGCCGGTCCAAACTCCGGCGGTCAGGTTGGGGGTCATCCCGATAAACCACCCGTCGGAATGGTTTTGGGTAGTACCGGTTTTCCC
>JARKOX010000061.1 GCA_029975525.1 Prolixibacteraceae bacterium | reverse complement strand
TCCGCCAGTCGGTTGGCGTCAAAAACATCCGCATTGTGCCGCTTCCGGGCGCCATCCGGCCGGTGCTGGCCGACATCCGCTGCCGCGCGGCGCTGGTCAGCGGAATTGATTTCAGGGAGGTTTACCACAACCGGAAGCTGCCGGCTCTACGGGTCGATATTGACCAACCCGAGGTGAACCTATCTATTTCGGCAACCCCGAAAAATCTCAAAAGAAAGCAGGAGGAGACCCTGCTGTTCGACCTGGTGTCGGCCTACCTGCGCGGGGTTTATGCCCAAACGGTGGAGATCGGGGGCGGCAAACTGTACCTGAAAACCCTTCGCGACCACCACGAAACCGGATTTTTCAAAACCGGTTTTCGCTTCAGCCTGGCCGATTTCAGTCTCGACTCGACCAGCCTGAACCATACCGACCGCTTCTTTTACGCCACCCGCTTCGACCTCTTTTTTTCGGACTACCAGATGCGCCTGGCCGACGACCTGCACCAGCTGTATGTCAAAAAAATGGCCATTTCGAGCTCCCGCCAGCAGGTCCGCCTCGACAGCCTGGCCGTTGAGCCGGTCGCCGCTGCCCCGGGCGACTCGCTGCTCCGCAGCCTCGGTAAGTCAGAACTTTATGCGCTCCAAATCCCGGCGGTGATTTTGTGGAACACCAACCTGCACGAGGCCTATTTCAACAAAAAACTGGAGATCAAAAAAATCGAGGTGAGCAACCCGGTCATTCACTTCGAAAATTTCACGGCCCTGAAAAAAAATGGTGACACGACGCGGATTTCCGACATCTATGAACTTGTTCTGAACTACATGGAGGAGATTCGGGTGGGAGAGCTGGAAGTTGCCGATGGCAATATCACCTGGACCAACCACTCGCGGAAAGGTAAGACGATAACGCTGGACAACCGATTTTCGGCACGGCTCAGCAATTTTCAGCTCAATGCAGCGGCGCTGACCGAAAAGCGGCTCCTCTTTTCCGAGCGGTTCAACCTCATCATCCGCGACCACCTCTTCCGGCTCTCGGACAAGGTCCATCTGCTGAAAGCCGGCGAAGTTGAACTCTCCACCGACGACGCCTCCATCCGGGTGCGAAACGCCCTGCTCTACCCCGATCGTTCGTCGCCCGAATACCCGCGGCTGCGCTCCTCGCTGCGTGTCGAAATCCCGCTGCTCGAACTGGCCGGTGTCGATTTTCAGCAGGCTCTCGAAAAACAAAAAATCGACGTCGGCCGGCTGAACCTCCAGGCTCCCAAGGTGGAAATCTTCAGCAACCGGAAGAGCAGCAAAGTCCTCGACCTGAAAAAATTTGCACTGCCCCTGCCCGATTTCATCCGGACACTGAAGATCGGACAGCTGAGCCTGTCGGACGGAAAAGTGATCACCTACCAGTCTGATGGCGCCGAATATCTCCGGAACGGAAGTTTTAACCTCTCCTGCGATGTCCGTAGATTGGATTACGGCACCCAAAGAGACGATTTCCCGACGGTGGGCGGCTCAACCATTGAACTCACCAACCTGCTGCTGAACCTCCAGAACGGACAGCACCAGCTGTCGGTCCGGGCGCTGAAGTACGATAAAAAAAGCCGGTCGGTGGTGGGACGCGAGGTGCAGATACAGCCGATACCAGCCGCACCGTCCGGCTCCCGCTACCACATTGCAGTACCCCGCATCGAACTGGCCGGCTTCGCTGCCGGACCGGCGCTCGACAGCAACAACTACCTGTTTGACCGGATCTTGCTGCAAAACCCGCAGGTGAAGCTGGAATTCCCCAAAAATGAAAAAGGACAGACCACCCCCAAACTCCGTTCACTCAACCTGTATCCCTATCTCGACCCCTACCTGAACAGCATCCGGGTGGGCGAGCTCACCCTTTCCGGTGCCAGCCTGCAAATCGCTGGAGGTCGCAAGCCGCTCGAACAAAAAAACATCCAGCTCACCTTCCGCGACATTTACATTGCCGCCGACCAGCCTCCGCAAAACCTGCTGCACTCGCGCGAATTCTGGATCAAAACCTACGCATTGTCGCACCTTTCGGCCGACAACCACTACCGTTTTACGGCCGACACCCTCAGCTTTTTTTCGCGCGACAACGCTTTACGGCTGAAAAACCTGAAGATCACTCCCCTGCCGGCGCTTTTGGGATATTCGGAAAAGACAGGCCTGCAAACCGACGTAGCCAAAGGCAACCTGCAACAGCTGGTCCTCGAAAATTTTGACGAAGAGCGGTGGCTCAGCGACGGGACCGTTGCCGCCCGCCGCCTGCTGCTCGACAATCTGCAGCTGGAGATTTTGCGCGACAAGCGGTACCGGTTCAACTCCGACCAGCGGCCTGCCCTTCCGCAACAGCTGCTGAAGGAGAGCCAAACGCCTTTTGAATTCGACTCGGTGGTGGCCACGCCCGGGTTTATCCGCTACAGCGAACTGTCGGAACAGAGCAGCCAGCCCGGCAACCTCGACTTTCATGATCTCACCATCCGCGCCGGCAAAATTTCAAACCGGCCGGCCTGGCTCACCACCAATCCGCCGTTTACGGTTGAAGCCTCGGCCCGGTTGATGGGAGAGGCGCTCCTGCAGGCGGAGTTCCGCTTCTTCCCCGGCCGTTCCGATTTTTTCCACCAGGTAACCGGCAAAATCGATCCGGTTGAGCTGACGATTTTTAACCCGATCCTTGAAAATTCGGCGCTGGTTTCATTGGAAAACGGAGCGCTCAACCGTTTCGACTTCGACCTGGAATTTACCGCCGAAGAGGCTTCCGGAGAGCTTTTCTTCGGATATGAAAACCTGAAGGTAAACATCCTCACCCAAAAGCCCGATGGACTAAAAAAAGCGCCTGTGGCAAGCTTTCTGGCCAACAGCATGTTGCTCAACTCCAAAAATCCGCGGGGAAAAGATTTCGAAGCGCAACCCATCTCCCATCCGCGCGATCCCCGGCGTTCCATCCTCAATTACTGGTGGAAAGCACTATTCAGCGGCGCCAAACAGGTACTGGGCATCAAAGAGGAGAAACCCAAAAAACATCCCTGACCGCTTTGCAAAACCGCTATTTTCACCCTTTTTACCTCCATCTATACTTTAATCCGGTTTTTTTACGTTTTTTGCCATAGCAGCAGTTCATCGGAAAACAGAACCCGATTTAAAATGAATTTCTGTAAATTTGAATATCAAATAAAAAGTTTATACCCATGAAACGCAGTTGGATAACCCGGACGATTTTTCTTTTTACTGTTTTGTTTTCCTTCAATGCCTGTGACCTGCAAAATGAAAACGGTCAGGTGCCGGTTACGGAAAACAAATACCTCATCAGCTACAAATTAGACAATTCTTATCCCAAAGCTGTAATTGACCTGCTGTTTTCACAGTTAGGCTCCAATGTTCCCGAAGCGACGGCCATCCGGTCAAAAGTAAACTACAGCATTAACGTTTACAAAGTCACCTACAAAACCACTTTTCAGAAACAGGACAAGGTTGCCTCGGGGCTGGTTTGTATCCCCATTGGCAGCGGGCCGTTTCCGCTGCTGAGTTTTCAGAATGGCACCAACACCCTGAACGCCAACGCTCCGTCGGTTAACCCGGGCTATGAACTTTACCAGTTGATTGAAGCGGTTGCCTCTACCGGTTTTGTAGTGATCATCCCCGACTATCTGGGATTCGGCAGCTCGTCCCAAATGTTCCACCCTTACCTGCATAAAGAATCGACTGTCCAATCGGTGACCGACCTGTTACGGGCCGTGAAGGAGATGTTCGCCAACCACCTGAAAGATATCAAAATCAGCAAGGATCTTTATCTGATGGGATATTCGCAGGGTGGCTGGGCAACGCTGGCCCTGCAGAAAGAGATCGAAACCAAACATGCCCAGGACTTTACCCTGAAAGCCTCGGCCTGTGGCGCCGGCCCCTACAACCTGACCGAAATGACCAGTTATGTGCTGTTACAGCAGCAATACCCCATGCCGGCTTTCCTGGGTTACATGATGAACTCCTTCATCAAAGCGGGAGAAACCTCGCTCAGTTACGGCGCAATTTTTAACCGTCCGTACGACACCCGCGTGCCGGTGCTGTACGACGGCACCAAAAGTATCGATGAGATCAATGCGCAGCTTACCGCCAATGTCAACGAACTGTTTACCATTGACCTGCGGAATAACTTCAGCAGCGCCGCCAGCTACGCTTCGCTGCGCACGGCGCTTCAAAACAACAGCGTGGAAGCCTGGGCAACCACCACTCCCACCCTGCTTCTGCACGGCAACAAAGATCTCTACGTGCCTTTTATGATCTCTACCTACACCTACCAGAAATTTCTGGATGCCGGCGCAGCCAACCGTGTCACCTTTGTTCCCCTGCCCGAACTCGACCACAACGGCGCAATTGTCCCCAGCGGACTCGCCTCCATAAAATGGTTTTTAGACCTGAAACAATAACGGCCCATCCTGCAGATGATCGGGCTTACCGGCGCCGGCGGGAGTACAGCTCCTCCGGCAGCCTTTTTTTTCAGCTTCCTGAAAAATGCCCAAAACCTGTTGACAAACTGACTCATTAAAATTGGCCGCCGTAATTTCAATCAACCATTAAATTACCTACTTTTGGGTTAAACTTTCCTTTAAACCTGAAATGGCCCAAAACAAGCCTGCCATTATTATCGGCGCCGGAATTGGGAGGATCACCACTGCCGTTTACCTCGCCCAAAGAGGTTTCCGGGTAGCGGTTTATGAAAAAAATGCCTCTCCGGGCAGACACTGCGGACAAATCATCCGCGAGGGCCACCGCTTCGGCTACATCGAAGAACAGATTAAATTCGACATCTGCGACCTGCCCCAAATCTGGGAAAGTATTTTCAACCAGTCGCGCGAGGCCACTTTCGGAAGTTTGGCCCACCATATCCTGCTGATGGCATATTTCCGACCGCACAACCGCCACCGGCGTTCCCAAAACCTCTATTTTACCGGCGGGAGCCCCCATCCCGACAACGGAATCCCGCTGATCCTGCTTTCCGCCAAACTGACATCGGAACGAATTATAAAAGAGACATACCACCATGAATCCCTACCTGAACCAATTTAACCAGCTCAACTTCGACCATATCACCAAACACCCGAATATCCTGATTGCAGCCGCCTTCTGGGACGAAGAACGTTTTCAGGCCGCCTGCCTCTGTTACAAATACATGCGGGCCATCGACGACCTGGTGGATTGCCACAAACCGGTCCATGTGCTGATTTCCGAATCGGATAAAAAACTGTTTACCCACACCGTAAAAAACTGGGTTGACCTGGCTCGCGAAGCCAAAAACAGCCAAGTGCCCGAAGAGGAGCTGCTCCAAACGATCCGGAAATTTCACATTCCGATGTGGCCGCTCGAAGCATTTGCCCAATCGATGATCTACGACATCAACCACAACGGCTTCGCCTCCATCGCCGATTTTATCCATTATTCGCAGGGGGCGTCGGTGGCACCGGCCTCTATTTTCATGCACCTGTGCGGGGTGACCAAACAAAACGGGAAATACCTTCCGCCCGCTTTCGACGTGAAGGCCGTGGCGACTCCCTGCGCCATCTTCAGCTACCTGGTGCACATTATCCGCGATTTTCAGAAAGACCAGCAAGAAAACCTGAACTACTTCGCCGAGGAGGTGATCGTCAAAAACGGACTGACAACAGCCGCGCTGCGGCAGATTGCCGACGGCGGTGAAATTCCGCAGGGATTCCGGGAGATGATTCGCGAGTATTACAACCTGGCCGAAGAATACCGTCAGAAAACAGCAGCGATCATCCAAAAAATAGGCCCCACCCTCGAACCACCCTACCGGCTCAGCCTGCAGATCATTTTTAACCTCTACCTGCTGGTCTTTGAAAAAATTGACGTGGAAAACGGCCGCTTCACCGCGCGCGAGCTGACCCCCACGCCGGAAGAGACCAAACAACGGGTTTACGAAACAATCCTGAACTTCAAAAATTAATGCTCACCCCGTCTGAAAACGGCAGCGATTTTTCAGAAAACTGCTACCCATCCACCGAATCGTAAACCACCACCTTGCTCCACAGCGGGCTACACTCTTCAATAAACTGCAGGTGCAGCGGATGTTGCTGGTAGATCTCCTGCTCCTCTTTCGAATCGAAAAACACCAGGTAGGAGTAGGTGTAGGAGTGGTCGACCACGTCGCGTTTTTCGGTTGAAGCCGGCACGCCGACATGGCTCAACCGGATGGTTTCCACCTTCAGCAGCTGGCTGATCCCTTTTTCGAACTGTTTGCGGACCGCCGGATTATTGGGATCTTTCAGCCAAAAAAAGACATGGTGGACCAGGGTACCGGTGAGTTTCACCTGGCTGTCGGCGGCTTTGGCCGACCAGGGTAAAATTCCGGCCAGCAATGCGCCGGCGCTCATTTTCTTCAGAAAAGATCGTCTGTTTTTCATTTTTTAAAACTTAACACGGTTTGACGCAGGAGTACCAGTTTTTCGAGCAGCTCTTCCAGCAAAGCGAGGTCGAGCATATTGGCGCCGTCGGATTTTGCCGCGGCCGGGTTGGGATGGGTTTCGATAAAAATGCCGTCGACACCGACAGCAATTCCGGCCCGGGCGATGGTTTCGATGAGCTGGGGCTGTCCGCCGGTCACACCGCTGGCCTGGTTGGGCTGCTGCAGCGAGTGGGTGATATCGAGGATCACGGGACAGCCGGTTTGCTGCATTTCGGGAATTCCGCGGTAATCGACCACCAGGTCGGTGTAGCCGAAGGTGGTTCCCCGTTCGGTCAGCCACACCTTGTGGTTGCCACTTTCGCGCACCTTGTCGACGGCAAATTTCATGGCGGCCGGCGAAAGAAATTGTCCTTTTTTAATGTTCACCACTTTACCGGTTTCGGCGGCAGCCACCAGGATGTCGGTCTGCCGGCACAGGAATGCCGGGATTTGCAGCACATCCACATATTCGGCAGCCAGCGCAGCTTCAGCCGCCGAATGAATGTCGGTAACCGTGGGAACCTGAAAAGTTTCGCCCACATTGCGAAGGATTTTCAGCGCCGTTTCGTCGCCAATTCCCGAAAAAGAATCGAGACGCGAACGGTTTGCCTTGCGGTACGAACCCTTGAAGACAAAAGGAATTTCGAGCCGGTCGGTAATTTCCGTAATCCGTTCGGCAATCTCCAGCGCCATTCGTTCGTCTTCAATTACACACGGTCCGGCCAGCAGTAAAAAATTTCCGGAAACTGTATGTTTCAGTTTATTCATGATTTTGTTGTTTTGCTCTTAGTTCTTTCTTTGTTTGATATCTTTTTTCTGATACTCTTTGAGGATTTTCCCAAAAATCTTTTCCTTTCTCCGCCTCTCGGCAACAGTCGAGTCAAAATGGGCATTTTCCCGCTCCAGTTTCAGATAATTTTCGTACGATTTTTTATCGATTTCCCCACTTTTCACTGCTTCGCGGACCGCGCAGCCCGCCTCGCCGGTGTGGGTGCAATCTTTAAATTTACAGTGCGGGGAAAGTGCTGCAATCCTGTCAAAGGCGGTGGCCAGTCCGGTGGTGGTATCGGCCATTCCGATCTCCCGCATGCCCGGGTTGTCCACCAGTATTCCGCCCCCCGCGAGCACAATCAACTCCCGGTGGCTGGTAACATGCCGCCCTTTGTGGGTGCTCTGGCTGATGGAATCGGTTTTCATCACCGTTTGGCCGGCCAGGTTATTCAGCAGGGTGGATTTTCCGACGCCCGAGGAGCCAAGCAAACAATAGCTCTTCCCCTTTTCAAATGTCTTGGCTAACGTTTCGTACCCCGCCTGTGTCTGGTTGCTGATTGCAAGTACCGGTACATTTTTAATCCGCAGCGAAATGCTGTTTTGTATCTCCCCGATTCTTTGCCCGTCAGCCAGGTCGGTTTTGCTCAGGACAATGACGGGGCTGACGTTACCGGCATAACAGATGGCCAGGTATCTTTCGAGCCTGTTGATGTTAAAATCCCTGTCAACGGCCTGCACCAAAAAAGCGTAGTCAATATTGGCTGCAATAACCTGAACCTCGCCCGATTGTCCGGCTGCCTGCCGTTTAAGGATCGAAAACCTTGGCAAGATCTGGTGAATGATGGCAAAATCAAAACCGGCGTTAACCAGAGCCACCCAATCTCCCACGGCGGGAAAATCCTCACGGTTTTTCGCCGAAAAACGCAAATTCCCGGTTATCACCGCTTCCCATTCTCCTTTTTCGGTCAGAACGATGTACCTCTCTTTGTGTTCCGCGACAACTCTTCCGATCTCAAAGTCATCCAGTTTTTGCGCTCTCCGGAATGCTTCAAGTTTATCGTTATACCCCCAATCTTCTAAGCTCATTTTAATATCCATGCGGAAGAAAGTTCAAGCTGTTCAACCCAATTTTTCCGATTGTCAATCCGGTCCGAACGGCCGGCTGGTTTAACATTCCGGCTGACACAACCGCTGTTAAAACCGTTTTCCCCACCAGGCGCGTAGCCTTTCGAGAATCTTCACTTCCGAAGTATTGTTCTGCGGAATATAAAAGCGCTCTTTCCGGATCTTTTCCGGCAGGAAATCCTGTTCGGCAAAATTTCCTTCGTAGGCGTGCGCATATTTGTAATTTTCGCCATATCCCAGCTCTTTCATCAGCCTGGTCGGGGCGTTGCGAATCGGGAGCGGGACGGGCAGGTCGCCGGTTTTGCGCACCGTTTCGAGGGCGGCATCGATAGCCAGGTAAGCCGAGTTACTTTTGGGCGAAGTGGCCAGGTAGATGGCACATTCGGACAGGATAATGCGCGACTCGGGCGGACCGATCTGGTGCACCGCATCGAAAGTGCTTTGCGCCAGCAACAGGGCATTGGGATTGGCCAGGCCAATATCTTCGGCTGCCAGGATCACCAGCCGGCGGGCGATAAATTTCACCTCTTCGCCGCCTTCGAGCATGCGGGCCAGCCAGTAAACCGCGGCATCGGGATCGCCTCCCCGGATGCTTTTGATAAACGCCGAAATAATATCGTAGTGCATTTCGCCCTGCTTGTCGTAGATAGCCAGGTTTTTCTGGAGCAACTGGGTCACCTTTTTATTGGTGATCACCACCTCGTCGCCTGTTTCGGCATTTACCGCCAGCTCAAGCACATTGAGCAGCTTGCGGGCATCGCCTCCCGAAAAACGCAGCAGCGCCTGTTCTTCTTCGATCACCACTTTACGCTGTTTCAGCTCCGGATCTTTCGACAGGGCGTTGTCCACAATTTTCAGCAGGTCTTCCTTTTCCAGGTGTTTCAGCACATAGACCTGGCAGCGCGAAAGCAACGGTGAGATCACCTCAAACGAAGGATTTTCGGTGGTGGCGCCAATCAGGGTTATGGTTCCCTGTTCCACGGCGCCCAGCAGCGAATCCTGCTGCGACTTGCTGAAACGGTGAATTTCATCGATAAACAGAATCGGATTGGGGCGGCTGAAAAATTGCTGCTTCTGCGCCTTTTCGATCACTTCGCGAATGTCCTTCACCCCCGAATTGATCGCACTCAACGTGTAGAAAGGGCGGTCGAGGGCGTTGGCAATGATGCGGGCCAGCGTCGTTTTCCCCACTCCCGGCGGCCCCCACAAAATAATCGACGAGAGGTTACCCGAGTCAATCATTTTCCGCAGCACGGCATTACTCCCCACCAGGTGCTCCTGCCCGATGTAATCATCGAGCGACCTGGGACGAAGGCGTTCTGCCAAAGGTTGGTTACTCATAAAATAAAAAAATACTGAAATATTGATAGTTACGAAACAAATCCACCAAAGCGGTCCGGTTTCCGGCGAATTCCGTTTACAGGTTTCCCTTTCGGGATTTTTTACGGCAACCGGCTCAGTAGGTTGTCGTCATGTCCTCATCCACACAGAGGATAAAATCGGCCTTCCCGCGGTTTTCGTCCAGCAGCCTGCTGCAATCGGCCTGTGAAACGGTTGAAATGGTGACATACCGCAAGTCAGGACGTGTCAGCCGGAGATACCACAAAATTCCCTCGTAAAAGTCGGTGTGGTAAGTGCCGTGAAAATGGACAAAAAAGTCGCCGGGCTGGTAATGTTGCAGGATAAAATGGGCCATGGCGGCATCTTTGACCGCCTGTGCCCGGGGCAGGTTTTCGCCCGCATGTCCCGGCATCATGCCCGCCATCTTTTTGTACCCCGGCAATTCCGGGTCGTAAGGAACGGGTAACGGCGCCATCCAGCTTTTCTCTTCGGAAGAGAGGGTGTCCAGCGCGCCAAATCCCTTTTTGTAAACCAGGTTGGCCAACCGGCGCGGAATGTTGGTTGCTACAAACGGGAGGCGGTTTTCCCGGGCAAAATTCACCAGCGGGGCGTAATCGGTTTTGTAGTTGGGCCACAGGCGCGCCAGCGTGTCGAGCGCTTTGACGTCGATTTTCCCGCTCACATAATCGCTAAGCGGCGACTGGTTGTCGGCTTCAAACATCTCGGCGCCCAGCACCAGCTGCTTCTGCCCGTGTAAATCTTTGATCAGCTCGAGCTGCAGCCAGTGTGCAACCGGATTGTTGTGCAGTTCGCCAAAAAGCAGGATGTCGTTGCGGACAGCCGTACGAACCATCTTCTCGTATGAAACCGGTTTTCCTTTGGCATCAAAAAGGGAATAAGCCCTCTTTTTCCGGGCTGATGCTCCTGCCGAAAACAGCAGCAGCACCACTATCATGATCAAAATTCTGTTGGTCATATCTGAAAAATTTAGCTCTGAAAAAGCCGCAAAATGTGGCTCAACTTACGGCATTTTAAATAAAAAATACGCGCAACGGTCAGTTGCAATACCGTTTAATGATATTGTAGGCATCCACCAGTCCCAGTTCGCCGGCCCGGCTCAGGTCGAGGGCGCCGCCTTCCAGGTCGTCGAGGAAAATTTTGGTCAGTCCGCGGTTGTAATAAGCTTCGGCAAACTCCGGTTCCAGTTCAATGGCTTTGTTGAGGTCGGCCACGGCGCTTTCGAACTTCTTCAGCCGCAGATTGATGTAAGCCCGGTTGTAGTAGCCAAAAAAGAAACGCGGATTGAGCAAAAGGGTCACACCATAATCTTCCAGCACCCGGTCGTAATCACTGGTCATCTGCTGTACTTGCGGCTCCGTCTGCTGGTTCTGATTTTTCTTCTGAAGGGCAAGGGTCAGCTGGTTCGAATGATCGGGAAGCGACTCGATGTGCTCAATGATCTTAAAGCGGCTGTTTCCGCGCGAAAAAAAGGCCAGGGAGTTTGCCCTGTCCAGCTCCACCGCCCGGTTAAAATCGCTGATGGCCAGGTTGTATTCCCCGACCAGGTAGTTAAAAATCCCGCGGTTGAGCAGGTTGTGGCTGTTTTCGGCAATCTTCAGCTTTTCATTGAAAAAGAGCACAAAGTTGGCAAACACATCGTGATACCCTTCATTGGTTTTGTTGGTAATGGTCAGCAGCGGATTATAGTTATTCTCTTTGTTAAGCGAGTCGATGGCCAGGTTGTAATACTGCAGGCGGTCGTAATCGACCGAATTTTTCTCAAAGGCAGAAATGATGAAGATCGGCTGCAAGTCGATGATGATGTTGCGGTTTTGCACCAATCCGTTATCCACCTCCTGCTCCTCTTCGCGGGGCAGATTCCGGTTGTCGGCCACCAGCAGGTTAAGCCGTCGGCGGCGGCGCAACTCCTCTTCGCGGCTGGGCGGAGTATCCTGTGCAACAGCGGTCTCCTCCTGTTTTTGTCCGGCAGCATTTTGACTGGCCGCCTGGTTCGCCTGGGCGGTAGGTTGCTGCGCTGGCGGTTGCTGGCCTCCCGGCTGGGTTTGCTGCTGCTGTTGTTGTTGCTGTTGCTGTTGTTGCTGGTTACGGGCCAGCTGTTCGGCATCCAGCATCCGCCGGTTGAGGTCGTACTGCGGATTGAGGTCGGCAGCAATCTGGTAGTCGGATTCATATCCGGGACGTCCGAGGATTTCTTTGGCCATTGCCCGGTTGAAATAGGGATTGGCCATCGACGGATCGAGCCGGATAGCCATGTCGTAATCCATGATGGCCCCCTGGTAATCTTCCAGTTTGTGCTTTACAATTCCGCGGTTGTTAAAGGCCAGTGCATTTTCCGGATCCAGTTTGATACACTGGTCGTAATCGCGAAGGGCGGCGGCATAATCGTTCAACTCAAAACGGGCCAGCCCGCGGTTCAGGTAGGCGCCGGCAAAATGCGGCCGGATGATGATGACGCTGTTCAAATCCTGGATGGCTGCGCGGACATCGCCCTGGATAATCCGGGCATTGCTGCGGCACATCAGCGCATTAGTCGAGTTGGGATTGATCTCCAGCGCTTTGTTGTAATCTTCGATGGCGCCGGCCACATTTTTCAGCGATATTTTGGCAATTCCGCGGTTAATAAAAACGGCTTCATTGCGCGGATCGAGTTCCAGCGCTTTGTTGTAGTCGCTGATGGCGCGGTTGAAATCTCTCAGCTGGTGCCATGCCGACCCGCGCTGGATGTAGGCTTCGGGATAAAAAGGTTTGATTTCAATCGCTTTATCGTAATCGAGGATGGCGCCCCGAAAATCTTCAAGCTCCTGTTTGGCTACGCCCCGGAAAAAGTAAGGTTCGGGCAGATACGGTTTAAACTTGATCACGATATTGAAATATTCGATCGCCCCCACATAATTGCCGATCGAAATGCGGGTACGTCCCACCCGTATATA
Organism: Prolixibacteraceae bacterium; assembly: GCA_029975525.1. Taxonomy (GTDB): domain Bacteria; phylum Bacteroidota; class Bacteroidia; order Bacteroidales; family Prolixibacteraceae; genus UBA1413. Next base: position 8,918 of record JARKOX010000061.1, on the reverse strand, counting down.
GTGGTTGATGTTGAGCTGTGCCTCCGCAGCAAAGGCAAACAGCGCCATAACCAGGATCAAACCAACCTTTTTCATTTTTGGATTTCTCATAAATAGCAAAAATAACATTTTACGGCTTTTGCCCCGGAAACTCTCAATTTTATTTATCTTTCACGACCAATCCAACGATTTATGAGACAGAGCTGCCACTGGGCCACCAATCATTCGCTGATGCAGGAGTACCACGATACCGAATGGGGTGTCCCGTTGCACGACGACCGCAAACTTTTCGAATTTCTGGTGCTGGAAGGATTCCAGGCGGGGTTGAGCTGGTTGATCGTCCTGAAAAAGCGGGAGGCTTTCCGGGAGGCTTTCGACGATTTTGACCCGGCCATTGTTGCCTGTTACGATGCCGAAAAGATCAACAGCCTGCTTCAAAATCCGGAGATCATCCGCAACCGGCAAAAAATTGAGGCCTGTGTGAACAACGCCCGCTGTTTCCTGAAAATCCAGCAGGAGTTTGGCAGTTTCGACCGTTACATCTGGGGCTTTGTCGATTACCAGCCGGTGGTTAACCACTTTACCGACCTGTCGCAGTTGCCGGCGCGCACCCCGCTCTCCGACCAGATTTCGGCCGACCTGAAAAAGAGAGGATTCAAATTTGTGGGCTCCACCGTGGTGTATGCCCACCTGCAGGCGACCGGCATGGTGAATGACCACCTGGTCCACTGCTGGCGTCATTCGGAAGTGGCAAAACCTGCCGGCCAGTAAAAAAAATTCCCGCCCAACTCCGGTTTCCGGCCAGCTTCCGCTGTTCCTCTGCGGATTAACCTTTTTCTTTTTCAGGCAAATTTCTATATTTGGCCACTCATCTTATTTATCTGAACAGCTCATGAAGAACTTTCGCATGCTTCTGGCAGCAGTGACTGCCCTTTTTATTTCGGCCACAGTACATGCCGGCGGCATTAAAGAAGAACCCGAAGGGTTCAAATTCGAAGACCTCCAGGTGTTACCCGCTACTTCGGTGAAAGACCAGCACCGCTCGGGAACCTGCTGGTCCTTTTCGGGACTGTCGTTTCTCGAATCGGAGATGCTCCGGTTGGGAAAAACAGAAGTCGACCTCTCCGAAATGTTCATTGTGTATTACACCTACTCGGAGAAAGCCCGGAAAAATGTACGGCTTCACGGCGAACACTGCTTTTCGGCAGGCGGCGCCTTTCACGATGTCACCAACATGATCCGCAAATACGGTATCGTTCCCGAAGAGGTGTACACCGGCCTGAACTACGGCGAGGAGAAGCATGTGCATGGCGAGATGGACCGCATCCTGAAAGAGCAGGTGGACGTCATCATCGAAAACCCGAATAAAAAACTGACGCCGGTTTGGCACGACGCCATTGTGGCTACGCTGGATACTTACCTGGGCAAAATTCCCCAAAATTTTACCTATAAAAATAAAACGTACACTCCGCAAAGTTTTGCCCGCGACTACGTGGGCCTCAACATGGACGATTATGTGGAGATCACCTCTTACACCCACCATCCCTTCTATTCGAAATTTATCATTGAAATTCCCGACAATTGGTCGTGGGACGAAGTTTATAACGTGCCGCTCATCGAACTGGAAGAGATTATCGACTTTTCGCTGAAGAACGGTTATACCGTCGGCTGGGCGGCCGATGTGAGCGAAAAAGGATTTGCCACCAGCAACAAGGGAGTGGCAGTGGTTCCTGCCAAAAAACCGCAGGAGATGAGCGGCGCCGAAATCGCCCGCTGGGAATCGCTCACCGACAAAGAGAAAGAAGATGAAATCTACAAACTCGACAAACCGGTTGAAGAGATGGTGATTACCCAGGAGATGCGCCAGGTGGCTTTCGACAACTACCAGACAACCGACGACCACGGCATGCACATCATCGGCACGGCCAAAGACCAAAACGGGAAGATCTACTACAAAGTCAAAAACTCGTGGGGCAATTACAACAAGTACGACGGTTACTTCTACGCGTCAAAAGCTTACGTCAACTACAAAACCATGTCGATCATGGTGCATAAAGACGGCATTCCCCATCCGATCAAAAGAAAGCTGAACCTCTGACCGGCTTCTGCCCGGCAGCCAAAGCGCAGATAGTGCTGAAAAAATTATCCTGACCAGAGCCGATTCAGGTAATTTCAATCGGTATTATCTGCGTTTTGTTTTTATTTTTGATCTGTTTCCATCCGGGAAGCTCACCTCGTAAGTCTGTTTCATCAAAAAACAACGGTATGCGCATCCTGCTCCTCATTTCCCTGCTGCTGACTGTCCTGGCTGCTTCGGCCGGCGAAGAGAAGTGGCAGTGGTGGAACGAGCTGCACGGCTGGAAACCCGGTATGCCGGGCTGGCGCAACTGGATGATCATCTCGCCGGCTTACCTGGGGCCCAACGCGCTGCCGGTTCCCGAAGTAAAAAACGGCCTGATCCCCTCTGAAACAGAAATTGACCTCACCGTTTCGAACCATTTCCTCCGGGGCGACATCACCCAGGACCTTTCGGGGCGACTCCTGGTCCCCTTTGCAAAGGGCAAAGTGGCCGTTGAAATGTATGGAGTGGCTTTTGAACGGTTTGCTTTTTCAGAAGAGATCCGGAACAAACGGTTTGCCCGGGACCAGGACGGAAAAGGCACCATGTCCGGCGACTTCTACTTCAGCACGCTGGTGCAGCTCATAAAAGGGCGCCAATTCCCCAACACGCTCCTCCGGATGGCGGTCAAAACAGCTTCGGGATACCAGGAAGCGGCACGTTACACCGATACGCCGGGGTATTTTTTCGATGTCAGTTTTTCCAAAACCTGGGAAACCCCTTCCGGGATGTGGAGACCTTTCGGAATGATCGGTTTTTACAGCTGGCAGAGCTACGACGAGGATGTGCCGCAGAACGACGCCACCCTTTATGCGCTGGGAATAGAAACCCGGCAAAAGAGGTGGCTGCTCTCCTCCTCGCTGTCGGGGTATTCGGGCTATAAAAATATTGGCGACCGCCCGGTTCAGCTCAATTTCAGCCTGCGCCGCGAGTCGCCCCGGCATGCGTTCCGCCTTCAGTACCTGCACGGATTGCGCGACTGGCAATACAAAACGCTCAAAATTTCCTACATTCTGAAGTTTCACGGCGTGAATTAACAAGTTGTGGTTACCTTTGAGTCAAATACTGAGAAATGCTGCAAACTTTTTATCAAAACACCCGCTGGTTTCTGATCCTCTTTTTTCTGCTGATGATTGCCGGCAGTCTGTTCCTGATCATATCGCGGCGGGGGGAGCTGGTGCTGTTGATCAACGCTTTTTCCAACTCGGTCCTCGACCGCTTCTTTCTTCGTATTACCGATCTCGGGTTGGGCGGTTTTGTGGCCATTTGCGGCGGGGTGCTGGTGCTGTTCAACTACCGCTGGTCGCTGCTGGTGCTGGTGAGCCTCGGCTGGGTGGGGATTTTTACCAATACTCTTAAAAGACTCCTCTTTACAGGGAAGACACGGCCGCTGCATTATTTTTATTACGACGATTTTCCCCGGTTTATCCATGATGCGCCGCTGATCTACTATCACTCGTTCCCTTCGGGCCACTCCATGACCATCTTCGCCTTCTGCAGCATGCTGGCCTATCTGTTGGGCGGAAAGATCGCGGCAGTGCTGCTCTTTGTGCTGGCGGTACTGGTACAGATCTCCCGTATTTACCTGCTCCAGCATTTCGAAGAGGATGTGCTGGCCGGCGCTTTCCTGGGCGTCACCTCCACCTTTATTACCGTGATGCTCCTCGACGGAAAATTCCGTCTGCACCAACGCGCCCCGTTTCAAAAAGGTATTTTAAATCTGACCCCCGGCTTCCGGAAGTAATTTAAACGGACAGTTTGACAAAAACATAGGTTTACATTGCGCTTTTTCTTAATTTCGCCACGCTTTAAAAACTGAAATAACAACAGCCCGTCAGGAGGATTCAAACAACGGCAATCATGAAAAAATTATCGGTAGTTATCTGTGTTTACAACGAAGAACCCAACATTCAACCCCTGAGCCAGCAAATCAAAGATGCCCTGTCGGGGATTGACTTCGAAGCTATTTTTGTTGACGATGGCTCTACCGACCGCACCCGCGAAGAGATCCGAAAAATCAACGACGACCGTTTTATCCTGGTCGAGCTGAAGCGAAACTACGGACAAAGCTCGGCGCTGCAGGCCGGCATCGACCAGGCCGCAGGCGAATTTGTGGTGCTGATCGACGGCGACCTGCAAAACGATCCGGCCGATATCCCCAACATGCTGCGCATGGCCGAAGCGGAGGGATGGGACATGGTGGCCGGCGTCCGGGCCAACCGCAAAGACGGCATGTTCCTGCGGAAAATCCCCTCGAAGATTGCCAATTACATGATCCGCCAGTCCACCGGCATCCACATGAAAGACCTGGGCTGCACCCTGAAGATCTTCACCCACGAAACCATCAAAAGCATTCATATTTATGGCGAGTTGCACCGTTTTATCCCGGTGCTGGTAACCCTGGAGGGCGCCACTCGCATCACCCAGGTCGATGTGAACCACCGTCCGCGGCAGTACGGCAAATCGAAATACAACCTCAGCCGCACCACCCGCGTCATGAGCGACCTGCTGCTGATGCTCTTTTTCAAAAAATACCTGCAACGCCCCATGCACTTTTTCGGGGCGCTGGGAATTATCACCCTCATTTTAGGGATGCTGATCAATTTCTACCTCCTGGTCGTAAAACTGCTGGGAAACAACATCTGGGGCAAACCGCTGCTCATGCTGGGCATTTTGCTGGTAGTGGCCGGTATTCAGTTTATTACCATCGGCATTATTGCCGAACTGCAAATGCGCACCTACTTTGAAGCGCAGCAAAAAACCCCCTACCGGATAAAAAAGGTGACTCCGGCAAAAGAAAATTAAGCATAAAAAGACAATACTGCCCATCCGGGCTTGGTGGTAAACGAAGCTTTTTTCTTTACCCGGAAAGGGTATCCTGTTTCAGATGGCAACTGCTACCTGCTTGATTTTACACGATTATTTTCCAGGAAGATCTTTTTCGTCAGCTCAAAGAAGCCGCGTTTTCTTGCCGAACTGATCTTCCAGTTGACCGGGACACTCTGATAACCTTCGTCGAAACCTTCCCCTTGCATGCGGAAATCAAAGTATCCCCACGAAGCAAAAGCCCTGGTGGCAGCGAGGTAATTGTTGTCGGATTGGTCGAAATCAAAATGATCGTCTTCATTAAAAACAATTGGCTTAGATCGGTAACTCTTCATCTCCCTGACCTGTGCCACCATTTCGGCAATACGCTGCGGCTGTCGCACGCCATTTCCGTGTAAAAGCACAAAATCGGAACATTCGACCACCTTTTCTGCGGGCAGAGTATTTCCGTTGAAACTGACCGATACCAGCAGGCGACGCCCCTCTTTTTGGTGCGATTTAACCCGGTCGATCAGCTCATGAACCCGGTTGGGCCCCACTATTTCATGATCATATTTGCGGTTATTGCATTCATTGGCCACTTCAATCAAAACATTGGTGTAGCCCCGTTCCAGCACCCAGCGGGTAGCCTGGTCCACCGCCCGGATGACGGCCTCTTCCCCGGCCAGCCGCTCGTCCTGCCCGAAATAAAAATAGCCCAGAATCACCACCATGCCCAGTCGATCGGCTTTTTCGATAATTTGAGCCATCCGGTCGGCAAAAGCCGGACGCAGGTGGCCATCGGCATCAAAAGCGTTGTTTTCCCAGGGCTGACTGGCCGAATAACCTTCGGGGCTTCCTCCCTGAAAGTTGATGGTAAATGCCAGTAATCCATGTTTTTTCCACTGGGGCATGGCTGCTACAAACTCACGGGTGTTCCGGTTGGGGTCCCACTTTCCGGTATCGGGATATCTCCATTTGGAAACCGTTTCGGGGTTCAGGTCATCAAAAACCCCCTGTACCATCCGCGAATTGGGCAAAAGTCCTTCGACCGGCAGACCGTTCCACACCCTTCCGGCAAAAGTGGGCTTCCCGTTGATCAAAAACTTGTCTCCTGAAATGGAAACCACTGTCCGGGGCTTAAAAGCCCAGCCGGCCGGCATCTGCACCAACAGGCCCAACAAGAGCAATGCAACACGTATCATAGTTGTTTTTCAAATTATCAAACCAAAAAAATCCCGGGCTGCCCAACAACCCGGGATCTTCCTTAACCGCAATCCATTACTTCTTTTTCCTCGATTCCAGATAGCGATCCAGGAACTGCTGGCTCAGCTCGTCCGAGTCGCCGTACTGGGCACGCAGCTCCTCCAGTTTCTGGTGAAGCATCTTCTGCACGTCGGCATACGCCGGGTCGTTGTAAACACTCTTCATCTCATCGGGATCTTTTTCCAGGTCATAGAGTTCCCACTCATCAATGTCATAATAGAAATGGATGAGTTTGTAGCGGTCGGTACGCACGCCGTAATGCCGTTTCACCATGTGTTCCGACGGATATTCGTAATAGTGATAATAGATGGCATCGCGCCATTCCACCTTTTCACCGGCAATTAATTTGCGGAACGATTCGCCCTGCATCTCCTGCGGCGCTTCCACACCGGCATAATCGAGGAAGGTGGGGGCAAAATCGAGGTTCATCACCAGGTCGTTATTCACGGTGCCGGGTTTAATTTCTTTGGGAAAACGCATCAGCAGCGGCGTGCGGAACGACTGTTCATACATGAACCGTTTGTCGAACCAGCCGTGTTCGCCAAGATAAAATCCCTGGTCGGAGGTGTAGATCACCACGGTATTTTCGGCGAGGCCGTTTTGGTCGAGATAGTCAAGAATTTCGCCCACTCCGTCGTCAACCGACTGGACACAGCGCAGGTAATCTTTGATATAGCGATTGTATTTCCACAGCGCCAGCTCTTTTCCCTGAAGTTTGGCTTTCAGGAAATCCTGGTTTTCCTGTTCGTAGGCAGCCATCCAGTCGGCGCGCTGCTGCTCGTCCATCCGGCGGAGGTTGGCATTAAAAAAGTTGGTACTGTCGCCGTTGGGATCGACCAAAAGTTTAAAGTCGTGTCCCCACCTGGCATGCCCGTCGATCTGCATCTCCTGCTCTTTGGCAGCGCGGCCGCGGCCTTCATAATTGTCGAAAAAGTTTGCCGGCGGATCAAAGGTTTTGTCATCAAAGAGGTTGAGATATTTGGGTGCCGGCAGCCAGTTGCGGTGAGGCGCCTTCTGGTGATAAAGCAGACAGAAGGGTTTGGCCTGGTCGCGTTTGTTCTGCAGCCAGTCGAGGGCAAACTGCGTGGTCAGCTCGGTCACATAGCCCGGAAAACGCTTCTTCTGGCCATTCTCAATAAAATCGGGATTGTAGTAATTTCCCTGCCCGGGCAGTACATTCCAGTAGTCAAATCCCTGCGGGTTGCCATCGAGGTGGATCTTTCCAATCAGGGCGGTCTGGTAACCGGCCTGCTGCAGCTGTTTGGCAAAGTTGTCCTGGTTCCAGTCAAACGGGAACATGTTGTCAACCTTCCCATTCAGGTGGTTGTACTTTCCGGTAAGCATCACCGCCCGGCTGGGAGCGCAAATCGAGTTGGTGACAAAAGCGCGGTTAAAGATAGCCCCTTCTTTGGCTATCCGGTCGATATTGGGAGTTTGGTTCAGTCCGTAACCGTAAGCGCTGATCGCCTGGTAGGCGTGGTCGTCGCTCATGATAAAAATGATGTTGGGACGTGAAGGCTGTTCATTTTTCGGGACACAGCCTGCCATGGAAGCCCCGGCTAAAAAAAGGGAGGTTGTCAGCGGTAAATTAACTCTCATCACAAATCAGTTTTTTGGTATTTAAATAAGGTGCAGCAAACAACACCCGTTACTCCCGGTTGGAATAAAACCGCTCCAGGATCGAGCCGTCGTTTACCTCTTTGGATAGCGATTCAATGGTATTTTTCGGGACATCGAAAATATCCAGCACAATCAGCCCGTCGAGGCAGTTGTTAAATTTGGGATCGACGTTGAAGCCGATAATTTTAGCATTCAGCTTGATATATTTTTTCAGCAAAACCGGCAAACCCGAGTTGAGGGCGTCCACGTCGCCGATGGTTTTGTCGAGCTTGTTGATGTCGTGGTCCATATTTTCCATCAGGATGTTGATATCGGGGTTGTTGCTCCGGAACTTGTAACTGTTCCGGGGTTTGATCTGCTGCCCCAGCCGCCAGTCGAAATGGTTGGCCATGATAAATTTGATGATCAGGTCCTTGGAAATCGGCGAATAATTGTTGCTGATACTTACCGGTCCGATCATGTAGCGATATTCGGGATTTTTGAGCAGGAAGATCAGAATCCCCTTCCAGAGCAGGAAGAGCGGCATCGGTTTGCGCTGGTACTCTTTCACCACAAAGGAGCGCCCCAGCTCGAGGCTCTGCCCCAGGATTTCGGCAAATTGGTCGTCGGCGCGGAACAAGGTGTGGAAATAGAAACCGCGCTTGCCGTACTGCCCCAGAATCTCTCTGCCCAACCCCAGCCGGTAAGCCCCGACAATCTGCTCCTCGGCTTCGTCCCAGATAAACATCTGGTTGTAGTAGAGGTCAAACTCATCAATATCGATGCTTTGGTTGGTCCCTTCACCCACCTCGCGGAAGGTGATTTCGCGCAACCGGCCGATTTCCGTCAGGATATTGGGAATTTCGCGGGTGGGCACACAAAAGATGGTGTACTCCTTCAGTTTAAAAAGAATATAATCGTGTTTGATCTTCTGCACCTCTTTCAGGATTAACTCCTTGGGCACCGGATCAATGATCGTTTCGGGTTTGGGCTGCGGCATCAGCGAATAGTTAAAAAACCGCTTGACTTCAATGGGGCTTTCCATGCCGTACACCCGGGCGCGCAGGTAACGTCCAAACTGGTAAATATCGCAGAAACGCTCCTGTTCGGCCGGCCGGATGGCATTACCGATCCTGATTTTGATGGTTTT
>JARKOX010000058.1 GCA_029975525.1 Prolixibacteraceae bacterium | reverse complement strand
CGCCAACATTTACAAAAACGAGGTACAATTCAGCGAAGAGCGGCTGGGGAAAATATTAAAATCGCGCCGCAGCCAGGTTTTCCTCTCCACAAAAGTTTCCGAACGCTCCGGCGAGAAGGCCAAAGCGGCGATCGAGGCGAGTCTGAAAAGATTGCAGACCGACTATGTTGACCTGTACCAGGTGCACAGTGTCGTGGATGAAGAGGAGGTGCGCCAGTTCGGACAAAAAGGGGGCATTCTGCCTGTTTTGAAAAAGTTCCAGGAAGAGGGAGTGATCAAACACATCGGATTTACCGGGCACACTTCGGCGAAAGCGATGAAACTGGCTGCCGAACTGTATGATTTCGACACGATGCTGATTGCCCTGAACCATCACCAGAAAGGGAAAGAACCTTTTGAAGAGCAGCCGGTTCCCTATGCGGCAGACAAAGGAATGGGCGTGCTGGCCATGAAACTGATCCGCCCGCGTGAAACCGTGGCTGGCCTCCGTCCGGAAGAGCTGATCCGTTACGGACTCACCCTGGATCATTTTACCGCCGCAATTATTGGCATGGACAGCCTGGAGGTGTTGAAAGCCAATATCGACCTGTTGCGGAATTTTAAGCCGCTGTCGCCCGAGCGGATGAAAGAGCTGCACAGCTCACTGCAACCTTTCTACCGCGGCACACACCTGCCCTGGATGCAACCCGGCTACATCGACGGAAGAAACTGGGGCTAATCTGTCAGAAGAAAAAAGCAGGGTTTCCGGAGTTTTCCAGGCTGCCCTGCTTTTTTATGCGAATTAGCCGAGTGTGTGGATGACCAGTCCCGAACGCAGTTTGGGTTCAAACCAGGTGGTTTTGGGCGGCATAATATTTCCCGAGTCGGCAATCCGGATCAGCTGCGACATCGAAACCGGAAAGAGAGCAAAAGCAACCTGCATCTCCCCCGTGTCGACCCGTTTTTTCAGCTCACCCAGTCCGCGGATTCCGCCGACAAAATCGATACGCTGCGAAGTGCGCAAATCGGCAATCCCCAGCACCGGCTCCAGAATCTGCTCCGAGAGGATCGTCACATCCAGTCCGCCAATCGGATCGTTGTCGTTGTAGGTTTCGCTGCGGGCAGTCAACTTGTACCAGTTTCCGGAGAGGTACATGCTGAATTCGTGCAGGCGGGCAGGTTTGTAAATCTCAGGTCCCTGTTTTTCCACTTCAAAGCCTTTCTGCAAAGCCGTCAGAAACTCCTCTTCCGTGAGGCCGTTCAAATCTTTCACCACCCGGTTGTAGTCGATGATCTGGAGTTGGTTGTCGGGGAAATGTACCGCCATAAAAAAGTTATACTCCTCGTTTCCGGTGTGATTGGGATTCAGCGCCTGGCGCTCAGCGCCAATCCGCGCAGCGGCGGCCGTGCGGTGATGCCCGTCGGCCACATAGGTAAACGGAACTTTTTCAGCAAACAGACGCTCCAGCTCGCCGTTGACCGCAGCCTCCTTCACCGGCCAGAAGTGATGGCCGAATCCGTCTTCTGCCACAAAATCATATTCCGGTTCCTGGTTCTGCACAATATTTTCGACAATGGCATCAATTTCGGGAACGGCCTTGTAAGAAAAGAACACCGGCTCGATGTTGGCATTCAGGTAACGGGT
>JARKOX010000053.1 GCA_029975525.1 Prolixibacteraceae bacterium | reverse complement strand
CAGTAATTTCAATGCTTTGGCAAACCGGACCTTTTTGATAAAAACGGTGGCCGATTCGCCGGTGATTGCTTTCAGCTTGAGGTGGAGGTTTGACCGGCTCATCCCGATTTCGCGGGCAAAATCGTCTACCGAGTATTCCGGTTCGGTGATATGTTTTTCAACAATGGCCAGCGCTTTTTTCAGCAGCTCTTCGTCCAGGCTATTCAGGGCAATCTTCTCCGGAATGATTTCGACCGGTTTTGAATAGAGCTCCTTCAGCCTTTTCCGGGTTTTGATCAGGTTGTCGATTTTTACCTGCAGCAGGTTGATGGCAAACGGTTTGACCACATAGTCGTCGGCGCCGGTTTCAAACCCTTCGATCATGTCCTGGATCGACGATTTGGCCGTGAGCAGGATGATCGGGATGTGGCAGGTTTTGATGTTTTTCTTCAGTTTCATACACAGCTTCATCCCGTCCAGTACAGGCATCATCACATCGCAAACCACCAGCGAGGGCGGGTCTTCGTTGACCAGCTTCAGAGCCTCCTCCCCGTTCATGGCGGTGAGGACGTTGTAGTTTTCCACGAGGTTTTCAGCAATGTAGTTCAGGATATCGGGATTGTCGTCGACGATCAGCACCGTATCTTCCTTGTCAAACGGGCCGGATGCCAGCGGCGGCCTGCTTTCGACATCGGTAAAAGGTTTGACCGCAGGTGTTACTTCCGAAGAAACCACCACTTCCTCGGCCGAATAGACCTCTTTCCCAACCGGGAGCCTGACGACAAACCGGGAGCCTTTACCCGGTTCGCTCTCCACGCTGATCTCGCCGTGATGCAGCTCTACCAGCTTTTTGGTCAGCGCCAGGCCGATGCCGAACCCGCTGTTTTGCGAATGATCTTCTCCCCGGTAAAACCGGTCAAAGACCAGGGCCAGCTCTTCCGGTTTGATCCCCCGCCCCGAATCGGTCACCTCGAGCACCGCCATTCCGCCGCTGCAGGATAATTTTACCTCGACCGAACCTCCCGAAGGGGTGTATTTAAACGAGTTGGACAACAGGTTGTAGATCACTTTTTCGAGATAGCTGGGGTCGAAAATCATCTCAATCTTCTCCTCTTCACAATTGAAAGTGTACACGATCTGGTTGAGGGAGGCGACACTGGAAAAGGAGAGGTAGATGTTGTAGGTGAAGCTGACCAGTTCGCCGGCCGAGGCTTTCAGCTTCAGCATACCCTGTTCCGATTTGCGGAACTCCATCAGCTCGTCAACCAGATGCAGCAACCGCTGCGCGTTTTTGTCGATCAGGTCGAGCTGGGTAATGGCCCATTCGTTTCCCCAGTGCCTTTCGCGGAGTTTTTGCAGCGGAGAGAGGATCAGGGTCAGCGGCGTGCGGAATTCATGGGATATGTTGGTGAAAAACTGAAGTTTCAGCTGGTTGATCTCTTCCAGGTTTTTCTTTTCAATCCGCTCGATCCGGAGCTGGTTTTTGTTTTTAATCTGTTCTTTGATCATCCGGTAGGCCAGCAGGGAGACCAGCGCCAGCACCAGCAGGTAGGCCAGATAGGCCCAGCCGGTGCTCCACCAGGGGTTCAGGATGTGTATCTTTAAAATCCGTTCGTCGCCATGTACCCCTTCGGTGTCGGGAATCCGGACGCGAAACAGATATTCTCCGGGAGGGATATTGGAAAAATTGGCCCTTCGCGGCTCATTGGCCGGGATCCATTTTTCGTCCCATCCTTCCAGTTTGTACTCGTATTTTATCTTTTCATTCCCGGTAAAACTGATTGCGCTAAACCGGAAAGAGAAGACATTCTGGTTGTGTTTCAGGGTTATCTCTTTGGTCAGGGAAATGGCATTTTTCAGAATTCCGCCGTTTTCATCGGGCGCAACCGAATTGTTGAAAAGCATAAATTCGGTGATGACGATTTTGGGTTTTATCTCGGGTTCAATCGTTTTGCGCGGGTTGATCAGGTTGATCCCTTTGATGCCGCCGAACATTAAAATCCCGTCGGAAGTTTTGCAAAACGAGTAGTAGTTGAACTGTTTGCTCTGCAAACCGGTTGCCAGCCCGTAATTTCTGAAGTTTTTGGTTGCCGGGTCGTATTTGCTCAAACCGTCGTTGGTGGATATCCAGAGAAACCCCAGGTCGTCCTCAAGGATTCCGTAAACCATGTTGTTGGAGAGGCCGTCGCTGGTTGTGATCTGGACAAAGTTCCTGGTCAGCTCGTCAAACAGGTTGAATCCTTTGCGGGTTCCGATCCAGATCCGGCCTTTGGAGTCTTCGGTGATGCAGGAGATGTTGTTGTTGCTCAGTCCGGTGGTATCATCGTCGGATTCTCCCCGGAATGTTTCGAGGGTTTGGGTAACCGGGTTGAGGATGTTCAAGCCGTTGTTGGTGCCGATCCAGATCCGGAAACGGGAATCTTCAAACAGAAACTGGATATGGTCGGAGGTGAGTGTCATTTTTTGGCCGTTGATCAGAAACGGGCGGATGGTTTGCGTGTTTTCGTCAAAAAGATCGAGGCCGTTCCAGGTTCCGATCCACAGTTTTCCGGTGTGGTCTCTCAGCATGGCGTAGATGTTATTGCCGCTGAGACCGCCGGAGTGGCCGTTGTTTTTGAAAACCCGGTTGGCCCCGGTTGCCGGATCGTAGTAGTTCAGGCCGGCGTCGTGCGTGCCGATCAGCAGTTTTCCTTTCGGGGTAATGACAATCGACTTGATGTTGTTGGAGCTGAGCGAGTTTTTGTCTTTTTCATCGCTGCGGATGACTTTAATCCGTTTGTTTTTCCGGTCCCAGAGGTTTACCCCGCTGTCGTTGGTGCCGATCCAGATATCGCCCCGGCCATCTTCCACCAGGCAGCTGACCACATTGTCGCTGAGCGACAGGTCGCCGCCGTTTTGGTTGAGCAGGTCGAACAAAACATTGTCGGGATGGTAAAAGCTGATCCCGCCGTAGTAGGTTCCCAGCCACATGCCTCCCTGCCGGTCGCCCGAGATGGAGCGGATGGAGTTTTGCGCCAGCGAAAACGGCCGCCCGAAATTGGAAAAGACATTCAGGAAGGTGGCCGATTCGATGTCGAGAATACTCAGGCCGATGAAGGTGCCGATCCACAGCTGGTTGTTCTGGTCGAGACACATCGATCGGATATTGTTGTTGCACAGGCTTTTTTTGTCGGTCACGCTGTGGCGGTAAATTTTTTCAACCACCAGGTTTTTCCCCAGTTTCCACAAGCCGTCGTGGTCTGTTCCGATCCAGTAACCGCCGTCGCCTGCCCGGACGATCTCCCGGACATCGGTGTCAAGTCCGGGAATAGTGATCGGGTGAACCGACTTTTCGCGGGGGTTGAACAGGGCCAGCCCCGATTCGGTGGCCAGCAGGATGTCCTCTCCGTTCAGGCACCAGGAATAAAAATTCCGGAAGGGGTGGCTGGAGCTCACCTCCTCTTTCAAAAACTCCCGCTCGTCCGGCTCGAGCCGGAAAAGGCCCCCTTCCAGCGAAATAGCATAAATGGTCCGGTCGCTGGTTTCGATAAACGAGGTGATAAAATCGCCCGAACTGTCATCGAGAAAGAGGTAGTTGCGAAAAGCATCCCGGTTGTCGAGGTAGAGGCTGATCCCTTTGGCGCCGCCAATCCAGAGTCGCCCGGAGGAGTCGATAAAAAAGGAACGGATGACGGTGAACCCAATCGATCCCGGATCGCCGGGCTGCGGGCGGTAAATTTTAAAGGTGTGGCCGTCAAAACGGTTAAGCCCGTCCTGGGTGCCAAACCACATGTAACCCGAGGTATCCTGGATACTGGCGTAAACGGTGCTGTGCGACAGCCCCTCTTCGTTGCTGATATTCCTGAAAAGAAGGTCGTTCATGAGGGTGGCGGGATCTGCTTGCAACTGCAGAAAAGAGAGCCCGGCAGCCCACAACAGCAACCCGTACTTAATCCGGATTGATTTCAGTATTTTAAAGGATATTAGCATTTTACGAATGACAATCTGGCCTCAAAAATAAGCAATATCAGGGAGAATGAGTGCCCGGCGCTCACTTTCCCTTTTGGTCGCCATTTAGTGGCTACTGACCTGGGGAGTAGCGCGTTTGTCTTTGGGTATCCCGTTCTCTTCGTGCCACCGGACCAGTAATTTCCGGTGTTGGTCAAGGATCTGGCGATAGTTCTCTTCAACAGCCAGGTTGACCATTTCTCCCCGGTCGGTTTGCATATCGTACAGCTGTTCCCGGTTTTTGCCTTTGTCGTAAACCACATATTTGTAGCCGGGGGTACGCACGGCCCATCCTTTGGTGGTTGATCCGTCGAAGAGCGTTTCGGTCACCAGCGCCTCCCGGATTTCGCTGGCCGTGCCCTGTTCGGCAATTCCCTTGAAACTTTTGCCTTTGCAGTAGGTTGGCACGGTGGCGCCTGCAAATTCGCAGATGGTGGGGAAAAGGTCAACACCGTTGTTGATCAGCTGCGGCAGTACCTGTCCCGCATTTTGTTTTCCGGGCAGCCTGACCAGGAGCGGAATGTTGATGGTCTCTTCGTAGAGGGCTGATTTCTGGTTCCACTGGTGGGCGGCGTTCCCGTCGCCGTGGTCGCTCGAAAAGATGATGACGGTCTGTTCCAGTAACCCCTGTTTTTCGAGGGCGGTCACTATTTTGCCGATTTCCGCATCTACCGCTTCCACCAGGCGGTAGTAAGCATTCCGGTAGCGGCGCCAGTCGTCGGGGGTGTAGTTGGTAACCGGGTAAATTTTGTAGCCGGCCCGCTGTTCTGCCCGGATCACCTCCGCATCATACGGATTGATCCCAAAATTGGCGGGAAGGTTGGGGCACTGGTTGATGTGCGGCTCTTCGATTTCTGCAAAAAAGATATTCTGGTCCCGGACATATTCGCAGATGTTGTGCGGGTTGTCGAGCGACGCCACCAGGAAGAACGGTTTGTCTCTTTTCTGTTTCAGAAAGCCGGCACAGGCTTCCGCCAGCCCGATGTCGTTGTGGTCGTGCAGCACGCGGAAGCCAAACTCCTGGTCGCGGATATCGCCGGGGAGGTGCCATTTTCCGGCATAAGCACAGTCGTATCCGGCTGCGGCCGCCAGAAATCCGAGGGTGTTTTTGCGGTACTGTTCGGGAATTTCGGTTCCGTTAACCAGCTGGTTGAGTTTTCCGGGGGGCATTCCGGTGAACATGGCGGCACGCGAAGGGGTACAGAGGGGCGCCGCACAGTAGGCATTGGTAAACCGGATCCCTTCACGGGCAATTCTGTCCATGTGGGGGGTTTTCAGGTCGGGATTGCCCGCGCAGCTCATGGCCATCGCATTCTGCTGATCCGTGAAGATATAGAGGATGTTGGGCCGCTGCGACTGGGAATAGGCCATCCCCGCCACGGCCAGTCCGGCAATAGTGCCTGCCATTGTTTTTTTCATGAGTTGTTTGTTTTTAGCGTCACGCGATTCCGCTGCGGAGAGCAGCGCCTCGCGTGACGTTGTGATTATCCGTTTGCAGCCCGTCGGAAGGGCGGTTTTCGAAATTTTTTAAATGATCAATCCGTCTGGAGCCTGGTCAATCAGCTCTTCCTGGTGCAACTGCCCGTCAATGTACTCAAAAACCAGGGTTGAATGTTTATAGCGGGGGAGAATTTTTATCTCTTTTGTCCGCAGTTCACGGTTGTAGGCAATGCCCGTTTTTCCGTTTTTCTCCAGGATGCGGAAAGCGGCCTCTCCTTTTCCGGTGAGGTTGGCCTCAATAATCCACTCTCCGATCTGTATCGTGCCGTCATCCAGCAAAACCGGTTCTTCGGGTTGGGCCGGATGGCCACACACCGAAATAACCGATAAAAAGCGGAGGGTGGTTTGCGGGGCGGAGACGGCCGAAAAATGCCAGTGTTCGCCATATTCTTTCATCTTTCCGCCGGCTTCGGTTTTCCCCCTGAAGTTGACGGCGGGATAGAAGAATTTCTGATCGAGGCTGGCCGTGCAGGGCGCCGACGCAAAGAGCGAGACCGCCGCTGTGCCGCGTTCGTTCATTCCCCTGACCGAAATGTGCGACTCTTGCTGTTCGATTTCGGGAGCCTGCCGGATGGTGTGTAAAAGGTAGCTGAAACTGGCCGGCTGGGTGGCTTCCAGCTCGTCGTAAATCACAAAGAGGCCGGTTTCGCCCAGCATCACCACCTGTCTCCTGAATTTTTTGAGCAGGTCGGGGCCCCATCCGTTTTTTTCCGAATATTCAATATTGGATAATTGGGCCCGCTCCAGCCAGAGCCAGCTGGTTACTTCGCCGTAGGCTTCCGAAGCGTCGCCGGCTACATACGAAATCCGGCTGCCCGCATAGCTCCGGGGAATCCATCCGTAACCTTCGGTCCCGATTTTTTGCCCCCAGCCGTTTACCAGGATCGAGTTGTGCGCCCGTGTGTGGCGGTAGGCATACATGCTGTGCTCATCGATGAACGAGAGCCGGTGGCCACTGCTGTAGAAGAGCGGTTCGCCCCCGTAAAAGAGGTTGAAACCGTTCTGGTCGGCCAGCGCATGCGACGTGGAGCCGTATGGGCTCGACCGGAACGACAGCATGGCATTTTGGTCCCAGTGGGCCAGGTTGGTGTGCATGGTAGCCAGCCCGGTTTCGGGAAATGCTTTCATCCGGGGGAGCTCTTCCAGCCCGGTTGTGTTTTCGCTCCATTTTTTTGTCGTTGCCAGCCGGTACCAGGTGAGGTCGCCGCTTTTCGACAAAAAGGCCTTTTGCAGGATGTCGGGATCGCCCGACTGGATTTTTCTGACATAGTCCATGGCAAACGGATTTCCGCACTCCATGGCCAGGGCATAAGCGTAGCCCACGCGCACACCCGAAGGTTTGGTGACCAGTTCGTGGCCGTTGCCGTGCCCCGCCGACTTGGAGAAAGGCGGCTGCTGATAGATTACGTAATCCACATTTTTGTTGTACCACGGATCGGAGAAGAAATTAAAACCGGAGATCCGGCTGAAGAGAAACGGCACCTCGATGAGGGTGCGGATGTGCACGTGAAAGTAGGAGTCGCCGTTGTGCCAGCCGCCATCGTCTGTCAAGCCGGGGAAACGGGCTACCCACAGTTTGTAGGCGTATTCGGTCCATTTGGCAGCCCCGTCCACTTCGCCATATACCGAGATGGCCGCGTTGATCAGGATCCGAAAGGTCATTTGCCACACATGGTTGTCGGCGATATAATTTTCGAGGTGGTTCACATATTCTTCGTAGAAATGTTGCGCCAGCTGCCCGATGGTTTGGCGGAACGTTTGGCGGTCGCTGTCATTCATCTCTCCGTAGAACGAATCGTAGCCGATGGTGGCGATATTCAGCAGGACCGACTGGTTAAAGTCGCCTGCAAAGCAGCGGCTTTGCTGCCACGAAAGAACCTCTTTGATCCTGCGGATCCCGGCGTCGGCATATTTGCGGTCGGCAGTGAGCAGGTAGGCCCTGACCAACGCTTCAATATTCATCTCTTCGCGGTCCACGATGCTGCGGCTCTGCTGGATCAGGTATCCTTTGCGTTTCACTTCATTGTCCTGCAGGTGGATCAGCGAGGTGTCGATCACCTGGTCGATGTGCTGCAGCGGTAACCGCAGCACCTGATCCGCCTTTTGGAGGTACCAGCGCCGTTCTTCCCGCTCCTGGTTGCGGGTACGAAAATCGGCCCACTCGTTTTGGTCGACCAGGATGCGCGGGTGGTACGACGGAATTTTGGCGCTGAACTGTTCGTACGAAGGCGGGTTAAACTGAAAAGCGGTCTCGTCCAGGGTGAAGGAGAGGGTTCCGGACCACGCTTCAGAAGGGGCTCCCAGCTCCTGGTACTGCCAGAACCAGGTGCCACTCTCCATCGTTTGGAAGGGACAGTAAAAAGACCATTCCGTTTCTGCCGAAAAGACGTTGTTGGTAAAAGTGGGGTCCTGAGAGAGACGCACCCTGAATTTTTTGGCTTTTTTGACCTCGTCGGTTTCCGCCCCGTCGAGGACCAGACCTCTGTATTGCTCCTGCTCGGGCCACAAGAGGACAGCCGGATTGCGGACCGACACACTCTGGTGGGACGGATAAGGCGTTTCGCGCAGGGTGTGCATGAGGGTGGGCTTCGTTAAAGTGAGGTTGGCCTCTTTCATTTTCAGTTCCCGGCATCCCGGAAAGATTGTCACGAAGAGAAACAGGACCAGGTATAAGCGGTAGATCATGGTTATTGTTTTATCAGTTTTTCAGAATAGCCGGCCAGATTGTAGACCACCGGTTCGGTGCTGTTGCCCACCCGGTAGATTCCGAATTTGAAATAGTAGCCCTGTTCATCGTTGCGTCCAATCAGTATTTCCTGGTCTTTTACGATGTTTTCGCTGCACGTGGCGCCATTTTTTTCATAACTCATCCACACGTCGAGGCGGCCGGGTTTTTCAATGGTTTCGCTGGCGCCGCCATATTTCGACCAGCGCACCTTTACCGTGAAGGAGACCCAGGTGTCTCTGGGAAATTCGCCGATGGGCAGTTTGTAGGCAATGGTCGAAGCTTTAAACTCCGAACGGACCGGTTTCATCACGGCAGTCTTTGCCGGATCGGCATTGCAGCGGTCGCTCTTGTCGGTCAGGTATTTTCTGTCGGAGTTGGCTTTGATATAGAAGTATCCCGACGAAAATCCAAATGCCATCGGGGGATAGCCGCCCTGTTCCACTTTCCAGCCGTTGGGTTCCTGGGCGATCTCGAACCGCGGGTTGCCGGCGGCATCTTTCCGGATCGTGCCGTTGCCGTTTTTCAGGAAGATTTTATCGAAGCCTGTATCTTTTTTGAAGGTCATCCTTTCGAGCAGGGTGGCAAATTCCTGGTTGGAAATTTTTTTCACTTCGCCGTCGGGGGTTTGAAGAAGGGTTCGTTCGGGCATTCCGTGCCATTGGGCAAAGATGGTGTTGACCTTTTCGGACAGGGAAGCAGGAATCCGGACCGAAAAGCGGTATTCCATCTCCGAAGCCTGCGGGCAGTGCCCTTTTCCGTAGTGATAGACGGTTTTGGCCAGGACAATATTTTTATACGCTTCCGCGTCAAACGGTTTCAGGTCGTCGGCAACGGCGTAACAGTAGGAGAGTTCGGCGCGCCCTTTGGTATCGCCGGCCCGGTAGTCCTGAAGGGTGTTGTCGTTTTTTTGCAGTTCGAAGCGGTAGGAAGGAGCGCCCTGGAAGGGCAGGGTGTAGTCGTGCTGAATGGCATAAGGTTTTTGGATGCCCACTCCAACCCAGGCCTGGTCGATGATTGCCTGTTGCGGTGCGGGTTCCGATTGGATATCGACTCGTTCGGGAAGGGGGACCAATCCTTTTTTCTGGGCGGATAAACTGCCCGCCAAACCGAGCAGCAGTAATCCGAGAATACATGTTTTTTTCATCCGGATGTAGTATAATGCTGATGTAAAATTAGCTGTACCTTGTTATTTCGGGAACAAGGTACAGCTTCAATCAGTACAAAACAGTCAAAAAAAGTTTTGTTTCAAAGAACACTCAGACGAGTTGGCCGACGGGCCGGGATTAGTATCCCGGGTTGTTTTGTCCGCCAAAGGCGTTGTTCAGCTCAATCTCGCGCAGCGGAACCGGTAACAGTTCATGTTTTCCGGTCATAAATTTTTCATTGGCGATGTAGTTGGTCGATTTTGGAATCGACTTCAGCACCTGGTCGAGGATCCCCCAGCGGAGGAGGTCATATTTCCGCACCCCTTCGTAGCAGAGTTCAAATCCTCTTTCCCAATAGAGCGCCCGGCGGATTTTTCCGGCCTGGTCGCTGTCGTCGATGAAGTTGTGAGGAGCCATTCTGGCGGTTTTGTAGAGGGTTTCGTAATTGCCCAGCGAAGCCTCCAGTTCGGGCACCCCAGCCCTGACGCGCACCTGATTGATCAGCGGAACCGCTTCCGACGAACGGCCTGTTTCGTTGAGTGCTTCGGCAGCCATCAGCAAAACATCGGCATACCGGAGGTACACATAGTTCACGTCGGTATTGTTCGGGTTTTTGGGAGCTGTTTTGATCCATTCCCTTCTCCATTTACCCGGCGTCCATTGGGTTTTGTTGGTAATGTTCACGCGGTTGTCATTTTTGTCCACTTTGTAGCGGCAGATGTTTACATCGCGGCGAACATCGGCGGGCAGGTAGTAGTCGTACCATTCGCTGTTAACCACAAAGAAGGCGTTGGCCCTTCCGTAAGAGCTGTTGGCATCGGTTTCCGGACCGATGTAGGTGCCCCAGTTGCCGCTGTCTTCGTTTGACCCGTCGGGTGAGAAGAAGGAGATTTCAAAGAGACTCTCTTGGGGATCGATCACCTTTTCGCAGTAATTTTTCCAGAGCTGTTCGTAGCTGGCGTTGAGGCCGTGGAAGCCGTTGGTCTGGAACTGGTTGAACTCTTCGATTACACTGCTGAAGCAGTTTTGGCGAACGCTTTCATCGGGTTTGGTGAGGGTGCCGTCCATTTTGAGGCTGTATCCGGCTTTGTGCAGGTACACCCGCATCAACAGGGCACGAGCCGCCCCCTGGGTAATCCGCTCGGAAGAGGAGCTGCTTTGGGCCCAGGGCAGCTGCTGTTTGGCCAGGTTGAGGTCGGTAATAATCTGGTCGTAAATCGCCATCCGGTCGGTGCGCGGGATAATCCCGTCGGTAGCCGACTGGCTGTACGTGGTTTTAAACGGAACATCGCCCCAGTAACGGACCAGGTCAAAAGCCAGCAGGGCGCGCAGGAAGCTCGCTTCGCCTTCGTATCTTTTCAGCTCTTCGCGACCCTCTTTGTAGAGCTCCATCTGCCGTAAGTTCTCCAGAAAATAGTTGGCGCGGTCGATCCCGGTATATTTCCATTTCCAGATTGCTTCCACCCACACGTTGGACGGGGTTACCATATAGTGCGAAATATCGCGCCGGGTGTTGTCGGTTGCCGTCCCGCGGATCGAATACTGGCCGTCGGAAGTTTGAACCGGCATCTCGTATTGCCCGTAGTGGTCAATTTTGGCCAGCACATCATAAATGCCCAGCAGCGCCATTTCAGCTTTTTCAACCGACGTGAAATAGTTGTTGGCATCGTAGTAGGATGACGGTTTTTCCTGCAAAAAGTCATCGCTGCAGGCCACCATCGAGATGACCAGCATGGTGATTATCGAGATTTTACTTATCGTTTTCATTCCAGTGATTTTTTAATTTGAACTTAAAAAGTAACATTCACACCAAAGACCAAACTTTTCGCACGGGGATAAGCGCCCCAGTCGATGCCGGGCGTCAGGCCGGAGCTGTTGCGGGTGCTCACTTCCGGATCGAATCCCGAATAATTGGTGATCACAAAGAGGTTGTTGGCTGTTCCGTAAATCCTCAGTTTATCGATGGAAATCTTTTTCAGCAGGCTCGCCGGCAGGGTGTATCCCAGGGTGACGTTGCTCAGTCGCAGGAAAGAGCCATCTTCAATCGCCCACGAATGTAAAACAACGGTTCCTTCGGTCATGTCGCCATATTGGGCCACGGTTTTTCCCCGGTTGAGCTGTTCCAGCGTGTTGGGATCGGTGATCCGGCTGCCGGTTTCATCGATGGTTACCCAACGGTGGGAAGAGTTGGCCACGTCGAGGGCATTTTTGTTGGTTCGGGCCACCAGCGTGTTGTACAGTTTGGTGGCATTGTAGATGTCATTCCCGATGCTGAAGTTGAAGAATGCCGAGAAATCGAAGTTTTTGTAGGTGAAGGAGTTGTTGATCCCTCCGAAAACTTTCGGGGTGGCATTTCCGATGACGGTGCGGTCGTCGGAAGAGATCTTCCCGTCGGGGATTGGGTTGCCGTTTTCGTCAAAAGCGCCGGCAACGTCCCTGAATTTCCAGTAGCCCGGTTTGGGCGAGTTGTTCGGATTGTAGGCAATCCCCTCTTTCAGGGTGTATTTCTGGGTGGCGGCGTCATAGTCGAAATCGCTGACCTGGTACAACCCGTCGGTTACATAACCATACATCTGTCCGAGCGATTCGCCCACGGCAACGCGGTAATCGGTCTGGTTCAACCCCCAGCCCGAACCCCACAGGAAGCTCTGTTCGCCCGAAAGCGCCATCACTTTGTTTTTATTGTGGGAAAGGTTCAGGTTGGTTGACCACGAGAAGTTTTTATTCCGGATGTTGACGGTCGAAATCGTCAGGTCAATCCCCGTATTTTTGGTCTCCCCGATGTTCCGGTAGATAGAAGGGAATCCGCTGGTGTAGGGCAGCTGCGAGTTAAGCAGCAGGTCGACGCTGCGGTTTACGTAAAACTCGGGCGTGATAGCCAGCCGCTGATCGAAGAAGCCGATGTCGGCGCCAATGTTGAATGTTTTGTTGGCTTCCCACTTCAGGTCTTTGTTGGGGATCTGGGTCGAAGCATAACCCGAGGCCGACTGTCCGCTGAGCGGATAGGTGAGCGACCCCAGGATGGCCAGCGACCCGTAGGCCGGGATCCGGTTGTTACCGGCCACGCCGTATCCCACCCGGAATTTTAGGTCGGAAAAGAGGTTCAGCTCTTTGATCACCGGTTCTTCCGAAACCCGCCAGGCAAATGAGGCCGAGGGGAAGTACCCCCATTTGTTGTTGGGGCCAAATTTCGACGAAGCGTCGGCCCGCAAACTGGCTGTCAGCAGGTAACGTTCGTTGTGGTTGACAAATGCCCTTCCGAAGAACGACAGCAGTTTGTCGTCGTTGTTCTGGAAAGAGCGGGGAACACCGGGAACAGCGCCCAGCGAAAGGTCGTTCAGCCCGATGTCATCGTTCGGGAAGTTGAAGGCACTGGCTTCGAACCAGCGGAACTGGGCGGTAACCCACTCCTGGCCGACCATCATATTGAGCTTGGTTTTTTTCAGCTTCTTGTCGAAGGTGAGGGTGTTCGAGGTCTGAAAACTTTGCGT
This sequence comes from Prolixibacteraceae bacterium, assembly GCA_029975525.1. Classification (GTDB taxonomy): domain Bacteria; phylum Bacteroidota; class Bacteroidia; order Bacteroidales; family Prolixibacteraceae; genus UBA1413. The sequence goes on along the minus strand of JARKOX010000053.1, from coordinate 8,697 downwards.
TTCGATATTCCGGATGGATCCGTTGATGCTGGTTCTTTTGGCAATCACGCTCTCGTCGCCGTAAAACAGCTCTTTGCGCTGGGTTTGATAACGCATTCCCACGCTGGAGGTGAAGGTCAGGTTGTTGGTGAGCTTGTAGGAGAGCGATCCGTTTGAGAGGAAGGTCCGGCTTTCGTTTTGGATGTGTTCTTCTTTGGCCGAAAGGATCGGGTTCTGCATCACGTTCCCGGCAACGTCTTCCAGGATCGGGTCTTCCCCTTTTTCCACCAGTTCCCAGTCTTCGCCTTTCACCCCGATGGTGGGGCGGTAGGTAATGATATGGTTCATTTTATTGAAATAGGTTCCCCCTTCGGAGGTGCCCATTCCGAATATCTTGTTTTCCGTGTAGTTCAGGTTGGCCGAAACTTTCACTTTTTTATCGATCGCATGGTCGAGTTTCAACCGGATGTTGTCGTTTTTATTTCCGCTCCGGAACATGAAGCCATCTTCGTCGATGTGCGAGTAGGAGAGCAGGTATTTCATTTTGTCCGATCCGCCGGCTACCGAGACTTTGAGGTTCTGGACGAAGGCGTCGCGTCCCAAAGCCTCTTCCTGCCAGTCGACACCGGGGCGGTTGAGGTAGTTGCCCCGGTCGGCAAACGGGCCGTAGTTCGACACAAAGGAGTTGACATCTTCGGTGCTCTCCAGGTTGCGCCGTTCGTAATCCAGGAGGACAAATTCGGAGGTGCTCAGCACCGGCAGCTTCGAGCGGACCTGTTTCAATCCGTAGTAGCCGTCATAGTTGACCGTTGTTTTGCCTTCCACACCACTTTTGGTGGTGATCACCACCACGCCGTTGGCGCCGCGTGCCCCGTAAATGGCAGTCGACGAGGCATCTTTCAGTACGTCAATGCTCTCAATGTCTGAAGGTTCGATCCCCGAGAGGCCGTTTTCACTCGGAAAACCGTCGATGATATAAAGCGGCTCGTTGTTCTGGGTGATGGAAATTCCCCCGCGAACCCTGATCGAGATGTTGGCGCCGGGTTCCCCGTCACTCTGGGTTACCATCACTCCGGCCACCCTGCCGGCCAGCGCCTGGGCAACATCCGACACCGGCGCTTTGGAAAGCTCCGCCACATTGGCCGAAGATACCGAACCGGTGAGGTCTTTCCGTTTTACCGACCCGTAACCAACGGCTACCACCTCTTCCAGTTCGTAAAGCGACTCTTCGAGGGTAATGTTGATCACACTCTGGTTGCGGACCGGCACCTCTTTGCTGTTCATCCCGATGAAGGAGAACACCAAAATGGCTTTGTCGGGATCGGCCACCGAAATTTTATAACTTCCGTCATTGCCGGTGATGGTTCCCGAAGTGGTTCCTTTCACCACTACACTCACCCCGGGCAGCGGCATCTTGCTGCCATCGACCACGGTACCGGTGAGATTTTTTTGGTTTTGTGCAAACGTATTGCTGTACAAACTGCCGCACAAAAAGACCAAACTTACCAAGATGAATTTTACTATCTTCATAATTGACTAGTTTATAATTGGTTGATTATTTTTTCGATGATTCGGGGAGTTGATATGCCAGCCGGTAACTCCGGCCGTTGACCGAAATATCCAGGTTGAGGCCGTTGGAAGAAAAACCTTGCTGATTGACGTTGAATTCAATCCGGGGCTCTTCGGAACGGTTTTTAACCGGGTAGATAACCGTAATGAAACGAACCGGTTGGTCTCCTCTTTTTTCGGTGGAAAAGGAGAAGGCCTTGCGGGGCGCCCGCTGGCGGTATTCATAGGAGACCCAGCCCTCCTGTTCGGCCATTACCACCGGGTCCGGAGAAAACGACTTCAGAAAGAGGTTGTTGCCGTCATTAAACCGCGTGGCAGCAGTGTGCTCCTTCAAGTTGAGTTTCATCTTCCCTTCGCACAGCTGGTAGTGGATGGCAACGTTGCCCTGGTCGGTTCCGAAAGCCTCGTCAACGATGACAAAGAATTTTTTGTCGACGAAGAAGAGCGACCTTCGGTGCGAGAGGTTCTCGTAACTCCGGTTTTCGGTTACCAGGATTTCGGTGTCGGTGCCGGTTTTCCACAACAAGGTTTGCGAATTAGTCTGAACCAGGTCGCGCCTGTCGAGCGTCAGGGTGTTGTGAACGGCCGTCTGGCGGAACCAGTTGCGCAGTTTCATCACCTCTTCGTCGCCGGCATACACGTAGGAGCCGGCGTCGGGGAAGAAGTTCCGTCCGTTGATCCAGAGTTCGAAGGTGCCGTTGTCGGGCTGGTTGTGCCAGTAGGCCGGCGGTCCGGCTTTGACGACCATCACCGTGGCATCGCTGTTCCAGCTGTTCCGGAAGGTGAAGAAACCACCATCGGGGAAAGCGTGCGAGAGGTAGGCGGGTGTCGCCCCCTTTTTTCCTTCGGAAGCCAGCCAGGCGATCATCTTCTCCTCGGGGAAGATTTTCGCCCACTCCTGGTAATTGCCGATCATCTCTGCTTTGCCGCTTTTTTTGGCATCGCCAAACAGCGGACGGGTATAATCGGGAAAGGAGAGGTTGTAGAGCGCGGTAATCATGCGGTTGATCCGGCTGATATATTCCGCCGGAAAATCAGCGGTCGAATGGTTGGCTGCGGCCATTCTCAGCGCTTTGCTGAAAATATTGATGGAAGCCACGTGGTAGTGCAGGTCGAGTTCGTACTGCACCCCGTCGTCGAACACCTGTGCCTGGCTCTCCCGGTTCAGCACCTCCACGGCGCTTTTTTTCCAGGTTTCCGATTCTTTAAATTCGGGGAAGAAGGTTCCGGCATAGTAGAGGCGCTGTGCTTCGAAAAGCAGGTGGTTCCCCTTTTCCGAATAGTTGTGGATGATGCGGTCGGCATGTCGGTGGTAGTTGACCAAAAAAGAGGTCAAAAATTCCGGCGTAAAATTGTCGGAGCCGATAAAATAGAGCAGCTGCTCGATCTGCTCCTGCAGGCGGTGGCTCACTTCGAGCGGTCGCCAGGCGAACCTCACATTTTCCTCCTCGGCCGAGCCTTTGGGGGCGTCGGTCGCCAGCGGGTTTTTGCTGATCCAGTCGAGGTATTGTTCCTGCCAGGCCAAAAAGTATTTTTCGTCTTTGGTCAGCCAGTAGGCTTTTCCGAGCGGGACAAACCATTTGTGGCGGTGCAGCTGCCAGCGGAGTTCGTTGTCTTTCACCGGCCAGTAGGCCCAGTTGATATCGTCGCCATACCAGTAGGAGGGCTGGTAACCTTTGTGGGCAAAAAATTTGTGCGCCAGCGCTTCGTCAGCCCATTTTTGTTCGGTTTTTGTGAGGCTGACCTTTTCCAGGTTCACATCCGGGTGGATAATCCCTTTTCTTTCCCTGAAATAGTTGAGCAGCGCGCCGGCCGCTTCCGTCTCTTTCCCTTCCTGATACAACGCCTTGACTTTCTCCAGTCCTTTTCTGTTGAGGTCAAGCAGCGAAAAGACATTTCGGTCCAGTTCCGCCCCGGTAGCCGAAAAGGCCAGAAGCAGCGCGAAGATTATACCTAAGGTCCTGTTCATATTTTTCGGTTATTGAGTTTTTAGTTTTTATCCTTACCCCTTTTGACAGGGTTTTTATGGTCAGATTTTGATATCCTTCAGTTGTGCATACCGTTTGATCGCCTCCAGGAAATAGTAGTCGGCGTAGTTGAGCGGCGTATCGATTTCGGAGTTGGCGGGCAGATGGCCCACGGAATGTTTCAGGATAAAGCCGCCATTTTCTCCTTTCTGGGCCAGGTATTCATCGGTGGCCAGCGTTTGGAGTATCTCTTCGGCGTAATCAAACAGCGCTTTTCCGTCGTCGACAAAGGTACCCAGTTCGAGCAAAGCGCTTGCGGTGATGGCTGCCGCCGAGGCGTCGCGCGGGGCTTCGAGGCCTCTCGGATCGTTGTAGTCCCACAGCGGAACTTTGTCTTCGGGAATAGCCGGATGGGTCATGATGTAGTTGGCGATTGCCTTTGCCATATCCAGGTAACGCTGGTCGCGGGTTTCGCGGTAGCAGGTGGTGTAACCGTACAACCCCCAGGCCTGGCCGCGCGCCCACGACGAGGAGTCGGAGAGTCCCTGGAAGGTTCCGCGGCTTTCGACCTCGCCGGTTTCCGGATCGAAACTGACCACGTGGTACGAGCTGTAATCCTCGCGGAAATGGTTGAGGATGGTGACGTCGGCATGTTTAACGGCAATCTCCCTGAACCGGTCGTTTCCGCCGTTTTGGGCAGCCCAGAAAAGCATTTCCAGGTTCATCATATTATCAATGATCACCGGGTATTTCCATTCGCCAAAATCCCACGAGCGGATGAGCCCGGTCTCCTCGGAGAAGCGGGAGCTGAGACTTTCGGCCGCATTCAGGATAATTTCCCGGTCGCCCTGCTCGGGGGCCAGGCGCAGCGCGTTGCCGTAGCTGCAAAAAACCATAAAACCCAGGTCGTGGGTTCCTTTGTAATACTGCAGCTCTTCGAGCAGCCGCGTGTATTGGCGGGCATAAAACTTCAGCGAGTCGTTGCCGGTTAATTCATACGCCAGCCAGAGGGAGCCGGGGAAAAAGCCGCTCGTCCAGTCGCGGGGAGCCACCAGTCGGACCTCGCCGTTCCGGATTGACCGCGGCAGCGAATCTGTTTGGGCCAGCTGGCTGGCCATCCGGGTCAGCTGGTATTCCGACACGTCAATACATTTGCGGATCCAGTCTGAATCTTGTTGTTCATGTTTGCATGAAACTCCAATCATATACAAGCCTACAAGGCAGATCAATAATTTTTTCATTCCAAAAAAAGTCAATGATTTGTCAATTCAAGATTAGTTTTTAGCAGGCAGAAGAGGTGGCAGAAATGTTCAAATAAGTTCCAATATGCCGTATTGAATTTTAAAATTGATGAAAAAAGTTTTAAAAATGTTTAAAGCCAATCTGGCCTGGCAGAGCGGGTGTGCTGCTTTTGCCGCTTCCGGCCTCCTCTCCGGCAGCGGGTTAGGGGGCTGCAATCCGCTTCCGGAGCTGGACGGTGCCTTTTGAGGCAGGCGGTCCGGGTCTGCGGCGGCAACAATACGAAAAGTTACTTTATTCCGGTTGTTTTGACGGAGGAAATTTTTATTGCCGATCGTGCTGTTCTTTTACCGAAATTTGCCGGAGACTTTTTTGCCGGAAATTTGTTCTACTTTTAAAAACAAGCCATGCAGTGTATTGCCCGATTTCTGATGAAGGTGCTTGGCTGGGTGCTTCTGCTCCCGGTCTATTTTTACAAATATGCCATTTCGCCGCTCACACCGGCGTCGTGCCGGCATGTTCCCACCTGTTCGGAATATGCTTTGCAGGCCATCAAAATCCACGGACCCTTTAAAGGATTTTGGCTGGCGGCGAAGCGCATTTCGCATTGTCATCCGTGGGGCACACACGGATATGATCCGGTGCCGCCGGCCAATCCGATCAAAGTCAAAAAAATAAAGCTGTAATTTCTGGCGTTTCGGGGCCCCGGTTCCCACCGGAAAACTAATTTTGTACACAAACGCCATTGGGCTGAAAAGAATCAAACTATGATACGTTATCTCCAATTGTTACCCCTCCTGTTTTTGTTGGCCTGCGGATCGGCCGGAAAAAAGGCGGTTGAGAAACCGGTAATCACGGTCAGTATTCTTCCGCAGAAAACATTTGTAGAGAAGATTGCCGGCGACGATTTCCAGGTGAACGTGCTGGTGCCGCCCGGGGCTAGCCCGGCAACCTACAGTTTACTGCCTGCCCAGATGACTGCCATTGCGCGGTCGGCGGTGTGGTTCCGGATCGGGCACATCGGGTTTGAATATGCCTGGGCTGACAAAGTGGTGCAAACCAACCCGGAGATGAAAGTGTACGATTTGTCGGAAGGGCTCGACCTGATTGCCGCCAGCCGCGGAACCGGCGAACCGGCGCAGGGTGTCGACCCGCACGTGTGGCTGTCGCCCGCCAATGTGAAAAAAATGGCCCGGCAGATCCGCGATGCTTTAACCGCCCTGCAGCCTGAACATTCGGATAAATACCAGCTGGGGTATCTGCAGTTTATAAAAGAGATTGACCAGACCAACGTGGAGATCCGGAATATCCTGAGAGAGGTGCAGGGGCGGAAAATGATCTCCTTTCATCCGTCGTTTTCCTATTTTGCCCGCGATTACGGGTTGGAGCAGCTGTCGATAGAGTCGGGCGGCAAAGAACCCACCCCGGCGCAACTGGCCCGGCTGGTTAACACCGCCCGCGCCGAACAGATCCGGGTGGTTTACATTCAAAGCGAGTTTGACCTGGAGCATGCCCGGGTTTTTGCCCGTGAAATCGGCGGCGAAATTGTCCAGCTGTCGCCACTCAGTCCCGACTGGTCTGAAAATCTGCTGCTGATCGCCCGCGTCATCCGCGACAATTGTCCGGTAGATAATAAACTCAGGGAACCATGATTTGGGGTGACGAATTGTCGTCAGCCGTTTTTTTCGGAAAATCCGAAGAAAAAGCAAGCGCAAACAGATGAAACCACTTGTTGATATTCAGCACCTGACGGTGGCTTACGACGGAGAACCTGTTTTGCAGGAAGTAAACCTGCAGATTGCCGACCGTGATTTTATCGGAATGATCGGGCCCAACGGCGGCGGGAAAACCACCCTGTTGAAGGCGATCCTCGGGCTGGTGAAACCCCTGTCCGGGACGATCGTTTTTCGTGACGACCTGCCCCGCACCCAACGGCCGTTTGGCTACCTGCCCCAGGTGAAACATCTCGATAAAAAATTTCCGATTACCGTGACCGACGTGGTTCGCTCGGGGGCGCTGATGTGCGAAAAGCCGTTTCGCAACAAGCGGGAAGAGCTGGAAAAAGCCCTTTCCCTGCTCGACGAAATGGGAGTGGCCGACATTCGCCACAAAGCCATCGGGGAGCTTTCGGGCGGACAGATGCAGCGCGTTTTTCTTTGCCGCGCCCTCCTCAGCAACCCGCGGCTGCTTATCCTGGACGAGCCCGACACGTTTGTGGACAACCGTTTTGAAGGCGAACTCTACGAAAAACTCCGGCAGCTGAACCGCGAAATGGCCATCCTGCTGGTTTCGCATGATGTGGGGACGATTTCGGGATATGTTAAAACCATTGCCTGCGTTAACCGTTTTCTGCATTACCACCCGTCGAATATAATTACCGCCCGTGACCTGGAGATCTACAACTGCCCGCTCCAGATTATTTTCCACGGCGAAGTTCCGCACACGGTTCTTAAAACCCACCACCATGAGTGAACTGATCGAACTTTTGGGATATGACTTTTTTCAGAAGGCGTTGCTGGCAGCTGTTTTCGCCAGCATCTCCTGCGGAATCGCCGGTACTTATATTGTGTCGCGGCGGATTGTCTTCATCAGCGGCGGGATTACCCACTCTTCCTTTGGCGGCATCGGACTGGCCTTTCTTTTGGGATTTAACCCGCTGGTGGGAGCAGTACTTTTTGCCGTATTGTCGGCGCTGGGCATCCAGTTTTTCACCAGCCAGGCCGGCATCCGCGAAGATTCTTCCATCGCCATCTGGTGGTCGCTGGGAATGGCGCTCGGCGTTATCTTTGTCTTCATGACCCCGGGGTACACCCCCAACCTGATGAGTTATCTGTTCGGAAATATCCTGACGGTGAGCCGCGGCGAGTTGTGGGCCATGCTGCTGCTCAACCTGTTGCTGCTGGCCATCTTCTATTTTTTCTTCCGGAAAATATTGTACATCGCCTTTGATGAGGAGTTTGCCCGGGCTGCCGGCATCCGGGTCAACTTTTTCAACTACCTGATGATTACGCTGATCGCCCTGACGGTGGTGCTGAACATCCGGGTGGTCGGTATTATTCTGATTCTTTCGCTGCTCACCATTCCGCAGGCAACCGCCAACCTCTTTACCCGGGATTTCAGAAAACTGATGCTGCTGTCGGTCTTTTTTGCTTTTGCCGGAACCCTTTCGGGACTATTTGTCTCCTATTTCCTGAATATTCCTTCGGGGGCAACCATTATTTTTACCCTGATCATTATTTTTGGGGCGTTGCGTGGATTTCAGTTTTTAAGAAGATGAAACAGCCAGAAGTAACAATTACCTGTGCATCGTGCGGGTTTTCTTTCAAAAAAGGAGAGGTAGACCGGCAGTGCAGCAACTGTTTTGCCTGTACGGGATGCGAAATTTACCTCTGCCCGTCGTGCGGAGAGGAGATCGTTGTGAAACCGATGCGCGAGATGAAACGGCGGTTGGGGTAAATCAATTGCTTCAGCGGTTTTGCAGTTCGTTGCGGAACGAGGTGCGCACGCAGCGAAAACCGATGTAGGATTTGGTTGTGTCCTGGTATTCGTAACTGCGGGTTGAGTTACGGATGAAGTAGGCCGCATCTTTCCAGGAACCTCCGCGAACCACCTTTCTTTTCATCACCGGCGGATCGTCGGGGCGGGCGGTGTATTCGACCTGCGGATTGAAGTCGCTTATCAGGTCGTAGTTGCTTTCGAAATAGGCGCTGCTGGTCCATTCGGCAACGTTTCCGGCCATGTCGTAAAGTCCGAAGTCGTTGGGATCGAACGACCCCACTTTGGTGGTGGTGGCCCGGGTGTCGCTGTCGGCGACATAATTTCCGCGGAGCGGTTTAAAGTTAGCCAGGAAACAGCCGGCGCTGTTGCGGGTATAGTAGCTTCCCCACGGATAGAGCAGATTTTGTTTTCCGCCGCGGGCGGCCATTTCCCATTCACTTTCGGT
>JARKOX010000052.1 GCA_029975525.1 Prolixibacteraceae bacterium | reverse complement strand
CCGCTGTAATCCCGGCAATGGTATTCCCGACCCGGTCGGAAAATATCCGCTGGGGGAAAACCCGCTGGGAATTGCCGACCTGACAGGCTCGGTGTGGCAAATCACCAACGATCTTTACCAAACCGGGGTCATCGACTATTTCATCCTGAAGGGAGGGTGCTATTTTACCACGCTCTCCTCCTGGTGGTATGTTAAGGGCGGCCCCCTGCCGCTGATTAACCGGCAACAGCAGTACCGGGTTTCTCCCGGCTACGAAAGGGCTGCAACAATTGGATTCAGATGTGTAAAAGATCTCCACTAATTGATCAACTACTTGATGAAGAAAATATTTAAAATGAACTGGAAAATTATCAAACAGGCAGCGCGCTTTTTCTTCCTGCTATCTTTTGCAGGTTTTGTACAGGCTCAAAACAACCCTGATCAGCCGCTGAAAAATATCGGGATCTCCGATCAAACCGGAATTGAGGTCACCTCTTTCAACCGCACCAACCATTCCAACCGCCGGCTACCGCTGGTCTCCTTTAAAATCGGAGACCAGGAATACTCCTCTTTGCAGGCCGAACGAAGGGATGGAAAAAACCAGGTCGGAAACCTGATCGCTATTTCGTGGGAGCAGCAGGAGTACAACTACGGGGCAAAACTGGAGATCAGGTTCACCAACATCTCCGCCGACACCATTTTGCTGCACAACGTGGTCCCGTTCGGGCAATCGCCCGACCAGGTCTATATCACCGGGAAAGGCAATCATGGTCTGTCGCGGGCACATCTTTTCCGCCCCGGATTTGACCCGGTCAACATTATTGTGCCGGATAATGCCTGGGAACTGGGTTTCTCGGCCACCGACCTGGGAAATAGCCGCAAGGTGTGCGCCCTGACCCGCCGCTCCCGGGAATCCATCCAGGATGGAAAACGCCGCCGCTTTGAAACCGAACTTTTTCCCGGCGGCTCGGTTTCCTACACGCTGTGGGCCGATTTCTACGAAGGGGAGTGGCAGGAAGGACTCCGGCTGCTGTTCCAGAAACGGATGCTTTATGATGTGGAGCCCGGAACGTTCGACAACTCCCTGTTTGAACGCGAAGACCTTCAGTGGGTACGCCACACCTACGTATCGCACCTCATCCAGAACTGGGACAACTTTTACTACGACTACACCGACGGGAAATTTCACCTCGAAGACTTTGTAAAACGTGGACAAACTCTTTACGGCGGCGATGATTTCATCGGCATCTGGCCCACCTGGCCCACCCTCGGCCTCGACCAGCGCAACCAGTGGGACCTTTTCCGCGACCTGCCCGGCGGGATGCCGCAGATCAAGCGGCTGGCCCAAATGTGCAACCAGCACCACTCGCGGCTTTTCATCTGCTACAATCCGTGGGACGAAAGTACCCGCAGCGAAAGCCACACAGTGGGCATGGCCGGAATTATTGAGGCCACGGGAGCCGACGGCGTGGTGCTCGACACCAAAGGCGAATCGAGCAAGGAGCTGCAGCAGGCTGCCGACTCGGTACGCGCCGGCGTGGTGATGTACAGCGAGGGAATGGCCGTGCCGCGCGACATGCAGGGAATCGTCTCCGGACGTGTCCACAACGCGCTTCACTACTGCCCCATGCTGAACCTGAACAAGTTTATCAAACCCGAATTTGCCATCTTCCGCGTGGCGGAACTGTTTAAAGAGCCGATCCGCCGCGAATACAGCGTAGCCTTTTTTAATGGCTACGGAACAGAAATGAATATTTTCGCCCCGGGAAAACCCGAGTGGGCCGAAGAACAATACCGCTATCTCGGCCGCACCTCCCGCATCCTCCGGGAAAACACGACCAGTTTTGTCTCTTCGCAATACATTCCGCTCCTTCCGACCACCCGCGACAACATTTGGGTCAACCAGTGGAATACCGCGAACAAAACGATTTACACCATTTACAGCCTCATTCCCGAAGGATACAAAGGTCACCTTTTTGAAGTCCATCCGCAGAAAGACCGCCACTTTGTCGACCTGTGGCACCACTGGGAGCGGTTGCCCGAAAACCGGGAAGGAAAGTGGTTCATCGAAGTGGAAACCGATGCATTTAACCAATCGTGGCTCGGCACCAACAACGAAGGAGCGGTAGGCTGCCTCGCCGCGCTGCCCGTCCTGCTGAAGATTACCCGCCAGAGCGACCAGCTTCACGTGGAAGCTCCGGAAGGGGACGAAATCCGCATTTGGGCCGGCACCCCCGATTACGAAAAACAACCGTTGATCCTCCCGGCTGGCCCAAACACCATCCGTTTGATGGAACATTTTGGCCGTTTCGAGGGCAGGTTCGTGATCCAGCTGTTCGGCAAAGGCATTCTGCTGGACGAACGGATTGAAGAGATCAAACCCGGCACCCCGCGGCTCTGCAGTCAATCTCAAAAAACTCCTCCGGCGGCCCCGGCTCCGTCGGGAATGGTGAAAATTCCGGCCGGAAAATTTACCTTCAAAGCCACCAACGGCGATGAGTTTATCCCCTACCCCAAAGACAACCAGGGAAAAGAATTTGAGATGCCTGATTTTTATATGGACAAACATCCGGTGACCAACAAACAGTTTAAAACTTTTCTGGAGGCCACCGACTACCAGCCCCGGGACACTGCAAATTTCCTGAAACACTGGAGTGGCGGCAAAATCCCCGCCGGACAGGAGAACTACCCGGTCGTTTACCTGTCGTATGAAGATGCGCAGGCTTATGCCGCCTGGTGTGGCAAACGGCTGCCCACCGAGGTGGAATGGCAGTATGCCGCCCAAACGCCGGCAGGTAACGAATGGCCCTGGATTCAGAAAAAACCGGTAAAACGGGTTTTGCAGGAGATCACCGGCACCCTCACCGTCTCCAACATCGAAGGAATTGATCCAAAACATTGTAACTTGGGCGATGGCAAACCCTATCCGGTAGGCAAATATCCGAAAGGCGCCAATCCTTTCGGACTGGAAGACCTGACAGGTTGTGTGTGGCAGCTGACCAACGATTTGTATGCCAACGGAAGCTACCGCTACATCATCCTCAAAGGGGGCAGCTATTTCAAACCTTCGTCGAGCTGGTGGTATGTGCAGGGAGGCCCGCGGGAGTTACACTACCGGCAGTATCTGCTCCGCATTTCCGAAGGTTTCGAAAGAAATGCCACCGTCGGCTTCCGGTGTGTGAAAGATGCTTATTAACTATTTTATGACAAAACATCAAACCAAATCAACATGAAGATCAACAGATTAATTGTGACCGTACTGTTTGGTATGGCGCTCTCCCCGCTCAAGTCCCAGCAACCGGCGCCGGATGCTGCACTCTACCTCAACAACCGCGCGCCTCTGATCGAAAAACCCTATCTGGAACTTCCATTGGGCGCCATAAAACCCGATGGCTGGCTGAAAGAGCAGCTGATCCGTCAGCAAAACGGATTAACCGGCAACCTGGATGTCATTTACCAGGAAGTGATGGGAAAACGAAACGGCTGGCTGGGTGGCGATGGCGATGTGTGGGAACGTGGTCCTTACTGGATCGACGGATTACTCCCCCTCGCCTACCTGCTCAATGACAAAGCCCTGATCGAAAAGACCAAACCCTGGATCGAATGGGCGATTCAGAGCCAGAAACCAAACGGCTACTTCGGCCCGGATACCGACCGCCCCAATGAACCCGGCCTGCAACGTACCAACGCGCAGGACTGGTGGCCCAAAATGGTGATGCTGAAAATTCTGCAACAATACTACTCCGCCACCGGCGACGAACGCGTAATCAAACTGATGCTGAACTACTTTCGCTACCAGCTCCAGGAGCTTCCGCAAAAACCGCTCAACAACTGGACACACTGGGGAATGGACCGCGGCGGCGACAACCTGGCTGTGGTGTACTGGCTTTACAACCTGACCGGTGAAAAATTCCTGCTGAACCTCGGAGAGCTGATCCACCACCAGACCATCAACTGGACTGACGCCTTCCTGAACGGAGACCTCACCAAACAATGGAGCTTCCATTGTGTAAATGTTGCCCAGGCCATGAAAGAGCCCATCGTTTATTACCAGCAAAGCCGCCATCCGAAATATGTGGAGGCGGTAAAAAAGGGGTTAGCCGACCTGCGCCTGTACCATGGCCTCCCGCACGGTCTGTATGGCGCCGATGAGCTGATGCATGGCACCAACCCCACCCAGGGAAGCGAACTGTGTACCGCCGTTGAAATGATGTTCTCCATGGAAACGGTCCTTCCGATAACCGGCGACGTATCATTTGCCGACCAGCTCGAAAAGGTGGCTTTCAATGCGCTTCCCACGCAGGCCACCGACAATTACGACAGCCGCCAGTATTACCAGCAGGCCAACCAGGTGATGGTTACCCGTCAGCCGCGAAATTTTAATACCGCCTACGAAGGAACCGCACAACTTTTTGGCGTGCTCACCGGCTATCCATGCTGTACCTCCAACATGCACCAGGGATGGCCCAAATTTACCCAGAACCTCTGGTATGCCACCGCCGACAGGGGAATTGCCGCCCTGGTGTACGCCCCGTCCAATGTAACCGCCAAAGTTGCCGGCGGAATTACCGTCAGCGTGAAAGAAGAGACCAGCTATCCCTTCGGAGAAAATATCAAATTCACCTTTTCGACGGAAAAAACCGCCAGATTCCCGTTCCACCTGCGGATCCCGGCCTGGTGCGACAAGGCTTCCGTCAAAATCAACGGAGTAGTTTGGGAGGAGTACGACGGAAACCAGATCGTAAAAATCAAACGCGAATGGAAAAATGGCGATGTGGTGGAACTCATCCTGCCCATGGCCCTGAAAAGCAGCCGCTGGCACGAAAACTCAGCCGCCATTGAACGCGGCCCGCTGACCTTCGTTCTCAAAATCGGGGAAAGCTGGAAAAAGGTAGACAACAACGACCGGTACGGAAAATTCTATTACGAAGTGGAACCCACCACCCCCTGGAACTACGGCCTGATTGAATCTTCACTGAAAAATCCGGCAGAAAATTTCGTGGTGGTAAACCGCAAAACAACCGGCGCCTATCCCTGGAACCCGGAAAACTGTCCGGTGGAGATCAAAACTAAAGGGGTGAAGATCCCCTTCTGGACCACCTACAACGGCTCGGCCGGCCCGCTTCCCTACAGCCCTCAGTATCAGCTGAAAACCGATGCTCCCGAAGAGATCACCCTGATCCCTTACGGCTGTTCTACGTTACGGATCGCCGAATTTCCGGTAGTCAGAATAAATCCTTAACCAATATCCACAGTCTGCCGGGCAGCAGTCCGGCAGGCTTTTAACCGGATCAGCCATAAAAATCGTCATCAAAGCGAAAACCCAGAGGCAAAAATGGCTGTCCCGTTCGCAGAAGGGTTGGATGAAGAAGCTGACCCTGATGCGGTGATGGCAGAAAATAACTTTGAAAATTTATACGGATGAAAAAACGGACCTTTTTCCCACTGATTTTAGTAGCCCTTCTTTTTTCCTGTCAACCCAAAAACTCCTTTTTGTCTTCTTTGCAGGCCGGAAAAAATTTCCCGCTCTACACCACCTATGCCGCCGCCCAGGAACGGTCGGATTTTATTCTTGACGAAGGGTATGAATTCCGGTACGACAACGATTCGACGGGTGCAGATTTTATCACCGATACCGGCGGCGACATCTGCCTTGGCTTCAGAAAAGAGGGAAAATGGGTCGGCCGCATTGCCGACATGCACCGTCCGCCGGTCATCACCGCTTCCTACCCCGATCTGGTAAAATATGAATTTGAACCTTTCGAGGGAATCCGGGTCGCTTCCGTTTTTATGACCTACTCGTCACGGTCTGCCCTGCTCGATATCACCGTTTCCAACCAGGGAAAAGCAGCGGCTGAGGTGGAAATATTCCCTTTCATGAGAAGCAACAGCCGTACTTTTCACTCCGTCAATTTCACTCCGGAGGAGAACCTGATCGCTTTCTCCCACGAAGAGTACCCCGACGGCTGGACCCTTTCGCACGACCTGCCCTACACCGACAGCATCCGCAATATCTTTATGCTGACCTCGCAGGCCGAAGAATACCTGGCCTTTGCCAGCGAAAAAGGCGAATCGCCCATGCTCCCTTCCGAAATTTTTCTCTCCCGGCAACCGGTCCGGCAGCTCACCGGCCGGCTCTTTTCGCCCGGCGGAGAACGCCTCACCGGAAGCGCGCCGGTCAACCGGCTGCAACTCATCCTCGACGACAATGAAACGGTGATGATTACCGAAAACAGCAGCGTGTGGGGATCGACCCAGCCCACTTTTGAGCCCGGCGGCTATTTCCGCACCGAAGGAGGTAATATCGACTCCACCGCCCGGAAATACCGGCTGACCGGCTACAACGAAACTCTCGACCGGCAGGCTGTCCAGACCGGCTTCTTCAAAGGCGCCACCGAACGGTGCGACCTCCGCCTCACCGACGCTGAACTCCCGGTTGTCAAAACCATCACCTTCCAAAATAACCAGGTGGAGTGGACCAGTCCGGACGACAGAGCGACCTTCTCGGTTTACCGGCGCGCCTATCCCGAAACCGTTTACCGGCGGGTGGCCCATTCGCTCAGCAGGCCGTTCTTTTCCGACCGCACCGCGCACGAAGGTCGTTCCTACGGATATGTCGTTACCTGTTCGTTAAACGGGAAAATGGGAATACACTCCCGGGAAGTGGTGAATATCCCGAATGATAACTTCATCCAGTACGCGACCCGCGGGACGGTTCCGGCAGCCGCACCCGGAAACGCCCGTATCCTTTCGATGCGGAAAAAACTGAACCTCCCGGCCGGAGGCTCCTTTCAAACCAGGGTAATCCGGTCGGTCGCTCCCCTGAAAGAGAACCCCGACAGCCTGCTGCGGGCCGCCCAAGAGCTGCAAAAGCTGGATCTGAAACCTTTTCTGAAAACCAATCAAAAACAGCTCGCCCAGGTGAAAACATTTCCATTCCGGGACGAAAAACAAGAGGCCCTCTTTTGGAGCAATGTCAACATGATGCGGCAATGTTTCTATCCTCCCCAGGCCAAATCCGACTACAACTACTATGTTTTCTCCCGTGAGCCTACCTGGGGCTGGGGCCACGGCGGACAAGTCTTTCATGAAAGTATCGTGATGCTTGCCTACGCCGATGTCGATCCGCAGGGCGCCATGAACTCCCAGCGGGTGTACCGCCAGCGGCAGTACCCCAACGGCTACATCAACTACCGGACAGGGTCTTTCCTGGATGAAATTATCGAACACAACGGTGAACTCACCTCCTCGGCGCCCTGGTACTCCTGGCTCAACTGGGAAGTTTACCGCATGACACAGGACAAAAACTTCCTGAAGGAGATGTACGAATCATCGGTCCGTTTCTATAACTTCTACACGGCCAACCGCGACAAAGACGGCGACGGCCTTTGTGAATGGGGCGGACATGCCATCCTCGAATCGGTCCGTGATGCGCTGGTGGCGGTTTGGGACGAAGTGGGCTGGCCCGCCGGCTTCGAAGCGCTCGACCTCAACTGCATGCTGGTGATGGAAGCCAAATCGCTCGAAGCAATGGCCCGCGAACTGCAGCTGGAAGCCGATGCCGAAAAATGGAAAGCCGACCACACCCGGCGCGCCGCCCTGATCAACCAGTACTGCTGGGATGAAGAGACCGGATTTTTCTACAACGTAAACAAAAGCGACCACTCCTTCACTTCTAAAACGCCCAACGATCTGAAAAGAATGGAGATCATCGGGTTTCTGCCGTTGTGGGCAGGCATTGCCGATGAAAAACAGGCCGCTGCTCTGACCGCCCACCTGACCAATCCGGAAAAATTCTGGCGGAAATATGGCATCCCGTCGCTGGCAGCCGACGACCCTTACTACAACGACAAAGGGTACTGGAACGGTCCGGTGTGGGTACAGTGGAACTACCTGGTCATGCAGGGACTGCTCCAATATGGGTACCAGGCAGAGGCCCGCGAACTGGTTGACAAAGTTTCGGCTGTAATGACCGACCGGCTGGAGAAGGACCATAACCTGTGGGAATTCTACAGTCCCGACACCCTCTGGGGCGGACACCACAAAACCTATATCTGGGCCGGAATTGTAAACCGGATGATCAAAGAGGTGCAGCAGTCCCGTTAACGGTCGGGACCTGCCGCCCCCGGGCAGAAGGGTGCGCCTAAACGGCTCTGCCTGAATATTTTTTTCAACTGACGCGGATCATTTTTAAAAATTGTGTTTTAATTTTGACTTACCGTTCAGTCAAAAACCGACATGTCGCCGCGCACCGCTTTTCAGTTTCAGGAGATCCGCCAGGAGAAACGGAAGCTCATTCTCGACACAGCACTCGAACTGTTTGCCGAAAAGGGCTACCATGCCACCGCCATCAGCCAGATCGCCCAAAAAGCCGGAATCTCCAAAGGGCTTCTCTACAACTATTTCGAGAGTAAGGAAGCGCTGCTGACACAGCTTTTCAGGCAGCTCGCCCAGGAGGTGACCGACATGCTCGATCCCGATCACGACGGGGAGATCTCCGTCGGGGAAGCCGAAACCTTCTTCGACACCCTTTTTGAATCGCTGCAGCAAAAACGGCGTTTCTGGAAACTCTATTTCCAGCTGTCGTTGCAGCCGGCGGTTTTTGAACTGGTGAGCCGGCCGCAAACCTTGGGCACGATCCGCAAAAACCAGGAGATCCTGACGCGCTTTTTCAGCCGCTGCGGCCCCAAAGACCCGGCTACCAACCTGTTGCTGGCCTCTTCGGTGATGAAGGGATTTGCCATGCAATATGTTTTTGCTCCGGAGTTGTTCCCGCCCGACGCGGTTGAAAACTTCAAAAAACAGCTGAAAGAGCTCTTACTAAACACCGCTATCCGATGAGAATAAAATTCCTGACCACTCTGCTGCTGCTCGGCTCCGGATTTCTGGCGGCGCAGGATGTTGAAGAGATCGTTCGCCGGGCCGACGAAAAATTCCGGGGGCAGTCGAGCCAGGGTGAAATGACCATGACCATTGTCCGCCCCGGCTGGTCGCGCACCGTATCGATGAAAACCTGGTCGCTGGGCAACGATTACTCGCTGATCTACATCACCGCTCCCGCCAAAGAGCAGGGGCAGGTTTTTCTGAAACGGAAAAACGAAATGTGGAACTGGGTCCCCGCCATCGAACGGATGATAAAAATCCCTCCCTCGATGATGATGCAGTCGTGGATGGGCTCCGACTTCACCAACGACGACCTGGTGCGCGAATCGTCGCTGGTAAAAGATTACACCCACCGGCTGGCCGGAGCGGAGCAGCTGGCCGGCTACCCATGCTGGAAAATTGAACTGGTGCCACTCGAAAATGCCGCCGTGGTGTGGGGAAAAATCCTTATGTGGGTAAGCCGGGAGGACTATTTCTGGCTGAAAGCCGAATATTTCGATGAAGACGGTTTCCTGGTCAACACCGAAATCCTGAGTAACATCAAAAAAATGGACGACCGGATGATGCCGACCCACCTGGAGATGATCCCGGCGGACAAACCCGGGCAAAAAACCGTGATGAACTTCGACCGGATGAAATTCAATGTCAAACTGGACGAAGCCTTCTTTTCGCAGCAAAACATGAAAAAAATCCGATAAAAGATTCCGCCTGCCGGTGAAACGACCAAAATTCAAGCGTGTGAAAACAAACCTTAAAATTGCCTGGCGCAACCTGTGGCGCAACCGCCGCCGGACCCTCATCACGGTTGCTTCCATCTTTTTCGGCGTCCTGTTTTCGGCCTACATGACTTCGATGCAGGAAGGCTCATACAAAAAAATGGTCGAAATCGTGGTGAAGTTCTATTCCGGCTACCTCCAGGTGCACCACCAGGATTACTGGGCAAACAAAAGTCTCAACAACTCCTTTGATTACCGGCCGGAGCTGGCCGACTCAATTGGCCGGCACCGCGAAGTAAAAATGGTTTTCCCGCGGCTGGAATCGTTTGCCCTGGCCTCGTCGGAAAACCTCACCAAAGGCGCCATGATTTTCGGGATCGATCCGGTGCGGGAAGACCAGTGGACCGGTATCAGCAACCGTATCCAAACCGGCCGTTACCTGCTGCCGGGCGACCGCGGGGTGGTGATCGGACAAGGACTGGCCGCCTACCTGAACGTCGGCCTCAACGACACGCTGGTAATGATCGGACAGGGGTTTCACGGGGTGGCAGCTGCCGGAAAATTCCCGATCCGCGGACTGGTCACACACGCCTCGCCCGAACTGAATAAACTGGTTGTGTATATGGACCTTTCTGCCTGCCAGGAGTTCTTCTCCATGCCCGGAAAAATCACCTCGCTGGTGGTGAATGTGGAAAACAACCAGGCCCTGCGGTCGCTCCTCCGCTAGCTGAAAGGTGAGGTTGCCCAGCCGCTCGCCGTAATGAGCTGGGAGGAGATGCAGCCCGAAATTGTGCAGCAGATCGAAAGTGACCGCGCCAGCGGAATGCTCATGAAAGCGATCCTCTACCTGGTTATCGGTTTCGGCATCCTGGCCACCATGATGATGATGATTGCCGAACGGAAAAAAGAGTTTGGCGTTATGGTTGCCGTGGGAATGCAGAAATCGAGGCTGGCCGCCATCCTCTTTTTCGAAACGTTATTCATCGGGATTCTCGGGATCATTACCGGAATTATCGTCAGCTACCCGCTGATC
>JARKOX010000039.1 GCA_029975525.1 Prolixibacteraceae bacterium | reverse complement strand
AATTCTATGTATATAAAACGCTCAAACATTTGTTGATCCGGAAGATCCGGCTTGCCCGTCAGCTGCAGCATCTGCCAGCTGAAGATTTTACAGTTTTCAACCTGAATTTTAACTTCGAAGAGGATTATTTTCAGCAAGAGTCGGAAATGAAGCGGCAGGAGTCGGTTAAAAGAATCCTTCAAAACCTGGATGACACCAAACGCGAACTGATATTCCTCAAATTCACCAGCGGGCTCAATTATGCTGAAATCGGGGAAATCCTGAATCTAAAACCCGACACCGTCAAAAAGCAGCTCTACCGTTTACTTCAGTCACTCCGCGAAAATTACAGTGTAAAACTGATGGAGTTGTTTCTGATGTGTTGTAAAGCATAAAAAAAGATCCTTCTTACCTGTCCCTTTTCTTCTGTTTCTTGCTCTTAGGAATACAAGAAGCAAGATTTTTATTTATGGATTTTTTGGAGAGAATGATTGAAAACCCATTGTTCATCCGGTGGGTTTTCGATACCAACATGGAAATTGAACAATACTGGTCAGACTACCTGGCCAGCCATCCGGAAGAGGCCGACCAGCTGACAGCCCTGAAGGAACAACTCCGTATTTTCCGGGTTCCGGCCGAACGGCTTTCCGCTGAAGAAAAAAAGGAGTTGTCGGCTTCCATTCTTCACCGGTTAGCAATAGAGAAACGACAGCCATATTGCCGCAAGTTTTTTTTATCTGTTTTCCGGTATGCCGCCATTTCGTTGATCTTTTTTGGTATTGGCGGGGGGCTTGTTTATTTTCTGATGAAAAATGAAGCCACTTCGCCGGCTTTAGTCAGTCAGGTTTTGTCGCCTGCCGAGTTGAATGAGCCGGTATTGCTATTGCCGCAGGGAAGAAATGTCGGTTTACAAAGTACCAATCCTACGCTCGACTATTCGCGGGCGGGGCAAATCCTGCTCAACAACGACAGCCTGATCCGCCTGGCGGTTGCCCACAACATTCCGGAAATCAATCAGCTGGTGATTCCTTACGGAAGCCGGTCGAAAGTTATCCTCAGCGACAATACGGTGGTTTGGCTCAATGCCGGCAGCCGCTTGATTTATCCTTCCCTGTTCAGAGATAAAACGCGGGAAGTCACCCTCTTTGGAGAGGCCTTTTTCGATGTGGCGGAAAACAGGGAAAAACCGTTTGTCGTAAAAACCACCTCAGTCGATGTAAAAGTGCTGGGTACCCAGTTTAATATTTCGGCTTATCCGGAAGACAATGTGGTTCAAACGGTGCTGAAAGCCGGGAGTGTCTCCCTGCGCCGTCATCAGGCCGGGCTGTTTGAAAAAGAGATTGTGCTGAAACCAAACCAGATGGGCGCCTTTAACAAAACAAACAACGAAGCCAAAGTTTATGAAGTAGATGCCGGTTACTATACCATCTGGACCCAGGGCTTGCTGAGCTTCGACCAGGTCGATTTAAACCTTATTATCAAAAAAGTGGAACGATATTACAATCTCCGGGTAGATTACGGAAATCCCCTGGCAGGTTCTGTCAAAATCAGCGGAAAACTGGATCTTAACAAGGAGAAGGAAGAGGTGTTTGAATACCTGGGCAAAGTGTCGGGGACTAAGATTGATAAGATCAACAACGGATTTTATATCATCCGGTAAGAAAT
>JARKOX010000010.1 GCA_029975525.1 Prolixibacteraceae bacterium | reverse complement strand
CGTTGCAAAAATAGATTTAAATTAATTAAACACCAATTCTTTCGGGTAACACAGGTAAAATTTGCGGACAGTTTTCGACAACGCCGAGAGGTCGATATCGGAAGCCTGCCTGATATCCTTGGTTTTACCACTTTTGCCGAGGATCAGGATATGGTCGTTTTGTTCGCTGTAGGCACGGTTACTCACCTCGCCGTGCATAAACAGGTAGGAAGCTTCGGCCTTGGAAACCCCATAAAAGCGGCAAACCTCCTTCTGTACCGCGGCAATCCGGGTAGCCGAAAACGGCCGTTCGGCAATTTTGGCGGCAAAAAGCTTCCGGTTGGTCAATGCGTTGGCCAGGAGAGACAAAATCTTGTCGGGATGACTTTCCCAGGCTTTTACCGAAGCCAAAATATCGGTATCGTCGAGGCTGGCAAAATGTCGGATCAGCGGCTTCCCTTCCACCTGCAGGTTATTTCTGAAATCGTCGAGTGTAAAGTTTCTTTCGAGAAAAACCCTGAACGAGGGGGTTGCAAAAACCGTTTGCCCCGAGAGGCCCAGCTCGCGTGCCCGTTTTAAAATATTAATGAGGATCTTGTCGGCCGCCAGCACGGTTTTGTGCAGGTACACCTGCCAATACATCAGCCGGCGGGCAATTAAAAATTTTTCGATGGAATAAATTCCTTTCGACTCAACCACCAGCTGGTCATTCCAAACATCCAGCATTTTGATGATCCGGTCGATTCCCACCACCCCTTCGGCCACTCCCGTAAAAAAACTGTCACGCACCAGATAGTCGAGCCGGTCCATATCCAGCTGACTGGAGACCAGCTGGTGCA
This sequence comes from Prolixibacteraceae bacterium, assembly GCA_029975525.1. Classification (GTDB taxonomy): domain Bacteria; phylum Bacteroidota; class Bacteroidia; order Bacteroidales; family Prolixibacteraceae; genus UBA1413. The sequence continues at coordinate 6,650 of JARKOX010000010.1, read as the reverse complement.
GAAACTTCTTGGGATATTTGTTCTGAAAAATCAACCCGGCCATTTCCAGCTGATTGTCAAATTCACGGTTGAGTTCCTGCATCAGCAGCAGTGAAATCTCTTCGTGCGGAATACCCACCAGCGCGTTTTCCAGCACATGCGAAAAAGGGCCATGTCCAATATCATGCAGTAAAATAGCCAGCGTAACGGCGTCGGCCTCTTCTTCGGTAATCTCGTGCCCTTTCAGACGCAACACACTGATGGCCTGCGACATTAAATAAACCGTCCCCAGGGTGTGCTCAAAACGGGTGTGGTTAGCCCCCGGAAAAACCAGAAACGAAAGACCCAACTGCTTGATACGCCGAAGGCGCTGAAAATAGGGATGTTCGAGAAGGTCAAAAACCAGGTCGGACTGAATGTTGATAAATCCGAAAACCGGATCATTAATGATTTTCTTCTTATTTCGCTGGATTGATGCCACTTAAATCATTTAAAATCACAAATGTATAAAAGTTTTATTCACAAATGATCTTCTTTTGCGGTACCTCCTCTGTTTTTCCTGAACCTGTTGAAACAGACTTTCCGAAAGGTCTGTTTCAACAAATATCTCACTCCTTAAAATCAATCAATTATCCATTCCTTGTTTTGAATATTTCCAAATTAATTATTATTTTTGCGGCGAAAATTTGAAGAAACCTGTGTAGGGGACCCGAAGTCCCCTATTTTGTTGGAAAGAAATGATTGCGAAAGAAAAAATAGCCACATTGGTACATGAAAAGCTTGGGCCGGAGATGTTTCTGGTAGATCTGACCGTGAGTCCGACCAACATTATTCATGTGGAAATTGATAGTTTCCAGGGGGTAACTATCGACAACTGCGTGGCCATGAGCCGGCACATCGAATCGAACCTCGATCGTGAGCAGGAAGATTTTGAGCTGCAGGTTTCTTCGGCAGGACTGGACCAGCCCTTCAAGGTTAAACAGCAGTTCATCAAAAATACAGGACGTGAGATTGAACTGGTCACCACTCAGAACGCCGTTCTGAAAGGGCGATTAGTTGAAGCCACCGATTCGAGTATTGTTTTTGAAACCGTTAGTAAGGAGAAAAAAGAAGGAGAGCGCAGAAAACAGGAAGTTGTCCGGACCCTTACTTTTACTTACGAAGAAATTAAAAAAGCAAAAGTTATTATTTCGTTTAAATAATGCCCGGAACTATGGAAAACATTAATCTGATAGATACCTTTTCCGAATTCAAGGAACTAAAGAACATCGATCGCGTAACGATGATGAGCGTGCTGGAAGATGTATTCCGGAGCGTGCTGGTCCGTCAGTTTGGCACCGACGAAAACTTCGACGTGATTATTAATATTGACAAAGGCGACTTTGAAATCTGGCGGAACCGTGTAGTGGTTGAAGACGACGAGTTTGAAGACCCGGCCACCCAGATCAGGCTTACCGATGCCAAAAAAATCGACTCAGACTATGAAGTTGGCGAAGATGTGACCGACGAAGTAAAACTGATTGATTTTGGCCGCCGGGCCATCCTGAACCTGCGCCAAAACCTGGCCAGCAAAATCCTGGAACTGGAAAAAGACAACATTTACTCCAAATACAAAGGAAAAATCGGAGATATTATAACCGGCGAAGTTTACCAGGTCTGGAAAAAAGAGATCCTGGTGCTCGACGACGAAGGAAATGAACTGCTGCTCCCCAAAAGCGAACAGATCCCGTCGGACTATTTCCGGAAAGGCGACTCCCTGCGGGCCATCGTCTACAAGGTTGAACTGCGCAACAACACGCCGCTGATCATCCTTTCACGCACCTCGCCGGTCTTCCTGGAAAGACTTTTCGAGCTGGAGATTCCCGAAATCTTCGACGGACTGATCACCATTAAAAAAATAGTCCGGATACCGGGCGAACGGGCCAAAGTTGCCGTAGAATCCTACGACGAACGTATTGACCCGGTTGGCGCCTGCGTGGGCATGAAAGGCTCCCGCATCCACGGCATCGTCCGCGAACTGCGCAACGAAAACATCGACGTGATCAACTATTCGCCCAACGTCCAGCTGTTTATCAAGCGGGCGTTGAATCCGGCCAAAATAACCTCCATCCGGATTCACGAAGCCGATAAAAAAGCCGACGTCTACCTGAAGCCGCAGGAAGTTTCGCTGGCCATCGGAAAAGGAGGCCTCAACATTAAGCTGGCCAGCCAGCTGACCGGCTACGAAATCGACGTTTACCGTGAAGTTGCCGAGGACGACGAAGATGTCAACCTCGAAGAATTTGCCGATGAAATTGAAAGCTGGATCATCGACGAATTGAAGGCAGTCGGCTGCGATACCGCCAAAAATGTGTTGAACATGTCGCGCGAAGACCTGATCAAACGTACCGACCTCGAAGAAGAGACCATCGACGAAGTACGGCGTATCCTCCGGTCCGAATTTGAATAAAAGATTCAAAATATGGTTGGTTTCTGTTGGGGAATCCACATTTTGAAACTAACATTGCAAAAAATTACTGATCAAGAGTCAGTAGCTTAATAAATTAAAGGTTTTATATGGTTTTAGGCAACGCACAGCGACTTAGTAAACTGGCCAGAGAATTCAATGTGGGAATTCAGACAATCGTCGAATTTCTGCACAAAAAAGGTTTTGATATTGACTCAAATCCCAACACCAAAGTTTCGGGAGAAGCAATTCTTTTGCTGGAAAAAGAATACAAAAGCGATATTAGCCTGAAAAGGGAGTCGGAGAAAATTAACCTCCGGATCCACCGCCCCAAAAAAGAGAGCATCTCCATCGACGACCTCCAGGAAGAGGAGCCGTTCGAAGAGGAACCGGATGAGGATTTTGAAATCTCAGACCTGAAAAAGATCATTTCTGAGCAGCCTAAACCCAAAGCTAAAGAAAAAACCCCCGAACCCAAAGAGGAAATTTTCCGGGAAAAACCAGCTGAAAAACTTAAAATCCTGGGTAAAATCGATATCGACAGCCTGAGCCAGAAGAAAAAACCGGTGGAAAAACCGGTGGAAAAGCCTGCCGAAGAGCCGTTGACCGTAAAACCGGAACCACCAAAAACTGAAAAACCTGTTGCTCCCGTTCAAAAACCCGCACCAGGGCCACTGGCGGAAGAAAAACCCAAACCTGTTGAAGTAAAAAAAGAACAACCCGAAGAGAAGAAGCCTGTGGCAAAAACGGTTCAGCAACACATCAAAACCGACATTCCTAAAGTCGACGATGTAAAAGTGGTCGGAAAAATCGACCTTCAGAATATCAATCAAAAAACGAGGCCTGCCAAAAAAAGCCGCGAAGAACGGGAGAAAGAGCGTAAACAACGCTTCCTCGAGCGTGAAGCCCAGCGCCAGCAGGCGCCCGCGCAGTCGGCAGCTCCGGCAGCCCAGTCCAAAACCGAGCCCAGAACTCAGCCGGTCGAGCTGATCAAGGCCCGGGCCGAAAAGCTGGCCGGCCCCACGATCGTCGGGAAAATTGAACTCCCGGCCGAGAAAGACAAAAAGAGTTCGGAAGCCGATCGCCAGCAGCGCAAGAAACGGAGAAAACGTATCCAGAAAGATACCGAACGGGTGAATGTGGCAGCCAAACCGCAGGAAGAACGTCGTCGTCCCGAAGAGGCTAAAAAACTCCTGGGCAGAAAGAAAAAACCGCTCAAAAAAGAGGTTAACGAAGAAGATGTTCAGAAGCAGATTAAAGATACCCTTGCCCGCCTGACCACCAAAGGCGGCAAATCGAGAGGAGCCAAATACCGTCGCGAAAAACGGGCCATCCTCAGCGAGCGCGCCCAGGCCGAAGCCGAATTCAAAGATCAGCAAAAAAATGTTCTGAAGATCACCGAATTTGTATCCGTCAACGAGCTGGCCGCCATGATGGACGTTCCGGTTACGCGGGTCATCTCCTCCTGCATGAGCCTGGGGCTGTTTGTTTCCATCAACCAGCGCCTCGACGCCGAAACCATGTCGGTTGTGGCCGACGAATTTGGCTACAAAGTTGAATTTGTCAGCGTCGAAATCCAGGAAGCCATTGAAGAAGAGGTCGACAAGGAAGAAGACCTGAAATCACGCCCGCCGATCGTAACCGTGATGGGACACGTTGACCACGGGAAAACCTCGCTGCTCGACTACATCCGGAGCGCCAATGTAATTGCCGGGGAAGCCGGTGGAATTACCCAGCACGTGGGCGCCTACAACGTAAAACTGAAAGACGGACGGCAGATCACCTTCCTCGACACGCCCGGCCACGAAGCATTTACCGCCATGCGTGCCCGCGGAGCACAGGTTACCGACATTGCCATTATCATTGTCGCAGCCGACGATAACGTGATGCCACAAACCGTTGAGGCAATCAACCACGCGATGGCGGCAGGTGTGCCGATCGTTTTTGCCATCAACAAAATTGATAAACCCAGTGCCAATCCTGAAAAAATCAAGGAATCACTGGCCAATATGAATTTCCTGGTTGAAGAATGGGGCGGCAAATACCAGTCGCACGACATTTCCGCCAAAAAAGGAATCGGCGTGGAAGAGCTGCTGGAAAAAGTTCTTTTGGAAGCCGAAATCCTCGATCTGAAAGCCAACCCCAACAAAAGGGCAAACGGAACCATCATCGAATCATCGCTCGACCGCGGCCGCGGTTATGTGGCTACAGTCCTCATCCAGGCCGGTACCCTGAAAGCGGGCGACATGATGCTGGCCGGCCAGTATTTCGGACACGTCAAAGCCATGTTCAACGAGCGGAACCAACGCATTGAAAAGGCCGGACCTTCCGAACCGGTTATTATCCTGGGACTCAACGGTGCCCCGCAGGCAGGCGACAAATTCAATGTCATGGAAACCGAACGGGAAGCCCGCCAGATCGCCAATAAACGGGAGCAGCTGGCCCGCGAACAGGGCATGCGCACCCAGAAACATATTACGCTGGACGAGATCGGACGCCGGATTGCCATTGGCAACTTCCAGGAGCTGAACCTGATTGTAAAAGGCGACGTGGACGGATCGATCGAAGCACTCTCGGATTCTCTGATCAAACTCTCTACCCCGGAAATCCAGATCAACGTCATTCACAAAGCGGTTGGACAGATCTCCGAGTCCGATATCATGCTGGCATCGGCTTCCGAAGCCATCGTCATCGGCTTCCAGGTACGTCCGTCGCTCAATGCCCGTAAACTGGCCGAAAAAGAGCAGATCGACATCCGGTTGTACTCGATCATCTACGATGCCATCGACGAAATAAAAGCGGCAATGGCCGGTATGCTTTCGCCCGACATCAAAGAAGAGATTACCGGAACACTTGAAATTCTGGAAACTTTCCGGGTTACCAAAGTGGGTACCGTTGCCGGATGTATTGTCCGCGACGGAAAGATCACCCGCAACTCCAAAATCAGGGTCATTCGCGACGGAATTGTGATCTACACCGGCAACCTCGGCTCGCTGAAACGTTTCAAAGACGATGTAAAAGAGGTGAAAAACGGCTACGAATGCGGCTTGAACATCGACAATTTCAATGACCTGAAGATCGGCGACAACATCGAAGCCTTCCAGGAAATTGAAGTTGCCAAACAGCTGTAATCGTTCGTTTTCATTTTTGCAACAACAGGTTTATAAATCGAACATTTTAAAAACTGAAAAATGATAAGTGGCGGAGAGATAGTACTGGTTTTCCTTTTGGCGTTACTTTTCTTCGGATCGAAAGCAATTCCCGATATTGCCAAAACCCTGGGAAAGGGAATGCGGGAATTTAAAAAGGCAACCAACGAAATCAAGCGGGAAATCAATGAAAGTACTTCGGATGTAAAAAGAGACATCGATGAAATTTCTTCGGCAGTGACCAAAGAGACTTCCCAGCTCGAACAGGAAGTTACCGATCAGTTCAAAGATTGAGAGCCCCTTTCGGGCGAATTTGGGCCAACCCGGGGAAAACCGCTTTGGCCCAAATCCGGAGGCGTCCGTTTTCCGAACAATACCCAGTTGAGTGATTAAAGCTGAAAACATAAAAAAATCGTTCGGCCAGTTGCAGGTTCTCAAAGGCATCAACCTGGAGATTCCGAAAGGCAAACTCTTTTCGATTGTGGGTGCCAGCGGCGCCGGAAAAACCACTCTCCTGCAGATCCTGGGAACGCTCAGCCAGCCCGACGCAGGCGAAATCTACATCAACAACCAGAAAATATCGGCGCTCAACAGCAACGAGCTGGCCCGCTTTCGCAACCGCGAGATCGGTTTTGTGTTCCAGTTTCACCACCTGCTGCCCGAGTTCTCGGCACTCGAAAATGTGTGCATCCCTGCTTTTATTGCCGGACAACCAAAATCGAAAGCCGAAAAGCAGGGGCGCGAACTCCTCGCCTACCTTGGTCTTTCCGACCGCCTGGCACATAAACCCTCCCAGCTGTCGGGGGGCGAAAAACAGCGGGTAGCCGTGGCGCGGGCGCTCATCAACCAGCCCTCGGTAATTATGGCCGACGAACCTTCGGGAAACCTCGACTCGGCCAGCCGAAACGACCTTCACGACCTCTTCTTCACCCTCCGCAACGAACTGGGGCAAACGTTCATCATCGTTACCCACGACGACAGCTTCGCCGAACGTTCCGACCGTATCATTCACATCAAAGACGGAATTATTGTGGAATGAATATTTCGGAACTGAAAGAATTCCTCGACGAAAAAGC
>JARKOX010000006.1 GCA_029975525.1 Prolixibacteraceae bacterium | reverse complement strand
GGAGCGTTCGGAAACTTTTGTGGAGAGGAAAACCTGGCTGCGGCGCGATTTTAATATTTTCCCCAGCCGCTCTTCGCTGAATTGTACCTCGTTTTTGTAAATGTTGGCGGTATCCCAGTGATACAGCCCGTTGTCAAGGGCATACTCCAGGATTTCAAGCCCTTTGTCCTCTTCGATGGCCATAAATCGGCTGCCGGTTCCCAACACCATCCGCGGGATTCGGACACCGGTTTTTCCGAGAACAGCGGTGGGCAGCCCTTTCGAATCAAAGGCCGGTGCCGCCTGCGCTGCCGAAGGAGCCAGCGCCAGTCCGGCGGCAACGACTCCCGTAGTTTTGATAAACTTCCGTCGGTTGAGTTCTTTTTTCACACGTCGATTATTTAGGATTTCTGAATATCGGTTGGTTGTATCTGTGGAATGAAGCGGATTCCGGCGGACCTGAATTTTGGGTTAATCCTGCGCCGGGAAAGTTCATTATTTACCCCGTTTGGTTTCGACAATCACCACGCCGTTGGCGCCCCGCGACCCGTAAATTGCCGAACTGCCGTCTTTCAGCACATTGATATTTTCAACGTCGTTGGGCGAGATGGACCCGAACGTATTTTCGTCGACGATCATCCCGTCCACCACCAGCAGGGCGGCCTCGCTACCCGTAAACGTTTTTGACCCGCGGATCAGGATCTCCTTTCCACGTACGGTTACCCCCGGAAAACGGCCGACAATCGCATCGTAAATATCACGGTAGGTCGAAAAATCGAAATTTTTGTTGTGCAGCGAAGAGACGGCAAAAAGCCGGTCGCGGTCTTTCACGTGCCCGTATCCGATGGCGATGTCCAGGTTTTTCTCCCCGGGGATAATTGCCAGGTTGACCAGCGCATATTTCACCGGCTCTTCAATTTTGACATTCTGTTTGTAAAAACCCCGTGCCTGCACCAGCAGCTTGTCGGTATTCCCGATTTGCACCGAAAACAACCCCACCGAATCGGTAAAAACCACCTGTTTGGTGCTTTTAACCTTCACGCGGGCGTTGGAGAGCGGAATGCTGTCGAAAGCCGTTACTTTTCCAAGCAGCAGCCTCTCCTGGCTTCTGCCCGGAAAGGTTCCCATAAAAATCAGTACTGCAGCCAGAAGCGTTGTGGTGATGGTTTTCATACGCGGACAAATTGAATGGTACACTTTCCAAATGTAGAATTTTTATTCCGGCAATTTGCCGGTTGAAGCGCCTGAAATTTAACTTCCGGCCAGAAGTTGGAGGGGCTTTTTAAAATATTTGACCCAAAAAGGGCGCAGGATGCAGAAACAGGGAGCTACTTAACACTTTCTTGCTATTTTTACGAAAACCGGTATTAACTCATCCTGAATGTTATGACATAAAAATGATTCCCTGAAAAGGTGTCTGCCGAAATAAATTCTTTCCCAATAAAACTTTGAAAACTTATCCCAATGAAAATCCGATTATTCCGTTTTTTGTTTTTAGCTGCAGTTATTTCAGCCTGCACCGGCGAAAAGGTTTCCCGGTATGTTGATCCGAATATTGGAGGCGTTTCGCCGCTGCTTACCACCAAACCTCCGACCGTGCACCGCCCCAACA
>JARKOX010000003.1 GCA_029975525.1 Prolixibacteraceae bacterium | reverse complement strand
AACCATCCGTTCAACGACCTGGTGATGATGCGCACACCCGCCGGCCGCTGGGGCGAACCGGAAGATGTGGGCAACGCCGCCATGTTCCTGGCATCGCAGGCCAGCAATGTTGTAAACGGACACATCCTGTTTGTGGATGGCGGGATCCTCGCCAATTTCGGATACGTCAAAGGAGAAAATGAAATTCCGGAATAACTATGAAAACAAAACTGCTGCTTTTAGCTATCCTTCTGACGGGAATGTTCTCCTGCCAGCAACCGGTACAGTGGACCGTTGAAAACCCGCTGGCTGTTGAAAGACCCGACGAGGCGCTGATTTTCACCCGCGACCAGCTGGCTTCGAAGCTGGAACTGCCCGACGGAAAACTCCCCGTATTCAAAATCGACGGACAACTTCAGGCCTCGCAGGTTGATGACCTGGATGGCGACAGTGTGTGGGACGAAGCGGTTGTGGTGATCGACCTGGCTGCCTCTGAAAAAAAGGCGCTCACCGTTGAATTTGTTGCTCCGGAAGCGTATCCGCAATTTGAAAAGCGGACCAACGTACGGCTGGGTATTGTACAACCCGACGGTAGCTTCGTGGAAGTTGACAACTACCAGGCTCCGTCTATCAAAGAGGGCTTCCGGATTATTGCCCAGGGCGAAAGTGTCAGCTGGGAAAATGACAAATTCGGCTTTCGCAACTACTTCGACTGCCGCAACGTGAAAGACCTGTTTGGCAAACTGAAACCCGAACTGATCATTGACAAAATCCACACTCCGGAAATGGGCGACTACCACAAGCTGGCCGACTGGGGAATGGATGTGCTGCACTGCGGAAGTTCGCTGGGATCAGGAGGAATTGCCCTGATGAAAAACGACTCGCTTTTCCGGCTGGGATCTACCGAAGGTTACGAATATCAAAAAATTACAGAAGGACCGGTCCGGTCGGTTTTGGAGTTACGTTACTCCGGATGGGTGGTCGATGGCGACACCCTGTCGGCAGTTGAACGAATCTCCATCTTCCCCGGCAAATACTGGTTTCAGTCGGATGTGACCTTCCTGGGATCTCCCGAAGGTTCAGAAGTTGTGACCGGTATCGTCACCAGCCTGCTCAAACGCGAACCGTTCCAGTTTACCAGCAGCGGCTACACCTGCATCGGCACCCACGATGTGCAGTCGCTCAACAACGATGAACTCGGAATGGCAGTGCTGGTTGCCGAAAACGAAACCGGCAAAATCGGCCGCACGACCGACATCAACTTCTTCAAGCTGGGGCATCAAACCGTGGTTGAGAAAAACTTCAGCAATATCATCAGCGAAACCTATTACATTTCGCAGAAAACTGCCGATGGAATCCCGGCTCGTCACTATTTTGCAGCCGTTTGGGGACTTGAAAAAGAGCAGTGGAAAACCGAAGAAGGTTTCAGAAAATATCTGACCGAAGAGATGGAAAAACTGGGTAATCCAATTTCTGTTCAATAAAACTACTGTAGAAGGGCTTGTCAAACCGACAGGCCCTTCTCTTTTCCGGAAAAATAAAAACGCCTGATCCGGAAATCCTGCCAACCGAAAAGAGTGGAAAATAAAATCTCGGGACGAAGCGGGGCCAAAAAGATCCGGCTCTTTTTTCAGAGGAAGAAGAGGGCAACCCCTGCTACGGTGATAAAAGCGCCAACCACCTCTTTCCAGTTGATCCGTTCTTTAAAGATCAAAACGGCCGGAGGAATAATCATTACCGGCACAATCGCCATGATGGTAGCCGCAATTCCGGCCTGGGTATGTTGTACCGAAATCAGAGCAAAAGAGACGCCCAGAAACGGACCAAAAAGCGAACCGAGGGCTATTCGTTTCATGGCCGCCCCGTTCCGAAAAGCGGCGGCGACCCGTCCCCACCGTTTCAGAAAGAAAAACAGCAGGGTAAAACCAACGATTCCGGTGAGCACCCTGATTTGGGCCGAGGCAAAAGCATCATATCCGCCCATCCCCTTTTTACTGAGCACCAGTCCGGTGGCCTGGCCTACTGCGCCGCCAACCGCCAGTAAAATCCCCTGTACCGAATAGGCCGTTGTCAGCTTGCGGTTCTTTTCACCGTTGCCGTTCGGCTTCTCCCGCTTCAGCACCACCAGGCTGATCCCAAACAGGGTGATGGCCATCCCCACCCAATTCATCAGCGAAAGGGTTTCGCCCAGCATGACCCAGCCGGCAAAAGCGGCAATGGGCGGCGTGAGCGACATGATAAGCATGGAGATGCGGGCGCCGATCACCACGTAGGCCTGAAACAGCAGCAAATCGCCGATCACAAAACCTACCAGTCCCGAGAGACTGAGCCACAGCCAGCGTTCCAGCCCGGCGTCGAGCGGAATAAACATTCCCCGGGTAATTTTCAGATAAATGGCGTACATCACAAACGCCATCCACAAACGGATGAGATTAACGGCCAGCGAACCCACTTTTTTACCTGCTGCCTCGAAAGACATACTGGTCACTGTCCAGAAAAAGGCTGTCAGCAAGGCAGCCAGCTCGCCCAGGTAGTTCATTTCAATCCCTCCATGTCGCTCAGATGCAGATCGAGCGCACGCACGGATATCTGGATTTCCCGGATTGACAGGGCCAGCGAAGCGATCAGCAACAGCAGGGCAATGCCAAAAATCGCTTCGGCCCAGGTTTGCCACGCCACATACACCAAAAACATGCACAATACGCACAGCAGCAGACTGGTAATTCCCAGGATCTGCATCCAGCGGGTCAGGTTTAACCGTTTCCGCAGGTTATTGATCTGCCCCAGCAAAAGCATGTTGGGATCTTCTTTAAAATGGCTGTGCAGGTTGCGTACCACCTGGGCATAGGCCAGAAAGCGATTGGTGTAGGCCAGCATAATCAGCGAAATGGCTGAAAACAGCAGGGCTGGTGTTGTCAAAGTTAACTGTTCCATCTTCAATGAAAGTAAAAGTAATAAAGACAAAAAGGGTGTGTAAAAGTATAAAAAGAAAACTCTCACAAACCGAACAGCGGGAGAATGATCGGGCGCCAAAGCCAAAAAAATTTGTCACGCGCCACAAAAAAAAGTTCTTCCCGGCTTTCCGGAAAGAACCTCTTTCTGCACTACCGCCAAAGGGAGCGTTACGGAAGCAATTCGGCTACTTTATCGCGGAGAGCCTGTTCGCGCAGGTTGCGGGCAACGATTTTCCCCTGCCGGTCGACCAGGAAATTGGACGGGATGGAGTTCACGGCATAAAGGTCAGCCGCTTCGCTCCCCCAATATTTGAGGTCGGAAACATGCGGCCAGGCCAGCTTGTCGTCTTCAATCGCCTTGACCCATTTGGCATGATCCTGGTCGAGAGAAACGCCAAACACCCCGAACCCTTTTGCTTTGTAGTCGTTAAAAACAGCAACCACATTAGGGTTTTCAACGCGGCAGGGGCCGCACCACGACGCCCAGAAATCAATCAGGGTGTATTCATTTTTGGCGTAAACATCCGAAAGTTTGACCGGGTTTCCATCCGGATCATTCTGGGTAAAATCGGGAGCGATCTGGCCAACAGCCACCCGTTTCATCTTTTCCACCCGCTCCTTCATTTTTTTAACCGACGCCACCTCGTTCAGTTTCGGATCGAGGGCGTTCAGCAGGGCTTCCAGTTCATCGGCCTCTTTGCTGTACTGAATCTGTCCCAAATAGAACGGCACGACGTAGGAAGCCGGATGACTCTTTACAAACTCTTCCATCTTCATATCCTGTCCGTCGAAAATGGCGCGGACCTGCTCCATCAGCGCGCTGCCCCGGGCGGTGTCGCCGGTTTGCATGGCTGCCTGGTAGTCGCGGTACAGAGCCATTCCCCGGGCCTGCTCGGCATCCAGTTCGGCTTTGAAAGCCTGGTACTCATCGTTCACCGGCGATCCGACAATTTTAACCGACTGTATCGAATCAATTTTACCATTTATACTGAATTTGGCATTTTCCACAAACAGCATCATCCGCTGGCCCGATTCGGGGATCGTCAGGTAATACATCTCGGGAACGGCAACCTGCCCTTGCAGCATGGCCTTCCCTTCTTTGATTTCAGCAGAATCTTTGGACACAAAAACCCCCTCTTCCCGCTGCTGAAGATAAACTTTGCCGGAAGCGCCGTCCAGATTTACCTCAATTTGATACCCCGAAGGTTTCGAGCAGGCAAACAGGAATGCCAATGATCCAATAACCAAGTACTTTTTCATGCTTAACTGATTTTTTGTTATTACTCTTTTCAATTTACGAAAATAGTAAATTCATTTGCTGTGCCATTATTGATTATCAGATTATTTCACTTCCGAAAAATTTGTCCCGCACGCATGCACCGCCACCACTGCCCGGCCCGAAGGATCCGCATTGTTGCGGAAAGCGGTATCCCAGGCCAGCGCCTCGGCCGTACTGCAGGCTATTGACGGGACCGAAGGCACGCAGGCGGCTGCCTGGTCGGAAGGAAAATGGGCGACAAAAATCGACCGGTAATAGTACTCTTCTTTCGACCGGGGAGTATGGACCGGAAAGCGGAAGGCGGCATTTTCCATCATCGTATCGGTCACACTTTCAGCTGCCACCTTTTTCAGCGTGTCGATCCAGCCATACCCCACTCCGTCGGAGAACTGCTCTTTTTGCCTCCAGACGACACTGCCCGGAAGATAATTTTCGAAAGCTTTCCGCACAATCCACTTTTCGATGCGGCCATTCCGGGCCATCTTGGCTTCCGGATTCAACCGCATGGCCACATCCAGAAATGCTTTGTCGAGGAATGGAACGCGCCCCTCCACCCCCCACGCGGCGAGCGCTTTGTTTGCCCGGAGACAGTCATACCAGTGGAGACGTTCCAGCTTCCGCAGCGTCTCTTCGTGAAACTCGCGGGCGCCGGGTGCTTTATGAAAATAGAGATACCCTCCGAAAATCTCATCCGCCCCTTCGCCGCTGAGTACCATCTTGATCCCCATCGATTTGATGACCCGGGCCAGCAGGTACATCGGCGTCGAAGCACGCACCGTGGTCACATCGTAAGTTTCCAGGTGATAAATAACATCCCGGATGGCATCGAGCCCCTCCTGCAAAGTATAATGAACCTCGTGATGCACCGTTCCGATGTGGGCGGCAACTTTGCGGGCGGCAGCCAGATCGGGGGAGCCTTCCAGCCCGATTGCAAACGAGTGGAGTTGTGGCCACCAGGCTGCTTCCCGGTCGCCCGATTCGATCCGGCGGGCAGCATATTTTTTGGCTATCGCAGAAATCACCGACGAATCCAACCCTCCGGAAAGTAGCACCCCGTAAGGCACATCCGACATCAATTGGCGGTGAACCGCATCTTCCAGTGCTTTGCGCAATTCGAGAATACTGACCGGATTATCCTTTACATTTTCAAAATCCATCCAGTCGCGCTGGTACCAGCGGCGCAGAACTCCTTCTTTACTGGAGAGATAATGGGCGGGAGGAAATTCCTCGATTTTCCGGCAGTGACCTTCCAGCGCTTTTAATTCAGAGGCCACAAAAAAGTTACCCGACTCGTCCCAGCCCATATAGAGCGGAATAATCCCGATATGGTCGCGGGCGATCAGGTAAGCGTCGTTCGCCTCATCGTAAAGCGCAAAAGCAAAAATGCCGTTCATCTCCTCCAGAAAAGCAGCACCTTTTTCGCGATAAAGCGCCAGGATAACCTCACAATCGGAATGGGTCTGAAACTCATATTTCCCTTCAAACTGTTTTCTGATCTGCTGGTGATTGTAAATCTCCCCGTTCACCGCCAGGATCAGCTTCCGGTCTTTGCTGTAAAGCGGCTGTCCGCCCGACTGCGGATCCACAATCGAGAGCCTTTCGTGCGCCATCACGGCCTGTTCTCCGCAGTAAATCCCTGACCAATCGGGGCCGCGGTGCCTCAGTTTTCGCGACATCTCCAGAACGCGTGGCCGCAGTTCCTGCGAACCCGTTTTTAAATCAAACGCACAAACAATTCCACACATATATCTTAAGCTTTTCTGACTGTACAAAAATACACATAAAGACAGAAAATAGAATCAGAATAGAAACTATTTCTCAATAGAATAAAATAAATTAATCAAAAAGAAACATAAACTCACTTTTAAAAATCAATATGCAAAATCTCAATCCAATGTTTTTATCCCAAGACTGTTCTTCTTTTCCGTTTTAAACCAACCCGGAGGCGGACTTTTCAGCAACAAAAAAAGGGACGCATGGCCCCTTTTCGACGGTTAAAACAACCGGTATCTTTAAAAAATCTTCGAGTTACACATTGAAACGGAAATGCATAATATCGGCATCCTGGACGAGATACTCTTTCCCTTCGATCGCAATTTTACCCGCTTCGCGACAGGCAGCTTCCGAACCAAGCTTTATATAATCGTCGTATTTTATGACTTCTGCGCGGATAAATCCCCGTTCAAAATCGGAATGAATCACTCCGGCGGTTTGCGGGGCTTTCATCCCTTTTCGGAAAGTCCAGGCACGGGTTTCTTCTTTTCCGGTGGTGAAGAAAGTCTGCAGGTCCAGCAGGTGATAGGCGGCATGAATCAGCTTGTTTACGCCGGGTTCGTGAAGTCCCAGCTCTTCCAGGAAAAGTTGTTTCTCTTCGTATGTTTCCAGTTCGGCAATATCCGCTTCGGTGGCGGCGGCCACAACCAGCAACTCGGCAATTTCATCGGCGATTGCGTTGCGGAGCGCATCTACATATTTGTTTCCGTCTCTGGCCGAAGCTTCGTCCACATTGCAAACATAGAGCACCGGCTTGTTGGTGAGCAGGAAAAACTCTTTGGCCAGCCGCGCCTCTTCATCGTGAAGCCGGAGCGTCCGCGCCGATTTCCCCTGCAGCAACACCTCGCGGTATTGCAACGCGATTTCATACATTTTCTTTATACGGTGATCGCTGCTGTGTTTGGCCTGCTTTTCGAGTTTGTCAATACGGTTTTCGATGGTCTCCAGGTCTTTAAGCTGCAGTTCGATATCGATAACCTCTTTGTCACGCACCGGATCGACCGAACCATCGACATGGGTAATATTCTCATTGTCGAAACAACGCACCACATGGATGATCGCATCCGTTTCGCGGATATTGGCCAAAAACTGGTTCCCCAACCCTTCTCCCTTGCTGGCCCCTTTAACCAGACCGGCAATATCAACAATTTCAATGGTAGTGGGAATCACCCGCGTCGGTTTGTCAATCAGCGAAAGCTTAACCAACCGCTCGTCGGGAACCGTAATAACCCCCAGGTTGGGCTCGATGGTACAGAACGGAAAGTTGGCCGACTGCGCTTTGGCGCTCGACAAACAATTAAAAAGAGTTGACTTGCCAACATTGGGCAGTCCTACAATTCCACATTTTAATGCCATAAATTTTTCTTTATCCAATTTTGCAAAGTTAGCCCTTTGTATTACAATGCAAGACGAAAATTTTAAATTGAATGGTTGACCGAAGGGCGGAAAACAATAATCAAAAACCCGGAAAATACCAGCGGAACG
>JARKOX010000299.1 GCA_029975525.1 Prolixibacteraceae bacterium | reverse complement strand
AATTATGGAAGAACCTAAAATTTTCGACAAAAAACCGGTTTTGTTGACTCTTGAACCGGGTGAGTATTACTGGTGTGCCTGCGGCAGAAGTTCCAACCAGCCTTTTTGCGACGGTTCGCACCGGGTAACAGGCCTGACGCCGGTATTTTTCAAGATAGAAGAGAAGAAAGAGGTTTGGCTCTGCAACTGTAAGCACTCTGGCAACAAGCCTTTTTGCGACGGTACACACCGCACCTTATGAAATTTTCGGGGCCGGAACAAAAATTCCGGCCCGTTTTTTTATGCTTTCCGGAAGTATTCTTTTGCTGCATTACAGATTGGGCAGCGGTAACCGTCGGGCAGATCGCTGAATGGTGTGCCGGCCGGAATCCCCACTGCCGGGTCTCCCTCTTCGGGATGGTAAACATATCCACAGATATTGCAGATGTAAGGATCGTCGCCCGTTTCGCCTGATGCTTCTGTCTCCGCTTCTGCTTTTTTTTCGGCCGGAAGAGTGGCTGCCTGCTCTTCCGCATCCAGTTTTTGCCGGTCAATAAAAGTGGGAGAGTTCCGGGGAGACAGCATTTTATATTTTTCCCGGTAATACTGGTAGGTGAGCGGATCATCGTCTGACAGCAGGTCGCTGTCGAGCACTTCGCCAATGATGAGCAGGTGCGAGCCGACATCGACCGTATTTACCACCCGGCAGTCGAACCAGGCCACACAGGAATCGATTACCACCGGTGCGCCCGTTATTTTTTTGATGATCTCTGTTTTTTTGAATTTGTCGAATTCGGAACTGGCCATAAATCCAAACTCGCCGATCAGCGAGGTGTTGGCCTCCTTTTTCAGCACCGACAATGAAAAAACTCTACTCTGCAGAATAATCGCCAGTGTATCATTTTTTTTATTGCAGCTGATGGCGACCTGCGGAGGCTCCGAGGTGACCTGAAAGGCTGTATTGGCAATAAAACCAGCCTTTTGCCCTTCAAATTCCGATGCGATAAGGTAAAGTCCGTAGGAAAGTTTATGGAAGGCTTTGTATTTCATGTGTGCAAAATTTTAATTACGGTTTCACAATTGTTTTTTCAGAAAGTTACAATTTCTCACAACTTCGGAAAACCTTTCGGTTTACTCTTGCAAGATATATGATCCATCCAAAACGCAACGCCTGAAAGTTTGTTTTTTTTCCCAAATAGGAATAACTTCCGGTCAAATAAAAACAGCAAAATGTTTCGGAAGTTTTCTTTTTTAATAATAATCCTGACAGGCCTCACGGTTGTTCTAAACGCCCAGAATACCAGTGAAATCGGAAAAAACCTCGAGCAGCTGACCAAAGCCGGTGAAAATCTGAACCATCGCCTTGACCGGCTGGAGAAACTGGTTGACGATGTGTTGTGGCAACAAAAAGTGGGTGATCTTGCTTATGTTGATAAGCTTTATATTTATGGTCCGCCGGCCTGGAAAGAAAAAAATCCGACAGCGATGGGGGCCGGAAACCCGGTTAAATTCTGGAATTATGTTTTTATTCCGCTGAATGTGGATGAATCCAAAAAATATCCGCTGATTCTGTTGCCCCATGGCGGAGTGCATGCCAATTTTACCACTTATCACACCCATATTATCCGCGAACTGGTTAGCCAGGGCTATATTGTTGCTGCTCCCGAATATCGCGGTAGCACCGGATATGGACGCGATTTTTATGAGAAGATCGATTACGGCGGGCTGGAGGTGGAAGATGTTTTCTACACCCGCAATTATATGATAGAAAATTATGATATAGTGGATCCCGGGCGGATAGGGGTCATCGGCTGGAGCCATGGCGGATTGATTACGCTTATGAATATTTTTGAGCACCCCGATGCTTACCAGGTCGCATTTGCCGGCGTGCCAGTCAGCGACCTGATCGCCCGCATGGGATACTATGAGCAGAGCTACCGTGCGCTGTTTGAGGCCGACTACCATCTCGGACAAAGCGCCTACGAAAATGTGCAGGAGTACCGAAAACGTTCGCCAGCCTGGAATGTACATAAATTTAAAAATACACCGCTGCTGATTCACACCAACACCAACGACGACGATGTGAACGTGCTGGAAGTGGAGCATCTGATTAAATCGCTCAAAGCCGAAGGCAAGAAGTTTGATTATGAGATCTTCCAAAATATTCCCGGCGGACATTCGTTCGACCGGATGGATACCAAAACGGCCAAAGAGATCCGGGTGAAGATTTATCGTCATTTGGCCAAAGCATTGCGGCCGCCGCACCCCATCGAAACGTTGCGGGAGCTCCAGAAAGCCGGTTATAAATACTAACAAACCCCTCTGTTTTGAACCTTTTCCGTTAATCCCGTGTTTCTTGATTGGTTTTTTAGGAATAGAAAAAATCAGTGCATAATTTTCATGCAGATAATTTTCAGGATCGTCCTACTTTTTTTCCAAAAAAACATCCAGCTGTCCCATAATGGGAATAAATTTGAATTATTGATACTATTGTAGTAGTTGTGAACACACAGGGTCTTGAATAAAAAATCACGTCTAATTTCGCTTTTATTAAAATAATTTTTCCCAATTGGGGATTTGTTTATATATTTGAGTGTATTGAACAATTTTATTTTTCATTTTGGAAAAAATCTTGCATTTTAAAGTCAAATCATTTACCTTTGGTTGCAAGACGCTAAAATTTAAAAATACAGAAGTATGAAAGCCCCGAATGGAAAAGCTGCTTATAAAATTTTTATCGTTGAGGACAACGATTTGTACGCCAAAGTGCTGAAAAGGCAGTTCGAAAATGATCATTTCGAAGTTTCGGTTTTTTATACGGGCCGTGACTGTCTGGCCAATCTGGACAAAAAACCGGATGTAATTACGCTGGACTACACCCTTCCGGACACCACGGGAGATCAGATTCTTGCGGAGATCCGCGGGGTACTTCCCAATACCCATGTAATCATCATCTCCGGGCAAAACGATATCAATACGGCAATTGGTTTGCTGAAAAACGGCGCGTATGATTATATTACCAAGGGGCCGGATACCCGTGAAAAGCTGAGTAATACGATCCGCAATATTTACCAGTCGGACCAGCTTCGTAGAGAAAACGAATACCTTAAAGAAGCTGTAAAAGAGAAGTTCAATTTTCAAAAACTGATCAAAGGGAACAGTCGTGAGATTGAACATATTTTCGACCTGATGGAAAAAGCTGCCAATACCAATATTTCAGTGTCGGTTACCGGCGAAACAGGTACAGGCAAGGAGTTGGTGGCCAAGGGAGTTCATTATAATTCGAAGCGAAAAAGCCAGCCGTTTGTGGCGGTAAACGTTTCGGCTATTCCCGAAGGATTGGTCGAAAGCGAATTGTTTGGTCACGAGAAAGGTGCTTTTACCGGGGCTGATTTCCGTAAAATCGGGAAGTTTGAACAAGCCAACAACGGGACTCTTTTCCTGGATGAAATTGCCGACCTCGACCTGAATATCCAGGCCAAGTTACTTCGTGTAATCCAGGAGCGCGAAGTTGTCCGGTTAGGCGGAAATCAGGTTGTTCCGCTGGATGTACGGATTATTACTGCTACCCATAAAAATCTGCAGGAGCTGGTTGCGGAGGGAAAATTCAGGCAGGACCTCTATTACCGCCTGCTGGGGTTGCCCATTATGTTGCCTCCGCTGCGTGAACGTGGCAACGATGTGATCCTGCTGGCCAAATATTTCATGGACGAATTTTGTAAAGACAACGCATTTGCTCCCAAAACCCTTTCCCCCGGTGCCAAAAGCACGCTGCTCTCTTATCCTTTCCCCGGAAATATCAGGGAGCTGAAAGCGGTGATGGAGCTGGCCTGCGTAATGAGTTCCGATGATTTGATTGAGCCGGAACATCTCAATATGGTTTCAAAAGACAATGTGAACAACCTGCTGGCAGCCGAAAAAACGCTGGATGAATATACCGAAGAGATTATTCAGCATTTTCTGACCAAATACAATCACAACGTAAAAATGGTCGCCAGTAAATTGAACATCGGCAAGTCGACTATTTACCGGATGTTGCAAAATAACCAGAACTGAAAGTTACGAAAAGGGCAGAAGCCTAAAAAAGCCGGTTGATTCCGGGCACATCAGGCAGCAGTATGTTGTCCATGATTGTAGGCCGCGAACCAGCCGGCTTTTTTGATGGAAAGCTGCAGTTGATTACCGCAGCAGTTTTTTCAACCCTTCCCCTACTTTGTTGATCGTTTTCTGCAGTTCTTCTTTGGTGGCTTCTTTGACCTCTTTTTTCACCAGTTGTTTGGCTTCGGTAAGATCCACGTTGACGTCGGGGTTGTTGACCGGCCCTTTAATGGCAACGGAAGCCGGAATTACCTGGATGTTTTTTTGTCCGGGAAGGAACCCCAGCACATTCTCCACATCTTTTCCCAACGCTTCGCGCTGCACATTGAAGTCGATCCGGAAATCGACCAGGTTGTCTACATTCAGACGTCCGAAAACGGTTGCTTCCTGTCCCGAAACTTTGGTTTTAAAGGGTTTCAGAATCAGATTCCCGTTTTCGATGGTGAAGTTGGCCGTAAAATCTTCGATCGAGATATTTTTGAGCAGGTCCTCCTTCAGCATGCCTTTGAGTTTGTTGAAGGTAGCCGAGTTGTTCAGTTTAACATCTTTCGACATAAAAAGTCCGTTTCCGTTGAGACTTGGAATCAGCAGATCCATTTTGTCACTCAGGCGGCCGTCCAGTTTGAAGCTGGCGTTAAATTTCCCCTGGCTCTCTGAAGCGATCGGCAGATAGCGGCTCATGAGCGAAAATGATTGGAAAGCAACCGGGATATCGAAATTCTGCAGGTCGAACGTAAGGTTAACCAGCGGCTTGTTTTCGGGCGTGTTGCGGTAAAATCCGGTGAGGTTCAACTGGCCGTTCAGCATGTTCATCAGCAGTCCGTCGAGGTTCATGCTCCCATTTTTGACGGTCACCAGCCCTTTGATGTTGCTGATGTTGAGCCGGTCGTACACCGCACGGTTTACATCGGTATTGAAGGCGACATCGATATTTTCAGGTACTTTGAAAGCATGTTTCTGGCTTACCGAGTCGGTTGGGGTTGGTTGACTTTTGGCGGCCGGCGGCGTTGTTGTGGCCACCGGAGCCTGCAGCTGCATCAGCTCGTTGAGGTTCATAAAACCTGATGTAAGGCGGAGATTGCCTTTCAGTACGCCATTGGTAAACAGGTAGGGATAGTAATCGGAAACCGCGCCGGTGAGGGCAAAATCGCTCTGTCCGACCTTGATATCCAGCTGCCGGAGATTGACGCTGGCCGGCGAGAAATCGAGTTTGCCGGTCGAAACCAGGACCGGCTGGGTCAGCTGTTTTCCGCTGTACCGGAAGTTGTCGAGATAAACGACTCCTTCGGTTTTCAGGTTTTCGTACCGCTGGGTTTCGATTGCCGAATAGTTGCCGTTGGCGGCGATGTTCACATCCAGGATGCCGGCAATATCAACGCTGTCGAGTGGAAGCGCCTCTTTCAGCTGGTCGAAATTGATTTTTCCGATCAGCAAGCCGTCAAAATGAGGGTCTTCCATCAGGTTGTCCATTTTCAAAGTCAGGTCAACCGGGTTGTTCCGGATTTCGGCATGTGCTTTCGGAATCTGGACCGAAGTGAGGTTGAGATCGCCCTGCGGCTTGTCAATCACCAGCAGAGCCGTGATGTTTTTTACCTCTTCCGGAAGTGAGGCGTACCGGGCATTTCCATCGGTAATGGAGAGGTTGATCTGCAGCGCCGGATAGTTTTCCCCGAAATAGATGCCTTCGAAACTGCCGTTGAAAGCGGCATTTCCGGTCACTTTAAACTCTTTCAGGTAACTTTCGTAATCGGGGGGGACCAATGCCAGAAATTCTCCCAGTCCGGAAACTTTCGACTCAAAACCGAGGTCGAAAAGCATGCTGTCGTCGGGCATGGTAACCGAACCGCGCAAAGCCAACGGCAGGTTGTTTACCAGCAGTTCGCTTTCGCCGAAAGTAAAGGCGAAGTTGTCGAAATTGATATTGAGCGTCGATTTTAATCCCAGCCGTGATTTGGAGATCCAGGTCACCGAGTCGTACCAAAGGGTAAACTCCTGAACCGATCCTTCGGCATCCAGGTCGGTTCCGGCGCCATACATTTTGCCTTTCAGCGCCAGGTCGATCCCCTGAAATCCGATTTGCATGGGCAGGGTGTGGTCGGTGTAAAATACATTTGCCCGATTTACCCTGATTTTGTCGAGGCGGATTCCAAAGGTGCCCGTTGGCGTTTCCTCCGGCGTTTCGGCGGGAGCGCTCTCTTTGACAATATCCCAGTTGGCGTGGTTGGCTTCGTTTACTTTCAGGTTGAGCTGTGCATCATCAAGAATGATCTCGTTCAGCGTCAGGTTGTCCAGGTCGAACAATCCGAATAACCCGAAGGAGGTTTTGACCGATCTCAGCTGCAGCAGCGTGTCGCCGGCAAATTCGCCGACTCCCGAAACCGAAACTTTGCGCAACTGCAGGCTGGCCTTGGGGAAATCGCGCAACAGCGACAGCCGGAAGCCTGCAAATTCAACTTTTGCATTGAGCTGCCGGTTGATGGTGCTTTTGGTTTTTTCAAGCAGTGCATCCTTGAAAAAAACCGGGATGGCGACTAAAATGCCGATAAAAACCAGTAAAACAATTCCGATGATGATGAGTACCTTCTTTTTCATTTTTCTGACGATTTGAAAATTAAATCCGGGTTAAACAGCTTGTTGGTCCTGCAGGATCAGTTTTCGCAAAAGTTGCAGGGCCGATTGCGAAGCGCGCAGGATATTCCGCTCGCGGTTATTGTCAAAAACGAATTTTTGAGTTAAAAATTTTGCAGGGCCGGCAACTGCCACCCAAACCGTCCCGACCGGTTTCTCTTCCGAACCTCCGGTGGGGCCGGCAATTCCGGTAGTTGCAACTGCATAGCCGGCATGAAGGGCTTTTTTGACGCCCATCGCCATTTCACAGGCTACCTGTTCACTGACTGCGCCAAATTTTTGCAGACTCTCTTCCGACACGTCCAGCAGCTCCATCTTGACCTGGTTGGAATAGGCGGTCACCGAGCCGGTATACCACCCGGATGCGCCCGGAACCGAAGTGATCAGGTGGGAGAGATAGCCGCCGGTGCAACTTTCGGCCACCGCCAGCATAGCTCCTTTTTCGGTCAGCAGCCGTCCGATGGCGCCCGCCATTTGGTCGTCGTCGTAGCCGTAAATGGCGTCGGGGATAAGTTCCCGCAGTTTGGCAATTTCCTGTTCGGTTTCGGCTTTCAAAATATCCAGTTTGGCTCCGGTAGCGCTCAGGCGTAACCTGACGGCCATCGGACTGGGCAGGTAGGCCAGCCTGATGTGCGGCGGCAGGGCGTTTTCCCACGTTTCGAGCCGTTCGGCCAACATCGATTCGGGAATTCCCTGGGTGAGTACTGTTTTGTGAAAGATTGCCTGGGTTTTGCCGGTCGTGACCAGACGCGGCAGCACCTGTTCGGTCATTAGCGCCTTCATTTCAAAAGGAACGCCGGGCAGCGATACGAAGAGGGTATTGTTTTGTTCGAACCACATGCCGGGGGCTGTACCCTGGCTGTTGGGCAGGACGGTGCAGGTTTCGGGAACCAGCGCCTGGTCGTGGTTAAGCTGGTTGATGACAATGCTGCGGTGTTTGAACAGGTTCCGGATGTGGTGAAGAGTCGGTTCGTGCAGGACCAGCCGGTCGTTGAAAAACGCACAGAGCGCTTTTTTGGTGATGTCGTCTTTGGTGGGTCCCAGTCCGCCGGTCAGTAAAACCAGGTCAACATTTGTTTCGGCATTTTGGAGCGCCTCCAGAATATGTTCGTGTTGGTCGTGGATCGATGTGATCTGGTAAACTTCAACGCCGGCCAGGTTCAGCTGTTCGGCCATCCAGGCCGAGTTGGTGTCTACTATCTGCCCGATCAGGATTTCGTCGCCAATGGTGATGATTTCAGCTTTCATGATTTTCAAATGTTTTCAGGTGTGCCAGCCGTTGCAGCAGGGTAGGGTGCGAATAGTTGAAAAAAACATAGATGGGGTGAGGCGTGAGGTTGCTCAGGTTTTTTACGGATAGTTTTTTCAGCGCCGAAGCCAGTGCCTGCGGACGATAATTGACTGCCGCAAACGTATCGGCCTGGTATTCATTTCGTCGCGAAAGCATATTCATCAGCAGGCCGGTAACCGTTGAAACCGGACTGTACAAAATGCCGAAAGCCACCATCCCGATGTGGAAGTTGGGAGGTGTCACTCCCAGCGCCTGGCTCAGCGCCGGACTCTCAACAACCAGTGCAAACAGGTAAAGCAGCACACCGGTCTGCAACAGCGACAGGAGGACTCCCTGCGCCACATGCCGTTTTTTGTAGTGACCGATTTCGTGTGCCAGCACGGCCACCACTTCATCGGGGGTCAGGTCGTTGAGCAGGGTGTCGTACAAAACGATCCGCTTTTTGGGCCCCAGGCCGGTAAAATAGGCGTTGGCCCGTGTCGACCGCCTGGAGCCGTCGATCACGTAAATATTGTCGAGGCGAAATCCCACCTTGCCCGAGAACTCCTCAATGGCAGCACGCAGTTCGCCAGCTTCGAGGGGCGTTTGTTTGTTGAAAAGCGGCACAATGAGGTTGGAATAGAACATGGCCATAAAAACCGAAAAAGCGGAAATAACTGCCCAGGCGAGCAGCCAGAAATAACTGCCGGTCTTTCCGAAGATCCAGATCACCAAAGCCAGCAGCAGCCCGCCGATGACGCCTCCTACCAGCCATCCTTTTATTTTGTCGAGCACAAAAGTTTTGACCGTGGTTTTGTTAAAGCCAAATTTTTCTTCGATCACGAAGGTGTCGTACACCGAAAAAGGGGTGTTCAGCAGGTCGGAGGCGAAAGCCAGGAGGCCAAAGAAGAGGAGCGCCCACCAAACCGGATGAAGCGAGATTCCGGCAGTCAACGTGTTGAGCCAGGCAAAACCAGCCAGCAGCAGCATCCCCAAAACCAGCAGAAAGTTAAAAATGCCGGAGACGAGCCCCAGCCGGTAGTTTGCCTTCTCGTAGGCCTGCTGGCGGGCATATTTTTCTTCATCGTAAATGTCTTTAACCTCGTCGGGGAGCCGATCAGACCAGCGGGTGGTGTTCAGATAATCCAGCCAGCAATCGAGCAGAAAACCGGCTGTCACAATTGCCACCACTACAAAAAAAAGTGCTGTGTACATGTTCCTCAGTTTACAGGACAAAGTTAACATTTGGCAGAAACAATTGTCCCGTCCGGCTACTGGCAGTGCGGCTGTTTTCAATATTTATCCCCTCAAAAAGGGACCTGATTTTCTTCAAAAGCCCCAAATTGGTTGAAAACTTAATCCAAACCGCTTTATCAAGTGGAGCAATTTTCTTTTCTTGTAGGTTCATTATTTAACACTAAATTAAATCAAGATGAAAGAAATAAAACTGCTATTGGTATTGTTGATCGTCGCTTTTGCGATAGCCACTCAGGGACAGGAGGTAAGAAACGGAGTGATGCGGCTGGATGAGTTCCGGCGGCCCAGCATGCGTAAAAACATTGTGATTCCCGACGTGAATGGGTACCAGGTACTGAAGTGTGACTTTCACATGCACACGGTTTTTTCCGATGGACAGGTTTGGCCCAGCGTGCGCCTGCAGGAAGTGTGGCAGGAGGGGCTCGACGCCTTTGCCATCACCGATCACATGGAATACACGCCTCACAAAGAGGATTTGAATCGGAACAACGACCGCCCGTATGAGATCGTCAAAACCGATGCGGAAAAGCAGAATATCATCCTGATTAAAGGAGCCGAGATTACGCGCAGCACCCCTCCCGGCCATTTTAATGCCCTGTTTATCGGGAGTACGGCCGGTTATATCAGTGACAATCGCGACAATGCAACAGACAAAGCGGCCATTTTGAAAGCCAAAGACCAGGGGGCTTTTCTCTTCTGGAACCATCCCGGCTGGAAACCCAATATTGAAGGATCGTACGATTGGATTCCTTTCGTGGAAGATCTGTACAAGAATAAATTACTGAACGGAATTGAGGTGTTCAACGGTACGGGGTTTCACTTGAAATCGCTCGACTGGTGTGTGGACAAAGGGCTGGCCGTCATGGGGACGACCGATATGCACAACCTGGTCAGCCACACCTACGATACCAGTCGCGACTATGTGCACCGCACCATGACGCTGGTAATGGCCCGCGACCGTTCGGCCGCGTCGATACGCGAAGCTTTGAACGCCGGAAGAACGGTGGCGTGGGCCAGCAAATTCCTGGCCGGGAAAGAGGAAAACGTGCGCAACCTGTTTAATGCCTGTGTCCGCATTTTGCCCAGCCATTTTGCCGAATCCAAAAAAGAGGGGAAAGCCGTGAAGTATTACGAAATCCGGAACAACAGCGACCTCTATTTCGAAATGGAACTGATCGCCGGAAAAGGCACCCAAAAAGTGGTGCTGTATCCGCAGGCCTCGCAGGTTATCACTGCCGATGACGGACAAAACAGCCTCACCTATGAAGTTGTTACTACCTACATCCGAAGCGACAAGCACCTGTCGGTGACGCTGAACCTGCCCTAAACGCCTTTCGGATCAGGCAGAAAATCCCGACTTTTATATTACAGCAAGAGGCAACAAGGTAAAATTTGTTGCCTCTTGGTTTTTCCGGAGGTTGTAAAGTCCGGAGTTTTTATGCTGCGGAATTTTACAGCTTTTTTCAGAAGGATTCTTAACCGGCGAGAATCGTTAACGGTTGGGTCACAACGGCAGGAGCAGCGTGAGGAACCGGTGAGCCGGCAGCTGGATCCATCCCTGGATAATTTTGCCGCTTTCCGGATCGAGTTGCGAGCCATACATGCTGTGCGGAATGGAATAGACCGCCAGCATCACCAGGAAAGCAACAATAACCCAGGCCGGCCGCTCTTTTTTGCGGTTTGACCAAACGGCGATTACCCAGAAGATAAAGGCTACCAGCGTTTTGTTGTCGGTCAGGTCCCATGCAAACGGAACGCCGGCCCACGCTTCGCCGAAAGCATACCACTGCACCCACGGCCCCATGACCATGCCACCCAAAAAGAGTAACGCCAGCGTCAGCCGGGCAAACAAACGGAAGCGGCGGTGTTTGAAAAGGGCCATTACACCGGCCAGGTTGGAGAGGAACATCGCCACAAACATCAGGATCACATGCGGAATGAGCACCGCGGCCGGTACATCGCCTTTGAAGCGGATAACCGTTGCCTGCGACTCGTGCAGGTGGTAGGTTGCTGAGCCTTTTTGAAATTCAACGCGGTATTCGAGTTTGCCGGCCGGCGGCTGGTGAGGCAAAAAGCCAACCAGTTTGTTGTATTGGCGCTCCAGTTCAACCGTGGTCCATTCCTCGTTGGTTGGAAATTTCCGGAAGGTCAGCTTTCCGGTCACTTCCGTATTGGGGATTTCAAATTCGAGTCTGCAATCGGAGTTTCCGCCATGGCTGCGGATCAGTTTAAACGGGTAAACCTGGCCGTCGATAGTTATTTCCACCTTCTTGGGATAGGTTGGGCCGGTAGCCCGCTGGTAAACGATTGCGCCAAACGTGATCAACGCGGCAACAACCACAAAAAGAAATGATCTCATCGCATGTTTCATTTGTTTACATTTTCAAAT
>JARKOX010000096.1 GCA_029975525.1 Prolixibacteraceae bacterium | reverse complement strand
GCGGCCTTACATTTTACTGAAATGGGCGCAAACCACCGATGGATTCATGGATATTGCCCGCATGCCGGACGATTACGGCCAGCCCACCTGGATCACCAACGAACTGTCGCGCCGGCTGGTGCACCAAACCCGCACCCGCGAAGCTGCGATCCTGGTGGGGACCAACACCGCGCTGAAGGACAACCCGTCGCTGACTGCCCGCGAGTGGAGCGGCCCGCAGCCACTCCGCCTGGTTACCGACCGCACGCTGCGCCTGCCGCCAAACCTGCACCTGTTCGACGGAGCGGCACCTACGCTGGTCTTTACAGAAAAACAGCAGGCTGCTGCCGGAAATGCCGAATGGGTCAGCATTGATTCCCAAAAAAATATTCCGGGACAAATTTTGGCAGAACTTTTCCGGCGCGGGATCCAGTCGGTAATGGTGGAGGGCGGTCCGCAGCTGCTCGAAAGTTTCATCGGGCAAAACCTTTGGGACGAGGCGCACATTTACACGGGCAACACTCTCTTCTTTAACGGTGTGGCTGCCCCAAAAATTCAGGGAGACCCCGTTTCCCTGGAACAGCTCGACGACTGCACACTGCATGTGCTACGCAACCCTTCGGCCGCGCGGCAACCTTTCTGAAAGTCCAGCCCCTGTCAGAAAACAGTATGCGGACGAAACCCCTCTTCCAGGATGGGTACCTTCAGCACCTGCTCCACATACTGAAAATAGTAGAACAACTTATGGTTCAGCTCAAACCCGTAATCGATATGGGGCAGATAATCGATGTACGACTCAAAAAACCGGCTGTGCCGGCTGCTGACCGTTTTACTGTTCCAGGCCGATACGTACCGCAGATTCCAGTTTTCGTAATACTCCTGCGAATGGTACCAAACCGGCGAGTTATGAAGCAGATACCAGGTGTCAAAGCCGGGATCCAGGATAATCAGTTCATACGCCAGGCTATCCTCACCTGGCTGCTCTTTTCCGTTGCTCTGAATATTAATGACCTTTTTGGGTCCGGTGCAGGCT
Source organism: Prolixibacteraceae bacterium (assembly GCA_029975525.1). GTDB lineage: Bacteria > Bacteroidota > Bacteroidia > Bacteroidales > Prolixibacteraceae > UBA1413. The sequence goes on along the minus strand of JARKOX010000096.1, from coordinate 7,937 downwards.
CCCACCACCAGCAGGATCAGACCTGCCATCAACCAGTTTTTCATCACCTCCGGGATTTTAAAATTGTTTTTCACCATTCCTTACGAACAAACCGTAAAAATTGTTTTTACCGGCAATTTTTCTGATATTAGGTTCGCCTGAAATATGTTTGGGAAATGGACTTTGGAAATTTTCATCCGCCTACAACCGGCGAGCTTATTTCATTTGTTTTTTTGGTCACCTCGGTGGCGATTGCGGTGATTGTGATCTCCGAAAAGCGGTCGCCCTACAAAACCGTTGCCTGGGTACTGGCGCTGGTATTGCTGCCCATCATCGGCCTGATTTTTTACCTGATTTTCGGACAGGAATACCGCAAACAGAAGATCTTCTCGCGCAAGGGGCTGAAAAACCTGGGCGACGTCCGGTCGATGACCAGCCGCCAGCTGCGAAAACTCCACAAGGGAGAGTTTTTGCTTCCCCCGGCAGCAATGGAGAAAGAACGGATCATCAACCTGTTGCTGAACAACTCCTATTCGTTGCTTACCACCGGCAACCGGCTGCGGATCCTGAACAACGGGCAAAAAACTTTCAACGCCCTGTTTGCCGCTCTGGAAAATGCCCGCCACCATATTCACCTGGAATACTACATCATCGACAACGACGAAACCGGCAAACGGCTGAAAGAGATTCTGATCCGCAAAAGCCTGGAAGGGGTGGAGGTCCGCCTGATTATTGATGATGTGGGCAGCTGGGGACTGGGCAGGAGATATTTGCGCGAACTAAAAGATGCGGGAGTGGAGATTTTCCCCTTTATGGAGGTTCGTTTCCCCCGGCTGACCGGGCGGGTAAATTTCCGCAACCACCGTAAAATTGCCATTATTGACGGGGAAGTCGGCTTTACCGGCGGCATCAACTTAGCCGATCGTTATGTCAAAGGATTGGAGGGAGTGGGTCCGTGGCGCGACACCCACCTGCAGATCGAAGGAGACGCCGTGGCCTGTCTCCAGGTGGTTTTCACAGCCGACTGGTTTTTCGTCAAAAAAGAGAACCTCTCGGGGCCGGAGTACTTTAAACCCTTCACCGACCTGCCGGGCACGGCCGTTCAGATTTCGGCCAGCGGCCCCGACTCGGATTGGGAAAGTATCGGTCAGGCTTTTTTTGCCGCAATTGCCGGCGCCCAAAAAGAGGTGTTTGTCGTTACGCCCTACCTGATGCCGCCTCCGCAAATCCTCTCGGCAATCAAAACGGCGGCGCTGGGCGGCGTTGATGTCCGCCTGCTGATTCCCGAATTCTCCGATGCCCGCATTCCCAAATGGTGTTCCTTCTCATTTGTGGAAGAGCTGCTCGAAGCGGGCGTCCGGATCTACTTCTACCAAAAAGGGTTTGTCCACAGCAAACTCATTATGGTCGACGGGGTCTTCTCGTCGGTAGGCACAGCCAACCTCGACTTCCGCAGCCTGGAAACCAATTTTGAAGTGAATGCTTTTATTTACGACGAAGCTTTTACCCGCGAGCTGGTGCGTTACTTCAAAACCGACCTGCGCAGCAGCCGGGAGATCAAACTGGCTGAATGGCGCAACCGCCCGACACTGGATAAATTCCGCGAATCCCTGGCCCACATGGTCAGTCCGATTCTGTAAAAGCCGAAAAAACGGTAGCCCGCTTTATATAACGGGGCGGATTTGAGCCGTTAAAACGGCAGCTTCCCCAGATCGAGGTTTCCACCCGAGAGGATGATCCCTGTTTTTTTCCCGGCCACGTCAACCTTCCCTTCGAGGATTGCAGCCAACGGCACTGCCGACGAGGGTTCGATGATGATTTTCATCCGTTCCCACACCAGCCGCATGGCCGCCACAATTTTCTCCTCCGAAACCGTCACCACATCATCCACCTTATCGAGCATGACGGCAAAATTTCGTTTTCCCAGCGACGTGAGCAACCCGTCGGCAATGGTTTTCGGATTTTCGGAAGGAATAAGAGTTTTGGAGCGGAATGAGCGAAAGGCATCGTCGGCGCCCAGCGGCTCGGCGGCAATCACCCGGCAGTGGGGCAGCAGGTGTTTGGCGGCAATGGCGGTTCCGCTGAGCAGGCCTCCGCCCCCCACCGGAGCCAGGATCTGGTCAAACGGACCGGCATCTTCGATCAGCTCTTTGGCGGCAGTCCCCTGCCCGGCAATCACCCAAAAATTGTCGTACGGATGTACTTCCACCGCGCCGGTTTCGGCGATCACCTGTGCCAGCGTACTTTCGCGGGCCTGCAGCGTGGGTTCGCAAAAAGTAATCAACCCGCCATAGCCGGCTACCGCTCTCTTTTTTATCTCGGGGGCGGTCCGCGGCATCACGATGTAAGCCGGCACTCCGCGCAAACGGGCAGCCAGCGCCAACGCCGCCGCATGGTTCCCCGACGAATGGGTAGCCACGCCCCGCCGGGCTTCTTCCCCGCTCAGCGAAAAAACCGCATTGGTTGCCCCGCGGAATTTAAAGGCCCCCACTTTTTGCAGATTTTCGCATTTAAAAAACAGCATTCCGCCGGTAATCCGGTCGATACTTTGGGAGGTAAAAACAGGCGTGCGGTGTGCCAGCGGCCGGATCCGGGCATGTGCCTGTTCAATATCACTGAAGCTGGGAATAAAACTCATGGTCAACTGTTTTAATATCCAAAAAATTCAGGCTGAACAAAAATAGAAAATTTGGGCGCGGAGCGTACCCGGTTAAAAAATTATTCCCCCTTCCAAAACATTTCTAAATGAGCTTTTGTTATTAGTGTACGCATTTACAAACAACGTTCTGACAAAAAAAATTGCAAAGAAAACCAAGCCGGTCGCCGGTTTCGGAATTTCAGGCAGATAAACGATATTCTTTCAAATAGCAGATTTGGTTTTTGGTTTAGTTTAGGTTTAGGTTGATAGAGAAGGCTGGTAGTTTTACTGGCCTTTCTTTTTTTTCAAAAAAAATCCAGGCTCTTCCAAACCGTATTGAAATGAAACCGTATCGAAATAAAATCAACTCAACACCGTGAATTATGAAGAAGCTGTTATTTTTTGCCATGCTCCTGTGGCTGGCTCCCGCCTATGCACAGGACACCATCCGGGTGATCACCCAGGAACGCCCCTCCTCGAAAGGGCTGCAGCCGGCTTTTGAAGTGGCCGTGCCGCAGGCTACCACGAAAGAAGCCATCGCTTTGTGGCAGGAGACACTGGTCCCCAAAAAATTCCTGAACGTCCTGAAAAAGACCCCTAAACTCAAAAAGGAAAAAGATGAGTGGATCATGCGCGAGGTGGTGCTTAAAGAGATCTCTTCGCAACCCCTGACGGTATACACCCGGGTGACCAACTTTACCGGAAAACTTTACTTTACCACCTTTTTTTCGGGTGAAAACGGTTTTTTGGGATCCGCCGCCACCCCCCTTTATGCCAACGAAGCCGCCAGCGCGTTGGTGCGTAACTTTGGGGTGGACCTTTACCGGCAGGCCGTTGGGAAAGAGCTGAAAGCAGAGGAAAACAAACTGAAAAGCCTGGAGAAGGACCTGAAAAGCCTCAAAAAGAAAAGAGGTTCTTACGAAAGCAAAATCAAGGACAAAAAAGCTGAAATCTCAGACCTGAATGCCGGAGCCAGAGAGACCGAGATGCGCATCGACCGCCGCCAAAACTACAACGACCAGGGAAATCCATCAGCGGTGGAAGCGGTTCGCAGTACAACGACCGGGGAGCTGCAAAAACAGCTGAAAACCGAGAAAAAAGATATCAAAAAAGCCAACCGTTCGGTCCGTTCCGCAGAGCGGAAAGTGAATAAAAACCTGAAAGCCCAGTCGGACAAGCTCAACGAAATCGACCGGCAGAAGGTCCGGGTTGAAGAGGTAAAAGTCAAACTCAGCCGGATCAAATAACCCCTGCCGATTACGGAAAGGCCCGGTACCATTTGCGGGCGTTTTGACTGTAAATTTTATCGACCACTGTTTTTGGCAGTTTTAACCCCCGGAACTCGCCGTTGATGAGCGGACTGGTGAGGGTTTCGTCGGTCGTGAGGTATCGCCAGTCCGACGTCCAGGTGTCGTGTATCCGTTTCCTGAAATTTTCCGGTTTGCTGCTTCCGCTGTCAATGATATCGGTTCCGTAAAGGAGCCGGTCCTGGTAGGAGATAAAAAACTGCCTGACCTTTTCCCGGTCATCGCGGGTTTGGAAAAACAGCTGTCCCATCCGGGCGGCCAGATCCACCGCTGTATTGGGGAAACGGTCGAGCCAGTGCGCCAGCTCGTCGACGCTCCACTCCAGGCTGGCCAAATGACAACCGATAAATACCAGCCCGGGATTTTTCTCCAGCATGCGGTCGCGGGCTGCCAGCTGCTCCTCGTACGAAGGCATTTCGGGATGCCGGAACATGTGGTACTCGGGATGGCGCGAAAAGTAACTGCTGTCGTTCCGGGTCGTCATCTGTTCAAAAGGGAGCCAGCAGTTGCGGGGTTCTCCCAGATGTCCCACCAGCGGGATCTTTTTCCCGGCCAGCCAGCTGAAAACCGGATCAAAACGAGGGTCGTCGATCATCACCAGGTTGCTGTCCCGGTCGCGGTAAACCATGCCGATATTTTTCCACACTTTCACGGCAACTGCGCCGTCGGCAATGCACGAATCGAGCCACCGGATGGTCGTTTCGGCCCACCCCGGTTCGTCCCAGCCATCCAGACAAAAAGTGGCTGAAAACTCAATCTCCCGGGGGTGAACTTCCTTCAGCGATCGGGCAATCTGGTGGTTTTCCCCCACCGCCCCGCAGCTCTCCGAATTGGTATTGATCGCCAGCAGCCGGAAGTGGTCCTCCATCGCCTGGGAGACGGAACTGTTGTAATCGGTGTAAATATGAAAATGGGCATCGATCTTTTCAACCTTTGTAAAATCTTCGGAAGAATAGAACTGGTTCTGGCAGGCGAAGAGCCCCAAAAGAGAAAGCGTCAAAAGCAACAATCGGGTTTTCATAAATAAACGTTTAATCAGGAAAGGCTGAAGTTACAAAAAAAGCCGCCCCTGCGTACAAGGGCGGCCGGTATATAGTGTGTAAATTACCGATCCGCAACAGCAGTACGGCAATTTACGAAGGAGCGCCAACAAGCGTTGGCGCTGTATCTTCCATTTTTTTGACAGAAATCCGGCAGGTTACTATTTTACCTCCGATCCTTCTTTGACCTTTTTGACCGGCGAGACCAGCACCAGGTCGCCATCGGCGTTCTGGGCGCAAAGAATCATGCCCTGCGACTCGATCCCTTTCAGCGGTTTCGGTTCAAGGTTTATCAGGATACACACCTGCCGGCCAATCAGCTCCTCGGGTTGGTAATATTCGGCAATACCCGACACCACGGTCCGTTTGTCGATTCCGGTGTCGATTTTCAGCTTCAGCAGTTTTTTGGTTTTGGCAACCTTTTCGGCTTCGAGCACCGTCCCCACGCGGATGTCCATCGCCCCAAACTGGTCGAAGGTGACACACTCTTTCGCCGGAACCGCCGTTGTTGCAGCCAGCTCGTTCGCTTTTTTGGTATCCAGCAGTTTTTGCACCTGCTTTTCGATCACGGCATCTTCCAGTTTTTCAAAGAGCAGCTCCGGTTCATTCACCCGGTGGCCGGCCGGCAGCAACCCGGCGTCGCCCAGTTTTTGCCAGGCGCACTTCTCCAGATTGAGGAACCCGCGCAGTTTTTCCATGCTGAAAGGAATAAACGGCTCCAGTGCGATGGTGAGGTTGGCGGTCACCTGCAGACAAACGTTCAGGATGGTTTTAACCCGCTCCGGATCGGCTTTGATCACCTTCCAGGGCTCTTCATCGGCCAGGTATTTGTTCCCCAGCCGGGCCAGGTCCATCGCATTTTTCAGCGCTTCGCGGAAACGGTAGTTCTCCAGGCTTTTTTCAACTTCTTCCCTGATCTGACTGATCGCCTCCAGCGTTTCGCGGTCGTACGCCGAAAGTTCGCCGCGTGCCGGAACTTCGCCGCCAAAATATTTGTTGGTGAGCACCAGCGCCCGGTTCACAAAATTCCCCAACACGGCAACCAGTTCGTTGTTGTTGCGTGCCTGGAAATCTTTCCAGGTAAAATCGTTGTCTTTGGTTTCGGGAGCGTTGGCCGTGAGAACATATTTCAGCACATCTTCCTTGCCCGGGAACTCATCCAGGTATTCGTGCAGCCACACCGCCCAGTTGCGCGAGGTGGAAATTTTGTCGCCTTCCAGGTTCAGAAATTCGTTGGCCGGTACATTGTCGGGCAGGATGTAGCTTCCTTCGGCTTTCAACATGGCCGGAAAGATGATACAGTGAAACACGATATTGTCTTTCCCGATAAAATGGACCATTTTGGTTTCCGGATCTTTCCAGAATTTTTCCCAATCGGGGGTCAGCTCCTTGGTGGCCGAAATGTAACCGATCGGTGCGTCGAACCACACGTAGAGCACTTTTCCTTCGGCGCCCTCCACCGGAACAGGCACTCCCCACTCGAGGTCGCGGGTTACGGCGCGGGGCTGCAGGCCGCCATCGATCCACGATTTACACTGTCCGTAAACGTTGGGCTTCCACTCTTTGTGCCCTTCCAGAATCCACTCGCGCAACCACGGCTCGTACTGGTCGAGCGGCAGGTACCAGTGTTTGGTCTCTTTGAGCACCGGCGTGTTGCCGCTGAGCATCGACCGGGGATTGATCAGCTCCGTGGGGCTGAGCGAGGTTCCGCAGCTTTCGCACTGGTCGCCGTAAGCCCGTTCAAAACCGCATTTGGGACAGGTCCCCACAATGTAACGGTCGGCTAAAAACTGCTGGGTCTCTTCATCAAAATACTGTTCACTGATTTTTTCTGTAAACTGGCCGTTGTCGTAAAGTTTCCGGAAAAATTCCGAAGCGGTTTTGTGATGAACCGGCGCGCTGGTCCGCGAATAGATATCGAACGAAATGCCAAAGCGGCGGAACGAATCTTTGATCATTGCGTGGTACTTGTCTACCACATCCTGCGGGGTGATCCCCTCATTTTTGGCTTTCAGCGTGATGGGCACGCCGTGCTCGTCGGAGCCGCCGATAAAGACCACCTCATCGCCTTTGAGTCGCAGGTAACGGGCATAAATATCGGCCGGAACGTACACGCCGGCCAGGTGGCCGATATGAACCGGTCCGTTGGCATACGGCAGCGCCGAGGTAATCAAAGTTCGTTTGTAGTTGCTCATTTTATTTTAATATTTTGAAAATCAGTAGCTCCTTTTTGTTTTTTCAGCGCGGCAAAGATAAAGCGAAAAATAATTTCTGCGAAAGGATAATTGCGATTCCTGCACCCTGCTGCGGACAATCAAAACCTCCCCGGTCAGAAAAAAAAAGTGCCGTTATTCTTCCCACAGCCGGAGCTGTTCGTCGGTCAGGCGGAAAGTTTTCCGGTGAAAGACGGTAATTCCGTGCCGCCGGATGGCGTCGCGGTGCTCCCGGGTAGGATAACCTTTGTTGCGGTCCCAGCCGTAATGGGGAAATTGCCGGTGCAGGGAGAGCATCAAGGCGTCGCGCCAGGTTTTGGCCAGGACCGAAGCGGCAGCTATCGAAAGCATTTTTCCGTCGCCTTTCACCACACAGGTGTACGGAATTCCGGTGTGGTTACGAAAACGGTTTCCGTCGATCAGCAAATGTTCGGGCACGATTTGCAGTTTCCCGACCGCACGACTCATCGCCAGAAAACTGGCGTTCAACACATTTACCTCGTCGACCTCTTCGTTGGGCACAACCGCTACCGCCCAGGCCAGCGCTTCAGATTCGATGAGGGGACGAAGCTGGTTTCGCTGGTTTTCGGTGAGCTGTTTGGAGTCATTCAGGAGCGGGTTCTCAAAACCGGCCGGCAGAATAACGGCAGCCGCCACCACCGGACCGGCCAGACAGCCGCGGCCGGCTTCGTCGCAGCCGGCTTCGAGGCGCCCTTCCTGCAAAAACGGCAACAACGGCCGATGTACCTTCTCCCCCATA
>JARKOX010000284.1 GCA_029975525.1 Prolixibacteraceae bacterium | reverse complement strand
CTGAAAAAGAGTTTTGCCGATGAGTTTAAGCTGGGCAGTTCGGCCGATTTGGGCATGATGGCGCGTTACCGTTTCAGCCCGGCCCTCGAAGCCGATCTGACCATGATGAACGGCGAAGGTTACAGCAGCCTCCAGATGGATAACTACTTTAAATATGGCGCCGGGGTGACCCTCGAATTTCCGGAAGGGTGGGTGAACCGCGTCTATTTCGACTATTACAACCCCGGGGTTTGTCAAACCACCCTGACGTGGGTCTCTTCGTTCACCTGGCGTAAAAACCTCAACCTCACGGCCGAATACAACTCCCAGGATAACTCCGGATTCCGGAAAGGCCGCGACCTGTTTGGCTGGTCGTTCTACGGAAAGTACAACCTGACCCCGAAATACCAGTTATTTGCCCGTTATGATATTCTCCGGTCGAATAAAGTGGCCGGCGGGGAGGTCCCCTGGCACCTTTCCGAAGACGGATCGATGCTGATTGCCGGCGTCCAGTTTACGCCCATCAAAAATATCAAGATTGCGCTTGACTACCAGGACTGGGTGCCGTGGGCTGCCAACCTGCCCACCCGGTCGTTCATTTTTGTCGATATGGAAGTTAAACTTTAATCACGGCGCAGGATGAGGTTTGGAATCTGGATGTTGGTTTTGGCGGTTGCGATGGCCGCCGGATGCCGGAAAAGCGATTTTGAGGTTGACGAGGGACCGCTGGTGCTGACCGATTACGGACAGGGAACCGGAACCGTCACCTGGAAAAAAGGCAATCATTACCTGCTGAAAGGGTTGGTTTTTGTCAACGACGGACAGGTGCTGACCATCGAACCCGGTACGGTGGTGCGTTTCAGCCCCGGACAGGGCGAAAACGCTTCGGCGCTGGTGGTAGCCCGCGGCGGAAAAATTATCGCCCGCGGAACGGCCGCCGAGCCGATCATCTTCACGTCTGAAAACGATGACCTGAACGGCTCGGTCGCCAAAGCCGAACGCGGACTCTGGGGCGGGCTGGTCATCCTGGGAAATGCCCCGCTGAATATCCGCGGCGGCGAAGCTTCCGTGGAAGGAATTCCGCTGACAGAGCCGCGCGCAATCTTCGGCGGCCCCAACGAAAATGACAACTCGGGAGTGCTGGAATATGTTTCCATCCGCCACGGCGGTACCAACATCGGCGAGGGAAACGAGATCAACGGACTTACCCTCGGCGGAGTGGGCCGCGGTACCGAAATCGATTATGTCGAAATTATCTCGAACGAAGACGACGGTGTTGAGGTGTTTGGCGGCACCGTCAACCTGCGCCACCTGGTGGTTTCGGGATGTGGCGACGATGCCTTCGATTACGACCTGGGGTGGTCGGGCAACGGACAGTTCTGGCTTTGTGTACAGTCGAACTACCTGGGCGAACATATCGTGGAAGCCGGCGGCGGAGTGAACCCGGTAAACGGCCTCCCTTTTTCGCTTCCGCAGATTTTTAACGCCACCTTCATCGGAAATGGGGCTACCGGAACCGGTTACTGTGTCAGCTTCAAAGACAACGCCGGCGGGGTGATTGCCAATTCGCTGTTTGTAAACAACCTGAACGGCATCTCGCTCGAAGCCACCGATCTGCTCCACGACTCCTATTATCAGTGGAAAACCGGAAACCTGGCCGTGGCCAACAACCTGTTTTTCCAGGTGGCCGGCTCAACGGCAGCTTCGATTTTTGAGATGGCCGGAATCTACAGCGAAACCGAACGCAGCGAGTGGGCAGACAGTTTCCCGGCAGCCGGCAATACGATTGCAGATCCCCACGTGGACTGGGCGGCTGGTAAATATCTTCCTGCCGAAAAAATAAAGGGGAATCTGCGGAGTTTTCCCTCAACATGGTTTCAGCAGGTCGACTTTAAAGGTGCCTTTGGTGACTCAAACTGGATGGAAGGCTGGACCCTTCTGTCGCAGTGAGCAGATAACCGCCGTGCGGGACAACCAGATAAAACGAAAATTGTTTCAAAGAAAAAAACAGGATGAACCAGCAAAAAAACCGGCAACCCCCCACTGTTTATGTCGTTTCTGGCGGACGAGGAATCGCCGGCAACAATATGGTGCAGGCGTTGCTGATCCAGTATCCCGACAACAATGTGCCGGTGGTGATTGTCCCCAACGTCTCGACCGAAGAACAGCTTTTTGATGTGGTGATGAAAGCCAAAACCGAAGGGGGGATTATTGCCCACACCATGGTC
>JARKOX010000089.1 GCA_029975525.1 Prolixibacteraceae bacterium | reverse complement strand
TGCTGAATATGTAACTGCCTACATCCACCCCGGTAACAAACTGGCTACCCTGGTTGGCTTCAACAAAGCCGGCTTTGAAGTTCAGATTGCCAAAGACGTGGCCATGCAGGTGGCTGCCATGAATCCGGTTGCCATCAACCGTGAATCGGTTTCTCAGGAAGTGGTGGAAAAAGAGCTGGAAATTGCCAAGGAAAAATTCCGTCAGGAAGGTAAACCGGAAGCCATGCTTGACAAAATCGCCATGGGCGCACTCAATAAATGGTTCCAGGAATCGACCCTGCTGGAGCAAACCTACGTAAAAGACGGCAAGATTTCCATTAAAGAGTTTCTTGCCCAGAACGACAAGACGCTCACCGTTACGGCATTCGACCGCTTTGCACTGGAAGGGTAACCTTCTGTCAAAATATTAAAGCAGAAGCTTTCCCACCCGGGAAGGCTTCTTTTTTTTGGCATCTTTCCTGAAAATTACTCCCCGGCCGTTCACCGATTCATCCTTCCAACACGCCCGAAAAGAAATCATTTCTATCTTTGTTCCTGAACAAAAAAATCACGAAATGTCAACATACAAACGTATTCTGCTAAAATTAAGCGGCGAATCGCTGATGGGTGCACAACAATACGGAATCGACCCGGAACGGCTGAATGACTACGCCGAACAGATCAGGGATGTCGTGCGCGAAGGTGTTCAGGTGGCAATTGTAATGGGAGGCGGAAACATTTTCCGCGGCATGAGCGGCACAGCCCGCGGATTCGACCGTGTAAAAGGCGATCAGATGGGTATGCTGGCAACAGTTATCAACAGCCTGGCGCTGCAATCAGCGCTCGTCTCAGCCGGAATCCGGGCAAAAGTATTCACGGCCATCCGGATGGAACCAGTCGGCGAATATTACAACAAGGAACAGGTGGTAGAAGCCCTCGAAAGCGGAACGGTGACCATTTTATCAGGCGGAACCGGAAATCCGTTTTTCACCACCGACACGGCCAGTGCCCTCCGGGGAGTTGAGATTGGTGCCGATGCGATGTTTAAAGGAACCCGGGTAGATGGCATCTACACCGCCGATCCGGAAAAATATCCGGATGCCACCCGTTTCGAGACCATCACCTTCGACCGGATCTACCAGCTGGGCCTGAAGATCATGGATTTAACCGCCACCACCCTTTGCCGCGAAAACAACCTGCCGGTAGTCGTCTTTAATATGGACCAGAAAGGCAACCTGATGAAAGTGATCAAAGGCGAAAAAATAGGCACCCTGGTATCAAACTGACATTCTTTTAAACAGTTTTTAATAAATCCTTCATTTTTTTTTAACGTTTAAACATTTTTCCTATATTTGCTGACAGTCTTCAGAAGGAATACAGGATCTAATATGCACGAGGAAGTACAATTCGTAATGGATCATTGCCTGGAAAGAATGAATCAGGCAATCGATCATCTTGAAAAAGAGTTCATCCACATCCGGGCAGGGAAAGCCAATCCTGCCATGCTTGACGGAGTTGTTGTTGAATATTACGGCAGTATGACAGCGCTCAGCCAGGTTGCCAGTATCAGCACGCCTGATGCCCGCACCATTGCTATTCAACCCTGGGAGAAAAAAATGATCCCGGTTATCGAAAAAGCAATTTTGGCTGCCAATTTGGGATTCAATCCCGATAACAATGGCGAGATCATCCGTATCAATGTACCTCCGCTGACCGAAGAGAGAAGAAAAAGTCTGGTAAAACAGGCCAACAAGGAAGGGGAAGCCGCCAAGATCAGCGTACGTGCCGCCCGGAAGGATTCCAACGAAAGTTTGAAGAAGCTTTTGAAAAACGGGCTGGCCGAAGACCTGGAAAAAAGTGCTGGAGAAAAAGTTCAAAAAATGACTGACGATTTTATTAAAAAAATTGATACCTTAGTTGTTGCTAAGGAAAAAGATATTATGACCATTTGATTGTTTCTAGTTTTCTGTTTTCTGAACATTGTTTAATTGTTTTCATGGCTTTGAGGCAGCTTTTTGAAGCTGCCTTTTTTCTTTCTCCAAACCACATCGCCGACACGAAGCTAACAGCCAAACATACAACAACTTACATTAAAACATCAACGGATTTTTTCAGAAAATCGCGGGTATAATAATCGGGATCGGTAATTTGTCCGTTCCAGACCACAATGTCCAGATCAATGGTTCGGGGGCCAAATTTGGGAGCGCTGCGGTCACGCCCCAAACGCTCTTCCAGCTTTTTCAGGTAGCGGGCAAGCGCTTCCCTCTCAAGGGAAGTTGTAATTTTAACGGCGCCATTAATAAAATCGGGCTGGTCCGAAATTCCAACGGGAGCCGTTTTAACCCACTGCGAAACTTTTTCAACCTGCCCGATCTCCGACAACAGCTCGAGTGCCATTCGGATATGTTTTTCCGGATCAATGTTGGAGCCAACCCCCAAAATGACAGCATTCATCGACGGGCCTCCATTTCAACTGAAACCGATTCGGCAAACCGCAGGGCGTGGGGTTTGTCGACCTGCACCCGCGCCCACCTGACCTGCGGATCTTCCATCACCAGATCGAGAATGTTGTTGGTGAGGACTTCGAGGAGTTTAAATCTGCCGTCCTGCACAAAGGTGATGATACGTTTGGTCACCTTCTTATAGTCGTAAATACCATCGGGTTCGTCCGTCAGCAAAGCTTTTTCAGGCAGATCAGCTTCAATTTCGAGGTTGATGACCACATCCTGCTTGTTAACAAGTTCTTCGGGATTAAATCCGATGTAAGTCCGAATCAGCAGTTTTTTTATACGGATTATCGCCATAAAAAAGGGTTTTAAAAGAAACACGCAACGCCCTCAAATGGTTTTCCCAAGGTTTTCACCGCCGTCGCAGAAGAGCAGTTGCCCGGTCAGATAATCGTTTTCGAGAATAAAATCGAGGCTTTTCAGGATTGGCTCAACTCCACCGGGTCGTTTCAGGACGATTCCGGCAGCCAGTTTTTGCAGATACGCTTCCCCTTCGTGAGCGGGCGCCAGGGTGAGGCCGGGTGCAAGGGCGTTGACCCGGATGTCGGGCCCCAATTCAAAGGCAGCCATCTTGGTCAACTCCCACAGGCTTTTCTTGGCCAGCGTGTAGGCGGAAAAGTCAGATTTATTTGCCGTGATGCGGGTATCGGTCAGATTAACAATCACCCCTTTTCGGCACAGAACGGCAAAATCGCGGATCAGCAGAAATGGGGCCTTAAAATTAACCGCCATTTGCCGGTCGAAAAAACCGGAGGAGGTCTCTTTCAGCTGTGCCGGTTCAAAAATGGAAGCATTGTTGATCAGCAGCTGCGGAACGCCCATCTCCTGGATCACTGCCGGGAGGAGCTTCTCTGTTTCGGCCTCCTGCAGCAGGTCGGCCCTGAAAAGACGAAACCTGCCCTGTGGATACTGTTCCGAAAGACGCGCCGCCAGTTCTGCCGCCAGTTCTGCCGAATGGTTGTAATGAATGGCCACACTCCAGCCCTGGTGGGCCAAGTGTTCGGCCATTGCTTTTCCTATCCGCTGGGAAGCACCGGTGATCAGGGCAATCCGCCCGGATACCGGTTTGTTTCCCACTGCATCGCCGGCTCCGGCATCCGCAAAACCAGAAGTTCTTCTTTTGCCCATTTTCGTCCTGTTTTTCCTGACAACAAAACCGGTTTCCTGCCGACCACCAAATTATTGGTATCGCATCAACTTACTCAGGTATTTCCCGATAATGTCGAATTCGAGGTTAACAACGCTCCCCACTTCGAACGTATGAAAATTGGTACACTCGTAGGTGTAAGGGATGATGGCCACCTGAAATGAGTTGTCTTTCGAATTAACGACCGTCAGGCTGACCCCGTTTACGGTAACCGAGCCTTTTTCCACGGTCATGTAACCCTGTCGGGCTTTTTCCTGATCGAAAGAATATTCAAACGTAAAATACCAGCTTCCGTCGGCCTCTTCAATTTTGGTGCAGGTTGCGGTCTGGTCAACATGTCCCTGCACAATGTGCCCGTCCAGCCGGCCGTTCATCATCATACTCCGTTCGAGGTTGACGACGGAACCAACTTCAAGCAAACCCAGATTCGATTTCAACAGGGTCTCCTGCACCGCGGTCACCCGGTAGGTTTTTGCAGCCTGATCAACGGCAACGACAGTCAGGCAAACTCCGTTGTGCGACAGACTCTGATCCACTTTCAACTCGTCAACAAAAGAACAGGTCAACGTCAAATGAACATTCTCCAGCTCTTTTTCAATGGCAACTACTTTGCCGGCTTCTTCCACAATTCCTGAAAACATACCTCATTATTTTTAACCGGCTGCTCTGCCATGCCAGAATCTGCCTGAAAAAACAGTTGGTTCACGGGCAACTTCCTGGCGGCGGATCAATCCGGAATTATTTTATACGCAAATATATGGAAATAACTCCTCCCCCATTTAGCCGACAAACAGTGGTCGGGTCAACTGGTTTAAAAATTTCATCCAATTTCGGGCAGGCTGATTCCTTTAATTTTCCGGTAAAGGTCGAGGGCATACACATCGGTCATGCCGGTGATAAAATCGACGGCCGACTGCACGCGGTGATAATCCGAATCACTGGCCGGACGGTACTGCGGCGGCAGCAGCGAAAGAATCTTTCGGCTGTAGGGACTTTTCGGATCCCGGATCGCTCCCACAAACTCTTCGAGCAGCGTACCAATAATTTTATATCCGGCAATTTCAATCTCCACGACCGACCGGTGGTTGTAGATACGCGCCAGGGAAACTTCCTGGATTTTTTTCATTGCCGACTGGAGTTGTCCCGGCAGGTTTTTCAACAACGATCCGGAGAATTCACCGTGCAGGATGGCCTCGTGGTTTTGTCCGAACTGTTCTGAACAGCCCCCGATCAGTTTCCCGATAACACCGGCCCGCAGGTAGCTCACCTGCTCGTTGGGGTCGGTTACCAGCTGGAGGGTGCGTTCGATGCTTTGCAGGACCGACCGGTCAGCGTCGCCGTAAAAACCCAAATAGAGCTCGCGGGTTTCGTCGTAGTTCAGAATGCCCAATTTAAAAGCATCTTCCACATCCATTATCTGGTAACAGATGTCGTCGGCAGCCTCAACCAGGTAAACCAGCGGATGGCGCCTGAAGACAAGCGGATTTTCGGAAACAGCCGGAATCCCCAGTTCACGGGCAATTTTCAGGCAGGTCTCCTTTTCCGACTGAAAAAACCCGAACTTCTGCCGGTCGGCCGCTATCGATTCAAACGGATATTTGATGATACTGGCCAGGGTAGTGTAGGTAAGTGCAAAACCGCCGTTGCGTTTCCCGCTGAAGGAGTGCGTAAGCAGCCGCAGCGCGTTGGCATTGCCATCGAACTGGGTAAAGTCGGACCACTCTTCCGGAGAAAGATTTTCCTGCAGCGTTTGCCCCGGTCCAGACCGAAAAAAATTGGAAATAGCTGATTCGCCCGAATGACCGAACGGCGGATTACCCATATCATGGGCCAAACAGGCTGCCGACACCACCGACCCAATCTCGCTGAGCCAAACCGGATCCTCGAGAAATTTCTCCCGAAAAAGCAGCTCGGCAAGCCGGTTGCCCAGCGAACGCCCTACACTGGCTACCTCCAGGCTGTGGGTGAGCCGGTTATGGACAAAAATCCGTCCGGGCAGCGGAAACACCTGCGTTTTGTTTTGCATCCGCCGAAAAGCTGCCGAAAAAATAATCCGGTCGTAATCGCGCTGAAACTGGCTGCGGTCTTCCACCGCCGAAATATGGGGCCGTTCTTCAAGTCCCAGCCGCTTGGCCGAAAGGAGTTGTTCCCAGTTCATATTACATGGAATAAGGTGAATATTTTTTGACTTCCCGTGCGAGTTCGCGGGCTCTGCCTTGGGTAATTCCGTCGAGCAGACGGTAAAATTCTGCACTGTGATTTTTCACCTGCGTATGTGCCAGCTCGTGCAGCAAAATAAAATCGATCAGATGATCGGGCAGTTTCATCAGGTGCAAATTCAGGCTGATATGGTTCCGACCGGAACAGCTTCCCCAGTTCGACCGGTTGTTGCGGATCGTAACGCGGTTGTAGTGAAACCCGTGCCGGACTGCCAGTTCGTGGAGCCGTTGCGGCAAAAATAATTTTGCCTCCCGCCGATGAACTTCGTTAATGGTCTGTTGTAAAAAATCGAGTACCTGCGGGTCATCAATCTCTTTTTCACCGGGAAAAAAAATTTCAATGGCCTGTTTCTGTTGCCGGACGGCAAACTCCTGTCCGCGACAAATGCTGACCTGGTGAAAGCGGGTTTGCAGAGACGATTCTTCCGAAAATTTCGGTAAACTTGTTGTAAGCTTTTTTTGTTGTTCTATGATCCAATCGGTATGTTTTTGGGCAAACAGGGCAGCTTCCCGAAAGGTAACAAACAGAGGAAATGACACTAAAATCTTTCGGTTCTGCCTGACGCTCAGCCGAATGCTCCGCGAACGGGCATTCTGGGAAAGGGTAACATTCCCGAGCGGATAAATCTGAACTACTTTAGTCGGCATTCGTATAAGAAACTAAAAATTAGCTTAACCAAAGATATTAATTATGGAATACAACAAAAAAGTAGAGGTTTTCAGCAACCTGGTGAAGATGGAAACCCTTTTCCCGGTGGAA
>JARKOX010000249.1 GCA_029975525.1 Prolixibacteraceae bacterium | reverse complement strand
CCGGAACCTACCCCGGTAAAACCGGGAAAAAGTACCAGAAGCGCAAATGTTCACCAAAAATGATGGCGAGGTAGCTCAGCTGGTTAGAGCGCATGATTCATAATCATGAGGTCGCCGGATCATGCCCGGCCCTCGCTACTTGAAAAAAAGAGTTGCTGTTAAAATTAACAGCAACTCTTTTTTATTTTCTTGAGCTTATCCCTCAAAATCAAAACAGGGGTTCCCATTTTTTACCGGCAACTGCAACCCTGAAAAACAAGATCCCCAGGAGCGCTCCGCCAAGATTGGCCCAAAAATCGAACCAGCTCCCCGAACGGCCGGTGGCCAGGCTGCCCTGAACGATTTCGATAACACCACCGATCGCCAAACTAATGGCTACCGCAAACCAATAGGGGTACACAAACTTTAACTGCAACAGCGGCCTGATCAGCAATACCGCAAGACCGGCATACAGCACCGCATGCACCAGTTTGTCGGCGCCCGCAAACAGCGGGATCTGCGGGAGCTCGTTGCCCGGCATCAGGCTGAGCAGGGCGATAATCAGCAACCACAAGACAGGCTTCCAAAAAAGAAAAATCCTCATTCCTAAAAAATATTCTCCTGCGTTCATCAACAAAAATGCAATGGTAAAAAACGACAACTTCGCCGGGATCTTTTAACCTGTCCAAAAGCCGGCAGCGAAAGAGGAAGTACCTCCCCTGCCCCGCTGGCGAAAACGTCCGGGCACACCAACCGGGGCTTTTACAGCCCAAAATTCCCTGATCACAACAACGTCCTAATTCTCAAACAAATCTGTTCCGATCCGGTCTTCGCTGTTTTTTACCGCAATTGCCGCCAAAGATCAGCTATTTTTTTGACACAAACGTGTTTGGACATGTTTTATAATACTTTGCGTTGTTAAAGATAATCTTTAATTTTACCACAGTTCCATTTTACATTTTTCGCCGACGACCAGAAAACGGAGGCGATTTTTTTGCTTTTTATATCGAACATGGAGAAAAATACGCACATCAACATTGCTAAAATCACCGGGGCCGCAAGCGCCCTTCGGGTGAGGAGCGGTGTGTGCCGGACATTCTCCGTGGGAGCCGCTCACACACCCAAAACAACCGTTGGGGCAATACTGCTGTTGCCAACGGGAAGAGGGAACCGCATCTCAGCATAAGAGATTCTCCCGGATCCTTTGTCAATATTTATCTAAAAAATTTCATATCATGAAAGCTACATTGCAAATTACACAATTAGACTATGTGAGGCTAAACAACCTCATCCAGAGTTTAAAGTCGACCAAAAAAGAGGAAGTCCACAACCTGGAAACCCTCGAAAATGAGATTTTCCAGGCATCGAAAGTCGACTCGAAAGAGATCACGCCCGATTATGTAACCATGAATTCGGAACTGGAAGTGGTAGACGTGGACACCAACCGCACCATGAAAATCAAGCTGGTGTACCCGCACGAAGCCGATTTTAAACTGGGCCGGGTTTCCGTTTTATCGCCGCTGGGCAGCGCCCTGATTGGCTACCGCGAAGGCGACCAGGTCTCTTTCAAAGTACCGATGGGCCTCAAAAAAGTCCGCATCAGCAAAATTTTATACCAACCCGAAGCTGCCGGCGAGTTTCTGCTGTGATCGAAACAGGGCTGCCAATTTATTTCGTGTTTGAGATCGCAACCCGGATTTCTTGTAGCACAGGAAAAGGTTGTGATCTTTTTTATTGCCCAATCCTCCTGGGCCGCTCAGCAAAACTTTTTAAAACAGGCACAAAACGTTACCAGGCAGACCGAACTACCCTCCGGAAATCGGGGAAGTTTAAATTCACTAAACAAAATGCTCGTTTTTTTAGCGGAAACCGTTCCGATTTTTTCTCAAACCTGATAACTTCGCCCAGCTAAAGTTTTTTATTACTAAATTTCCTGTGGACCATTTTAAAAAAACATACCGATGAAAAAAATTCTTGTCAGCCTGTTGATTGTTATTTCCGGCACGGTTGCTGCCCAAAACTTCTATATTGCACACCGGGGCGCATCGTACGACGCTCCTGAAAACACGGTTGCTGCAGCAAAGTTAGCCTGGCAAGTTGGCGCCGACGCCGTCGAAGTGGACCTCCACCTGGCCTCGGACAACCGGGTGGTCATCATCCACGACAAGGACACCAAACGTACCTGCCCGGGAAAAAACCTGGTGGTTAAAACCACCCCTTCGATGGTTTTGCGCGATCTCGATGCCGGAAGCTGGAAAGATCCAAAATTTAAAGGAGAAAAAATACCTTACCTTACGGAAATTATCGCAACAGTTCCCGACGGCAAAACGCTGGTTGCCGAAATCAAATGTGGAAGCGAAATCATTCCGCACCTGCGCCGCGAGATCGAAAGATCAGGAAAGCTGGAGCAGATCGTTTTCATCAGCTTTGGCTGGGAAACCATCCTCGATCTGAAAAAGGAGTTTCCGCAAAACAAATGTTACTGGCTGAGCGGATCGAAAGCCGATGCCCGCAAAAAACTGAATGAAGTTGCCGAAGCCGGACTGGACGGTGTCAACCTGCACTACCAGGCCATTAGCGACGACCTGGTTGCTGCCGCCAAAGGATTGAACCTGGAGGTGCTGGCCTGGACGGTTGACGATCCGGCTGAAGCCAAACGGCTCACCGCGCTGGGTGTTAACAAAATCACCACCAACCGGCCCAACTGGCTGAAAGAACAGGTGGAAGGAAAATAGACTTCAATCAAAAAAACGCCCGGAAAAATTTTCTTCCGGGCGTTTTCTTTTCCACATCAGAGGCTTTCGCCAAAATCCTGTTTAAATCGGGCAACCAGTTTCTGCGGCCAATCAGAGGTTGGTTTCAACCTTCCGTTGAAGAAACGCAGCACGGCCGGCTCGTCGGTAAATTCGAGACCGCCCACCAGCTCCCGGTTCTGGTAAAGCCAGTTAACCCGGTCAACCACAAACATGGTTTGCGAAAGGGTAAATACCCGGCGCGGAAAAGCCAGCCGCAACAATTCCACATCGGCCAGCACATCGTTGCCATCGGCATCGCGCACGCTCGAAATGGTGCCCCGCTCCATGCCGCGAATCCCCGAAACAATATACAAGGCCGCAGCCAACGCACCGGCCGGATATTCGCTCTGCGGAACATGATCCAGGAACTCCATGGCATTGATGTGACATCCGAGCGCTCCGGCCGGAGTCACCACCGGCACCCCCAGCCGGTCCAGTTCATTAACGGCATATTCAATAAACGACGGAGATTGTGAGATCACCGTTTCGTCTGTCGTTTCATACAATCCCACCGCCATCGCTTCGATTTCGCGTACCGAAATTCCGCCATAGGTGGTAAACCCTTCAAAGAGCACCACCAGGTCGCGCATTTTCAGATAGAGCTCCTTGCTGTTGGTGCAAATGCCACCTCCACGGGAGGAGCTGACTTTGCGGCTCGAAAAATAGACAATATCGGCAAGGCCGCACATGGTGGCTAAAATCTCCCCGACCGACACATTTCTGAACTCCTCCTCGCGCTTTTTCACCAGCCACACGTTTTCGCCAATCAAGCTGGCATCCAGCACAACCAAAATGCCGTACTGATCGGCTACCTTGCGCACTTCGCGCATGTTCTGAATCGAAAACGGCTGCCCGCCAATGAGGTTGGTGGAAGCCTCCATCCGGACAAACGGAATATGCTCCTTTCCATGTTTTTCAATTGTCGCCTTCAGCTTGTCGATATCGATATTTCCTTTAAAAGGAAAATCACTCTTGAGTTTCAGCGCTTCGTCGGTAAAAATCTCCAGGATTTCGCCGCCGTTGAGTTCCATGTGCGCCTTGGTGGTGGTAAAATGGTAGTTCATCGGGATCACATCTCCCGGACGAATAAAAGCCTGCGAGATAATATTTTCAGCGGCTCTGCCCTGGTGAACCGGGAGCAGGTACTTTTTCCCGAACACCTCGCGCACGGCTGTTTCCATCCGGTAAAAACTTTGCGAACCGGCGTAGGCATCGTCGGCGTGGAGCATCGATGAGACCTGGTTGTCGCTCATGGCATTGGTCCCGCTGTCGGTCAGCATATCGAGGAAAACATTCCGGGTATCCAGCAGAAAGGTGTTGTATCCCCCTTTTTCGATGGCATCCAGCCGCTCTTCAACCGGCTTCAGGTAAAGCTTCTGAACCATTCGTACTTTGTGCAATTCAACAGGGATTTTTTGACCATTGGAGAATTTAATCTCCGTAGAACTTGAATCTGTCATTTCAATAGTTATTTGATTTTATGGTTTTTACTGAAAAGAAATTAATCACCAAAAATAAGCCTCATTTTTAAAACCGCAAGGAATACACCCCACATTATGACAATTTGAAAACTTTTGCCTTCAAAAATTGACAAACACAACTTCCCCCTCTTTTCCGGAGACAGCATGAACAAAACACGCCTCCCCGGCTGGTCAAAGAACATAGAGTCGGTGCAGCCCAACGATCTCCCGGCCGACCTGATTTCGATCGGCTTTTGCATGAATCGTTTGGGCATGTTGGATTATTCGTCCCGCAGGGCAGGCACCAGCACCCGCGATTGAACCAGGGTGAGCGAAAGCAGGAAAATCCACACCAGTCCGTTTGCCAGAATAAACGCCGTCACACTGGCCGCCGACAGAAAGGAGACCGGAGTGTGTGCAGACAAAAAAGCGGGCAACGTTGCCAGAACAGCCGCTGCAAATCCGATGATCACCCCGGTGGCCAGCAAACCGGCATATTCGCGCACCAGCAAACCGGTAATCTTCCGGCGGGAGAATCCTACGGCCATCAAAATGGCCAGTTCGCGGCGCCGCTCGAGAATGGCACGAGCCAGCACCACCGCCAGGCCAACCGTTCCGAGGGCCAGCCCGAGTGCGCCAAGCGCCAGAAAAATGGAGAGGTAAGTATTAGTAACCGAATAAAACCCGGCCAGTCGTTGTGCCGCCGGACTCATTTCCCAGCCGTAGTCCCGGAAAATATTCTGCAACTCTCCGGCTACCGGTTCCGCCACGTCAGCTTCGCTGTCGACCAGGAAGAGCGACGAGCCGCTGTGAGTAGGGTAATACCGCAGGAAGTGGCTGTTTCCGACGATCACATATCCCTGGAAAATTGACGGAGCCAATCCGCCAATCAGTTTCAGGCGGAGCGTGTCGCCCGTCTCTCCCTGGTAAAGGAGCGTGTCGCCCACCTGCATCCCCAGCCCCCATTGAATGACGGTCTGGTCGGCGATGGCCGGAACAACGCCGCCGGGCAGCGTCGCGGAAAGCGATTGCCAGGGATCCGCTTCATCGAGATCGGCCGTGCGGCTGACAAAAGAGAAACGGCCTTTGAGCGCCGGGGGATCTACCCCCAGAATCGCCGGATTGGAGATCCGGTTCAGGTTCAGGCAACTGGCGTCATCGCCCTCCACCCGATGAAACTGTACCGCCTCAAAATGATCGGGTAACCCTTCGGAAAGGCGGCGGGCCGGATCATTCAAATCGTAAAGCACCGGCACCGATGTTTCGGCAAAATAGCGAAAACCGCCGGTTCCGCCGGCCCGGTTACCGGCTCCGGCAAACACATCCTGCCGGTTGGCGCCGGTCGACACCACCAAAAATGTTCCCAACGCAAACAGCACCACCACTGTCAGCGAACGTCCGCGATGATGTGCCACACTCCGGGAACTGAGGCTGACCAGCGAAAAATGGTTCTCTCTGCCCTGTTCCCTCCGCCGGAAATAGCGTTCTGCCCAAAGCAGCAAGCCGGGCAGCAACATCCCTCCCGAAAGAAAAAACAGTCCCGGATCCAGGGTTGTGCCGGCTGAAAACTGCCCGATCAGGATGGCCAGTGCAAATCCCGGAAGCAAAGTGGCGCCGGCAATTTTCAGCACTTTAACCACCCGTGTTTCCGAAGAGCCGGAAACCCGCTGCAAAGCCGTGATATTTTTACGCAGATGCGCCCGCAAAGAGAGGGCAACAGCCCCCATCGAAACCAATAGACTGATCAGCCCGCCGGTGAGTAAAGTTGCCGGTCGCAGCTGAATAAACAAAACCGATGTGCGGACAATGTCCCACCAAAGTGTATTCAGAAAGCCAAACACGAGCTGGGTGTAGGCTACCGCCAGCAGCAATCCGGCCCAGGCTCCCGTGAATGCCACAAAAGCCGCCTCGGCAACAAGCAGCCGGGCAACCTGTCCTTTCCGGAACCCCAGCTGCAGGAATGTTCCGATCTGTTGGGTTCGGGTTTCCAGGTTCAGCCGGAAAAGCAGCGCGGTAAGCACCACCGCCGCGATCAGCAGAAAAAAACTCAATCCCAGAAAAAGCTCACTGAAATCGACACCTCCGCGGGCTGCCTGCAACCCTTCCTCCCGAACGGCATTTACCATCAGGCCAATTTCTGCCGGACGGATATTTTCAGCAAACAGTTGGCGGTAGGCTGTTTCGGTAAAGGAGGGGTCGGTGCGGATCGCCGTATAGTTTCCAAAGCGGTTTGACCAGATCCTCTCAGCCTGCGCAAGCGAAACAAAAGCTTTGGGCGTTCCCTTGTAGTGGTTCCAGTACGCTTCGTCTTTGGTACGGATTTTATCCAGCTGAACCGGCACGCCGGCTTCCCACTCGCGGCAATGACCGGCATCTGAAAGCCCCGGAATATGGGGCATCAAATCGACATCGGCAAAACGGCCGGCCAGGGGAACCACCTCTTTGAGTCGTAACGAAACTGTTTTTTCAACCAGCTGACGAAGCGGTCCGATCTCGAAATAGCGGAGCAGCAGCGTGTCGCCCGGCCGTGCGCCCAAATCAGAGGCTGTCCACTGGTTCAGGACAATCTCCCCGGGCTGAAGTTCATCGTTCGAAAGGGTGGAGACAAAAGAGTAAGGCGTTTCTTTTTCACCCAACGAGAGGCTGTTGACAAAGTAGGTCAACACTTTCCGCGCCCCGGGAGCCTGCTCGAAAATTTTCACCACCGCTGCTTCCAGAAATACCCGCTCGGTCGAAATCTCCCTCTCCCCGGTTAGCGGAATGGTTTTAAACTGAAGTCCGGCATCTTCGGGCTGAACAGTTTTCTGCAACGCAGCCAGGAGCTGTTCCGAAGAGATGGTTTCGGCAGCCAGGAGCAGCCGGTTGGCACGGCCTTCAAACTCCATCAGCCGGTTGAGCCGTTCCAGCGAAAGAAAAAGGTTAAATGGCGCTGTCTGCGAATTCTTCAGGTTAAAATTTCCCATCTGTTCTTTTCCGGCCACCGCCTTCACCGTTGCCCGCAGCGTCACGCTGGTCTCAGCGTCCGACACAAAAGGGGCGTTCATCGGTACCAGGCTGGCTTTCCGGATGCGAACCATCAGGTTGTCTCCCGGTTTCAGCTGCAGCTGTCCGGCCAGGTTTTCGCTGATCACCACCTCGTTGTCTGCCAGCCGGCTCAACAGGGTGTCGCCTGCAATGGCCTCAAAACGTTCATCCACTCCCGTAACCTGTACCCGGTTTACCCGCAGGTTTCCGCCGTCGGCCACGGCCATCCCTTCGAGCAACAACACCGGCGCCACCGGGAAGCCGGTTTCGGCAGCAACCGCGCCGGCCAGTTCACTTCGAAAATAACGATCGGCAGCAGCAACCACCTGCGTGGTTTTCCCAAGACGAAAAAAGGTGGACTGCTCGAGGCTGAACCGGACCGAATCGCCGATGATGAGCGCCCCGGTCAACACGGCGGTACTCACGGCGACGCCCGCAACAACCAGCAGGTTTTGCCGCAGATAGTGGCGAAAGCTTTGCCAAACAAGTTGTAAGCGCGTCATATCAGGGCGTTAATTTTCCATGACGGAGATGAAAAACAGCATCCAGCTTTGCAGCCAGCTCAACCGCGTGGGTCACGACGACCAGCGTAATTCCCTCGTCGCGGCTGAGTGAAAGGAGAAGCTCCGACAACAGGCGGGCATTTTCCTCGTCGAGCGCGCCGGTAGGCTCATCGGCCAGTACCAGTCGCGGTTTGTTGATCAGCGCACGGACGACAGCCGCCCGCTGACATTCGCCGCCCGACATTTCGGAGGGTTTCTGGTTACGCTGCTCCCAGATACCGGTTTTCCGCAGCAAATGTTCGGCCCACGATTTATCACCGGCCGATGCCGATCTTTTCGAAGGCAGCACCGGGACCAGTATGTTTTCCCACAGCGTACACTGCGGCAGCAGGTGGTGAAACTGGAATACAAACCCCAGCTCGCGGTTGCGGAATTGTGCCAATTCGCCGGCCCGATATCCGCTGATTGCTTTCCCGCGGAAAATCACCTCGCCCGAATCGGGCACATCCAGCGCCCCCATCAGGTTGAGCAGGGTAGTCTTTCCCGAACCGCTCGGCCCGACAATTCCCAGGCGCGCCCCCTCTTCCACCGCAAAACTGAGATCTTCCAGTACCGGGCGGAAAGCCGGCATCTCTTTCGGGCCAAATCCTTTGTAAACATTTCTAAGCTGTAACAACATGCGCTCTTTTTTTACCAAAAAATATCTTCCGAACCAACGGAGACTGTTTTTCCCAGCCACCGCGGCGTTCTATCGTTTTCAGTTATCTTCAGTGAGTGGCGGAGGATTTCCGTTCCGCCCGGTCAGCTTCCGGTAAACGGAAATCATTTCGCGGGCGTGATCATGAATATTGAGCCGCTCCTCCACCCCTTTCCGGGCCTGGAGGCTAAGGCGGGCGAGCAATGCTGTATCCGACAGCACGGCGGCCAGCGATTTCGACAGCTCTTCAGGGCTGTTGGGCGAAAAGGTTAGTCCGCCCCCCGACAGCTCCACGATCTCGGGAAAGGCGCCCAAGGCAGGCTGAACCACCGGGATTCCGGAAGCCATCAACTCGGGCAGATACATTCCGAAAGCTTCGCCGTTGCGTACCGGCACGGTTGCAACAGCCACCCGGCGGAAAAAATCGTGGCGGGCAGCCCCTTCAAATTCGTCATCAAAATCGACCATGCCGGTTAACCCCGCCGCCCCAATCCGCTTTTTCAGTTCCCGGATAAAATCCGCATCGGCGCCGGTAGAACCGCCCGTGATTACCATCCGGACATCCTCAAAACCGGGTTGCTGCTTGAGCAGGATAAAAGCCTCCACGGCGATGTCCAGTCCGTTGTCGGGACAAAGGCGGGAGATGTAGCCGATGTTACGGGGTTTTTCGGTTGATAATCCAAATTCATACTCTCCGGGATCGACGCCGAGGTAAACCGGAAAAATCTTCTCGCCCGGAAGTTTCATCCGCTGCTGCATAACGCCGGCATAAAAGTGGCTGACAGCGATAAAGGCATCCACCGCTTCCGCTTTGCGGCTCATCAGCTCCCACACCCGGTCGCGAAAGTCGGGGCGCATCACATCCACCCACACATCTTCGTCCTGCAGGGAGCAGACCACCGGCACCTGCAGCCTTTCGCGGAGGCGGCGGGCCAGCCCCAGCAGCAGGGCGTTGGAAAGGTGCACCACGTCGGGTTTACAATGGGTGGCCAGCCACTCCACCATCCGTTCCAGCTCCTCCTGCTGTTTGCCTTCCTCGCCCAGCAGCATCGAGACGGTCATGTCTTCCAGCCCTTTTGCATTGGTCGATCCCGACATCGAGGCAGCCATTTTCAGAAGAGGTTTCGAGTTGAGCAAACGGTCGAACCATTTGGGCGCCCGGCGAAAAACCGGGTAGAGCTGCTTGAGATAAATGCTTACCGCGCCATAAAAAACCGGGATATCGTTAAGGTCGTGTTCATCGGAAAAGAGGGGGAGGTACATCGGGATTTTAACAACCTGGTGGCCTTCTTTGCGGAGCGCATCCACATATTTGCTGTCGCGCAGGCAGTTGCCACAATAAAAACTTCCTCCCGAGCCGGGGATGATCTGGACAATATTCATAACGTCGCGATTACTTTTTCTCGAAAAAATTACAAGAGGCTAAGATATTCGTTTTAAAAATTTCGGGGATATAAATCCCGGTTTAATTCCATCTGTCTCTGCGACATCTGCCACCTGCCGCCTGTTTTCAAAAAAATCCGGCTTTTTGCAAGGCCGGATTTTCCGAAGTTGTTTCAGGAGAGGTTTAATTGAGAATCAGTTCGATGACCGGAATCTCCACATGGGGTTTGATTACCGGCAGCGAAAGGCTCAGGTCGTTGGCGGCATCCAGTCCGCCGCCGCGGTTGCGCTGCGGGGGCGCCGACACTTTAATTTCGGAGGCGTCGTGCAGGAACTGGGCATATTTCACCTTCCCTTTGTATCCCGGCAACCGGAGGTTCTGCAACGGATAATCGAGCAGGTGAATGTAGAGCCGGTTGGTCTCCGGATTGTAGGTCAGCAGCGAGTTGGCCGGAGCTTCCAGTCCGGCAGGCGCTTCGGTACAGGCATAAATTGCGCGGCTGTTGTATTTCATCCATTCGCCCATATTTTTCAGGGCTTCCTGCGCCCGGTAGTCGAATTTGCCGCGGGCGGTAGGTCCCACATTCAGCAGCAGGTTGCCGCCTTTGCTCACACTTTCGATCAGCAGCACCAGCAGCTGTTTGGTATCTTTCCAGGTCTGTTCGTCGCGGTAGTAGCCCCAGCTGCCCGAGAAGGTCTGGCAGGTTTCCCACGCGATTTTTTTACCGTCGATTTCGGGCCACTTGTCCACCTTGTACTGCTCGGGGGTGGTAAAGTCCCATCCTCCCTGGTAATCCTGCAGGTCGAGGCGGTCGTTGACGATGATCCCGGGCTGCAGCTGGCGTACCATTTTAATCAGCTCTTCCGAGCCCCAGTCGTCGCGCCCTTTGCCAAATTCGCCGGGATAGGAGAAATCGAGCCACAGGATATCGATTTTTCCGTAGCTGGTTAAGATCTCGCGCACCTGGTTTTTCAGGTATTCGCGGTATTTGGCCATGTTACGTCCCTGGTTCAGCTTGTCATACTCTTCTTTGGTATTGGCCCGCTGCGGATGTACCCGGTCGATGGTAAAATCGGGGTGGTGCCAGTCGATCAGCGAATAGTAAAAGCCGATTCCCAGCCCTTCGGCCCGGAACGCTTCCACCCACTCTTTGATGAGATCTTTGCCGTAAGGCGTGTTCACCGCGTCGTAATCGGTATATTTCGAATCAAAAAGGCAGAACCCTTCGTGGTGTTTCGAAGTAATCACCGCGTATTTCATGCCGGCCTCCCGGCACATGCGGGCCCACTCTTTCGGGTTGTAGAGGTCGGGGTTGAAAAGCTCAAAATATTTCCGGTACTCCTCGGGGGTGATCCGTTCGCGGTTTTGCACCCATTCGTGACGGGCCGGCAGGGCGTACAATCCCCAGTGGATAAACATCCCGAAACGGGCGTCGGTCCACCATTTCAGACGTTGGGTTTTCTGGGCGTCAGTTTCGTTCCAGATTTTGGGCTGTCCGGTGACAACCTCTCCGGCCAAAAGGGCCAGCAGGATAAACAAGATCCGTTTTTTCATGGTTTCTATTTTAGGTTATGAATAAATTTCTCACAGGATAATCAGGCTGATTCCCCACACCACCGCCATCGACACCACTCCCTGCAACAGGGTCGCCACTGTGTGGGCCCGGTAGCCGGTGGTTACATTCATCCCCGAAAATTGGGTTACCACCCAAAAATAGCTGTCGTTGACATGGGAAACCGCCATGGCGCCAGCGCCGGTGGCCATCACAGCCAGGGTTTTTCCGTAGAGCGAATCCAGTCCGAGAGCGGCCAGCATGGGCGCCACCAACGCCGAAGTTGCCACCAGCGCTACCGTACTCGATCCTTGGGCGGTTTTAAAAACAGCCGCCACCACAAACGGAAGAAAAATGCCGAGTTGATACTGCGCCAGCATATTTCCGATGGTTTCGCCAATCCGGGTCTCCTTCAAAACGGTCCCGAAAGCGCCACCCGCCCCGGTAATCAGCAGAATCGGAGCCGCCGCCAGAATCCCCTGCCCCACCCAGCCGGTGAGGGTCTCTTGCTCAAAAGAGGGGAACAGCGGCAGCGAGCAGAGAAAACCAATCAACAGGGCATTAACCGGTTGCCCGGCAAAATCGAGCAGGGCAAAAACCCAGCCTCGCTCCGACAAGGCCTCCGGAAAGGTGGCAAACGAGCGCAGGGCGATCAGAACGATCGGCGCCACAATGGGCAGCAACGCTTTCCAGCCGGCCGGAATCCGGTATCCCGGTGGCAATCCGGCAGTTTTTTCTAAATCCTCTTCCGAAACATTTCGCTTTCCGGCATACAAAGCCCAGCAATAGCCTGTCAGCATAGCCGGGATGGCAATGACCAGCCCGAAAAGAATCACAACTCCGAGCTGGTGGTCAAGCCCCAGGTTGGCAGCAGCAGCTACCGGTCCCGGCGTAGGTGGCACCAGCGTATGTGTGGCATAAAGGCCGGTAGACAGCGCTACCGACAAGGCCACTGCCGAACGTCCGGTGCGGGCTGCCAGCGATTTTTTCAGCGACGATAAAATGACAAATCCCGAATCGCAAAAAACAGGAATGGAAACAATATAGCCAATCAGCGACATGGCCAGGGCAGGATAACGCTGCCCCACCAGCCGGGTTACCATTTCGGCCAGCTTTATGGCCGCCCCCGACTTTTCGAGGACAACGCCCAACACGGTCCCCAACACAATCACCAGCCCGATGCTGGTCATCAGGCTGCCAAAACCGCCTGAAATAACAGCAGCAATTTTTCCGGAAGGCATCCCGGCGCCAACAGCCACAAAATAGGAAGCTGCCAGCAAAACCAGAAATGGATGAATCTTTAAACGGGAAGTGCCTGCAATGATAACCACAATAGAGAGTAGCAGGATAAAAATAAGCCAGTAGTTTTCAGGCATGGTTTAGTTTTTTCAGTATCCGATTTAGAAAGCCATAAAAATAACAGCTTTCGCTAAAAAACCTCGTCTTTGCGAAGCTCTTTTCCCCCTCCTTCTGAACAATCTCCTCAACCGGCCGCCTGCATCCCGCAACGACTGCTCCTTCTCAACCCTCAAAAAACCAATCCGGACTGAGTTTTTCACTTCCCGCCAATACCGCTACCGGATCTTAAAAACCAGCTTTCCTCCTTTTTTCAGTTCGTCGTGCTGTAAAACGGGCGGCGTCGGCTTTCCGTTGAGCAACGCCGTATTGAATTCCCCGTAATAATTTTCGCCCGGCGCCTGCAAAACAAACTTTCCTCCGGGATAAAATTTTTTATCCAGCTGAAGGGTCACCTGGCTGAAAACCGGCGAAGAAAGCTGGTATTCGTTGCTGCCCGGGCAAACCGGGTAAAATCCCATTGCCGAAAAAACGTACCAGGCCGACATCTGGCCGGCGTCGTCGTTGCCCGACAAGCCGCCCGGGCCGGTTCCATATTCGGTAACCAGAATATTTTTAACAGTTTTTTGTGTCAGATCCCAGCGGTCGGCATAGTTAAACAGGTAGGGAATCTGGTGGCTGGGTTCATTTCCGTGCCAGTACTCTTTATTGGCCACCAGCCCGTTAAGTTTCTCAAAGAAGAGCTCCTTGCCTCCCATCAACTCCATCAGTCCGGGAATATCCTGCGGAACATACCAGGTGTAATGTTTCGGCGTTCCTTCGGTAATGTAAGACATTTCGCCATCGGCAACAAAATCATCGGTAAAAGTTCCGTCGGCAAAGCGGCCGCATACCCATCCCTTTTGCGGATCAAACACATTGGCATAATTTAATGCCCGTGCCGAAAGCTTCTGGTAATCATCCTCCAGACCCAGTTTTCGGGCAACCTGGGCCAGCACCCAGTCGTCGTAGGCATATTCCAGGGTGCGCGAAACCTGTTCGCGGCGGTGAAACGCGTAGGGCACCTCATCTTCCAGCGGGAGGTATCCCAACTGCAGATAAGCGGGAAGCGCCCGGCGCCCTTTGCCATCGATATATTCGGCAAGGCTGTCGGGCGTTTCAAAGGCATTCTTCCGCAAATACGGCCAGGCTTTATCGATCTCTACCTCGAACCCTTTCAGAAAAGCGTCGCCGATGATGGCGGCACAGTGGTCGCCAATCATGGCAGAGGTGTAACTGTTCCACATCGGAAAAATGGGGAGCCAACCGCCCTGTTCGGCCATCCGCACCAACGAGCGGACCATACCGGTGTACTCGCGAGGAGCAATCAAACTGAGCAGCGGCATTTGGGCCCGGTAGGTGTCCCACGCCGAAAAGTCGGTGTAGTAGTCGAACCCTTCGGCTTTATGCAGGGTTGTGTCACCGTTGAAGCCCTTGTACGAGCCGTCGGCATCGCTGAAGAGCCGCGGATGGATACAACTGTGGTAGATGGCCGTGTAAAATTTGGTCCGGTCGTCTTCGCTGCCCCCTTCCACTTCGATCTTGCCCAGCAACGCTTCCCAG
>JARKOX010000232.1 GCA_029975525.1 Prolixibacteraceae bacterium | reverse complement strand
CGGAACTTCCAGTGGACCACCGAATTCAGCTTCTATTCCAACCGGGAAAAAATTGTAAAACTGCTCAGCAGGGATGCCAGCGGAAAACCGTTGGATATGCTGGCCAACCGTTGGTTTATCGGCCATCCGATCCAGGTTTATTATAATTATAAAAACGACGGCATTTGGCAAAATACGCCGGAAGATCTGGCCGAAATGGCAAAATTTAACGCCAACGGGCACAAGTTTTATCCGGGTACCATCAAGGTGGTTGACCAGAAAACGGTTGATACCAACGGCGACGGGATAAAAGATGCCGGCGACTACAAGATTACCGGCGACGACATGGTTATTCTGGGAACCAACCGTCCGAAATGGACCGGCGGGGTTACCAATTCATTCCGGTATAAAAATGCCGAGTTGAGCTTCTTTGTTTACGCCCGTATCGGACAAATGTATTTTGGCGGGTATCCCAACTCCTACGGAGGAATATGGCCTAACGGGCGTGTTGAAAACGACGTCTGGTCGTGGGACAATCCCAAAGGATACTGGCCAATGCCCAACCTGGGGAACGTGGAAAACATCTCGCCGGCTATGAACTACAACGATGGCTCATTTGTAACGGTCCGGAACATTTCGCTCTCTTACGCCCTTTCGGAAAAATGGCTCTCCAAAGTGCCGGTTCGAAGGTTGATTTTGACCTGTCAGGTACTGAACCCATTTATTTTCGGCAGCGATGTGGTAAAAATGGGGCTGAACCCGGATGACAACACCAACTGGGACCTGGTTTCTTCTAATGGCGGACCTTTGGGCGGAACCAACAACAACACCGTCCTGCCGCAAAGTTTTGTTGTAGGTGTCAAAATTGGCTTATAAATAAGTTGTGGGTAATTTTTAAAATCGGATAATTATGAAAAAATATATTTCCATCTTTCTGGCAGTGCTTCTCCTGTTTTCCTGTAAAGATTTTTTGGAAGAGAAACAGGTTTCAACCTTAACCCAGGATTATTATAACTCTGAAAGCGGGCTGGAAGCTTTGGTAAAAGGCCTTTATGTTTATTTGAGGGTTAAGCATGAATGGGATACCAACGGAACGAAACTGACCGATCCGGAGACCGACCAGTACATGCACGCAGCAGCCAATTCGGCATTTGCCAAATGCAACAGTTCGGCCTGGGGAACCGACGTCAGCTCCATCGCTGCCAATGTGAACAACTTTCTGGGGGCAGCCAACTCCAGCTATGCCCCGATGGGAGCTTATCCCCACATCAACAATTGTAATATCGCACTGAAACAGATTGAAACCCAAAAGCCCGGAAGATTTGGCTCCGATGAAGCATTTGCAAAAATGCGCAAAGCCGAAGTCCTTTTTCTGCGTTCCTGGGCCTACTACCTGGTGTCAAACCAATTGGGCGATGTGCCGCTTTTGCTGACTGCCAAAACCGAGGACAACGGCATTTATTATTATCCCAAATCTTCGTTGGAAGATATTTACAAGCGGATCATTGCCGACATGCGTTTTGCCTACGAAAATCTGCCGGTTTCGCAGGGCGACCGGGGAAGGATCACCAAATGGGCTGCCGGACATTTTTTGGCCAAACTTTACCTGAACCGGGCCCAGGCGGCCAAATTTCAGAACAGCAGTGAAACCCATCTGAAAATGCTCTACAAAGGTAACGTAAGTACCGACCTCGATTCGGTCATCACCATTACCACCCAGGTGATCACGGCCCTGTCGGGTGGAGCCGGTACTTTCAAAGGGCTGGCTTCCGACTACTGGACGCTTTTCGATCCCAAGGTTTCGGAAAGTTCTCCCAGCCCCGAAGTGCTGCTGGCGGCCCAGTTCGATATCAATACCTCACTTAACGGCCGTTTTGGTGGAAACCGTTCGTGTAATTACCACGTT
>JARKOX010000224.1 GCA_029975525.1 Prolixibacteraceae bacterium | reverse complement strand
AATAGTGCCCGACACAATTAAACTACAGGTGAGTGCCTGGTATTACAGCAAAGAGGAAAAGAGGGCGCATATCATCGCCAATTGCGGAAAAGACTTCAATTTTATCAACAATGAACCGGACACCATTTCTCCCTCGGGATGGAAAAGATTAACCTTAAATTTCTGGCTCCCGCAGCAGGAATCAGCTCCGGATTGTTCCATCAGCCTGTGGAATACCGGAAATGACCCCGTCTATTTTGATGACTTGCAGATTATTAAATTTTACAAAGCGCCAGCCTTTTTAAATACAGACTTAAGCAGCGACCATTGAAAAACCGGTCCGTTTTCTCCGAAAGACATTATTTTACCGCCCGTTAATAACTTAAAACTTTAACGGTCAAATCTTTGATATAGAAATGTCGTTTATCCTTGTTCCAGACATAGATTCCAAACTTTGCTGTTTCGGGAATTTTGGCAGACATTCTTACCTGCAGGGTCGCCTTTTCCCAACCGGCAGCATCCGAGGAAACAAGGTCTGCCTTTTCATACCGCAGATTTTCGCCTTCATTATCGAGCGATAAAACCAGCAATACTTCATCTTTATCCAGTTTCTCCGGGGCTTTAAACTGCAATTCAACAGCAAATTCAATGACTTCATACCTTACAATCTCCTGGGGAGAGAAGATCATGTTGGGGCTAAACTCCTGACGGTTGTCCATCTCCCAAATTTTCACCCCGTCAATTTCCTTTACCTGTTCGTTGACGTAATCCTCGAAACTTAGTTTTAATTCAGCCTTATCCGACAACATGACCGAATCATGCTTTTCAGTCGACTTTTTATAAATCTGAATGCTGTAATCGTACCCTCCCAAAACAGTGATCTTCTCGACCGGATAAAACGACTTGATTTTTTTCAGATACGGATCTTTTTCAACATTTTCCAAAGAAACACCTCCTTCGTTGGGACCAAAATGGGCATCCCAAACCAAAACATCCCCCCACTCCATGCTGTTGGAAGGCTGCTGCCGGTCGGCAACCCACCAGTTCGACCTTGTAATGTCATAGGGGTCTGTCTCCAGATAATGAATGAGTACCGGATTAAAATAAAAAATCTTCTTTTCCGGTTCA
Source organism: Prolixibacteraceae bacterium (assembly GCA_029975525.1). Taxonomy (GTDB): domain Bacteria; phylum Bacteroidota; class Bacteroidia; order Bacteroidales; family Prolixibacteraceae; genus UBA1413. The sequence goes on along the minus strand of JARKOX010000224.1, from coordinate 450 downwards.
TTAAACCGCAAAAAATCAGCACTTTTTTTCATCAGTTGTTCGGTGGGATCGGCATGGACAATGGGGTTATTTTTTTGGAAGAACCAGACCAGTTGCGCAAAAGCGAACAAAACCATCAGAACAAACCCCAACACCGGGCCACGGAAGAAGAGTGAAAAAAAACGAAATCCCTGGATGGCGGTTAACGCGGCCAACGGGACGATTCCGCCCATCACCCGTATTAATCCCAGCGATCCGCCTGTTCCCTTCCACCAGACATAACTGTGTGCCGCAAAATAGGTAATCCAGCTGCCGGCAATCAGAAGGAACCCAATGGCCTGGTCGCTTCTTAATGATTGGCTTCTCCAAATATCCCAGCCCCAAAACACCAGTCCCAATACGATAAGAACCACCATCGGGAAACCAAAAAATTCATTTCTGTGCTCAATATAATGCAATAACGAACCATGC
>JARKOX010000207.1 GCA_029975525.1 Prolixibacteraceae bacterium | reverse complement strand
CTGGTATTTCACCAGTATCAAAAAAAGTTATCATCCCGATGAGTGGTTTATCGACCGATTCGGCCGGCAAACCCATGTCCGGATCGACACCCTTTCCGGGTTAAAACGGGATTACAGCTACTCCTACAGCCTGAGTACCTCAACCAATATTTACGGAAGTTTTATGCCGCTGAACCCCAACTCGCGGGTAAAAGGGATCCGGCACAAGATCACCCCCTCGCTGAGTTTCAGCTACCGACCCGATTTTGGGCAATCCAAATTTGGGATGTGGGACCGTGTTCAGGTCGATTCAACCGGCCGGATGGAGTATTATTCCTATGTGGAAAATGGAATTTACGGTTACACCGGCCGCGGCTCTTCGGGAGCCATTTCGCTGTCGGTGAGCAACAACCTGGAGATGAAAGTGCTGGATACGAAAGACACCACCGGTACGGCCAAGTATAAAAAGGTGAAACTGATCGACAACCTGAGCTTCAGTACTTCCTACAACCTGATTGCCGACTCGCTGAACCTCAGTCCGATCAGTATCCAGGGACGGACCACCATTAAAGGGGTCAGTATCAACTTCGGAACGAATATCAATCCCTACATGACCGACAGAAAAGGAATGATCATCAACCAGTATGTGTGGAACCACCGGAAAGGACTGGCCAAGATCGGCCGGCTCGACCGGGCAAACCTGTCGTTCGGGCTGCAGTTCCAGTCGAAAAAAGGAGAAGGACAGGCGCAGGCCACCCAGGAGGCGATCGAAGAAGACAAGGTCCTGCCGGGCGATTATGCCGACTATGTTGACTTTAATATCCCCTGGAATATCAGCCTCGACTATTCGTTTAACTATTCGCGGCCGAATCCTTATGTGAAGGCAACCTTTTTTCAGACCATCGGGGTGAACGGAAGTATGAGTCTGACCGACAAATGGCGTCTGACCATGAATACCAACTACGACATTATGGCGCGGAAATTTGCCTTTACCAACTTCAGTGTTTTCCGCGACATGCACTGCTGGGAAATGTCATTCAACTTTGTTCCTTTCGGCTACATGAAGAGTTACAGCTTTACGCTCAACGCCCGTTCGTCGATGCTGAAAGACCTGAAGGTGACCAAGCAGCGCAGCCACTACGATAATTTCTGATCGCCGTTTGAATAAGGCTGGGATTTGCTACATTTGGCCTGATCAATAGCATTTCTATATGAAACGAATTATTTATACAGCCCAAGCTCCGCAGCCGGTAGGTCCCTACAGTCAGGCTGTTGAAATCAACAATACGCTTTATATTGCCGGACAGATTCCGCTTGATCCGGCTACCGGCCAGGTGGTGGAAGGCGGAATCGCCGAACAGACCGAGCAGGTGATGAAAAACATCGGAGCCATTCTGGCGGCTGCCGGTTACAGCTACTCCGATGTGGTCAAGTCAACCTGTCTGCTCAGCAGTATGGCCGATTTTAAAGCGATGAACGAAGTGTATGGCCGTTACTATGCGGTTCAGCCGCCGGCACGCACCGCTTTTGCGGTCAAAGAGCTTCCGCTGGGCGTTTTGGTTGAGATTGAAACCATCGCCGCCAAACCTGCCGTTTAGCCACTGCACCTAAAAAAGCCGCGTTATCGGTCCGTCGACTGGGCATCCACCACTGCGATGGCGGCCATATTTACAATCTCCCGTACCGTACTGTCCATCTGCAGGATGTGGGCCGGCTTTTTCATACCCATCAACAGCGGGCCAATGGCTTCGGCCACTCCGAGTCCCTGCAGCATTTTGTAGGCAATGTTTCCCGAACAGAGATCGGGGAAGATGATGGTATTGACGTCGTAATCCTGCAGTTTGGTAAACGGGAATTTCTCTTTCCGCAGCGTAGCGTCAAAAATGTAGTTGGCCTGCATTTCGCCGTCGGCCAGCAGGTCGGGATAGTCGCGGTGCAGGATGGCAACCGCTTCGCGAACTTCGGCCGGACAGCCGGGACCGTGGTACGATCCGAAGTTGGAAAATGAGACAAATGCAATGCGGGGTTCGATGTTAAACCGTCTCACTTCGGAGGCGGTCAGCAGGGTGATCTCTACCAGGGTTTGGGCGTTGGGACGGATGTTTACGGTGGTGTCGGCCAGAAACAGAGGCCCCCGCTTGGTGATCATCACATACATCCCGGCAATCCGGTTGAACTCCTTTTTTACGCCAATTACATGCAGGGTGGGGCGGATGGTTTCGGCGTATTTGCGCGAAAATCCCGAAAGGAAGGCATCGGCTTCGCCGGTTTCCACCATCATGGCTCCAAAATAGTCGCGGTTGAGCATACATTCACGGGCATCTTCGAGCGACATGCCCTTTCTTTTCCGCTTTTCGTAGAGCAGTCGGGCAAATTCCTCCCTTTTTTCTGCCGTATTGCTGTGATAGAGCTCCACAATTTCCGGATCGGGGATGTGCAGCTGGTAGGCTTCAATGATACTGTTGATGGTGGCCCGGTCGCCGATCAGAACGGGGTGGGCAATTTTTTCGCGGATCACCGTTTCGGCAGCTTTCAGGATTTTAAAGTTGTTGGCTTCGGCAAAAACCACACGTTTGGGATTCTGCCGGGCCTGGCTGCGGATAAACATGATCAGTTTATTGTCGAGGCCCAGTCTGCGGCTCAGCTCCCGCTGGTACTCCTCCCAGTCAGCAATGGGGCGGCGGGCCACTCCGGTTTCCATGGCAGCTTTGGCGACGGCCGGGGCGACGGTGGTGATCAGCCGCGGATCAAGCGGTTTGGGAATCAGGTACTCTTTTCCAAAAACCAGGTTCTGCAGGTTGTAGGCATTGCTGACAATGCTCGGGACATCTTCGCGGGCCAGCTGGGCCAGGGCATGGACCGCCGCAATTTTCATCTCTTCGTTGATGGTGGTCGCCCGTACGTCGAGCGCCCCGCGGAAGATGAAGGGAAATCCCAGCACATTGTTGACCTGGTTGGGAAAGTCGCTGCG
>JARKOX010000187.1 GCA_029975525.1 Prolixibacteraceae bacterium | reverse complement strand
CCGGAATACTCGGTAGACGATTTTGCCCGCGAAATCGGGATGAGCCGGTCAAACCTCCACCTCAAGCTGAAAGCAATCACCGGCGAATCGGCCACCGTTTTTATCAAAAAGGTCCGGTTTGCCAAAGCATTGAAATTACTGGAAGAAAACAGGTATTCCATCGCCGAGATCAGCTACATGGTTGGTTTCAGCACGCCCTCCTACTTTTCAACCAATTTCAAAAAATACTTCGGTTACCTTCCCTCCGACCACACCAAAAAACGGGGCAGCGCCATCTCCTGATCCGGATATTTTTCGGTTTCCCCGCTTGGCTGTATCCCGAACAGGAAAATTAAACATGCGTGATAGAACTTTCAACAACTTTAATAGTGTTTGTACACTTTTGAAAAAGAAAGACAACCATTTCCCCTACTTTTCGCCAATCAAGCAGTTTTTGAAACCAATAAAAAAGCCGGCAGACGGCAGATCAAATTTAGTGTGGATAGGACGATGGAAACACACCAACATGCTTTGGGGATTGCTTTGGGAGAAGAGTCCATGAGTTACGGGGTAGCCGACAGTGACGGGAAACTCCTGTTCCGGGGTGTCCGGTCTGTGGAAGCCGGTATCTCCCGCGAGGGCATCATCGAAAACATTATCAAATGTATCGACGATGCCCTGTTCTGGTGTGAAGGGAACAAAATAACCCTCGCCGGACTGGGCATAGGAACTCCCGGAATTATCGACAACGGGTTAATCCTGGGCGGGGCCGAAAATCTTCCGGAGTGGGACAACCTGCCGCTGGGAGGACTTTTGTCGCGGAGGTTCGATCTTCCGGTTTTTGTCGATAACGACAAGAACCTGGAAGGGCTGGCCGAATTCAGATTCGGCTGTGCCAAAGGCGACCAGGATGTGGTTTTCATCAACATCGGGACCACTATCGGCGGGACGATGATCATCAACGGCCGCTTGTATGGCGGCCACCGGAACCGCGGGGCTGAATTCGGCCACCTCATTGTGGAACCAAACGGCCGAAGATGCAGTTGCGGCGCCGCCGGCTGCCTCGAAGCGTATGCCTCAACCAGCGCGCTGCTCAACGATTACAAAACCTTTTCGAAACAAAAGCGAGCCGCCGCAGCCATCAGCCAGGTCCGGCAGGTTGCCGACCGCTATCTGCAAAAAGAAACCGCTGCCGTAAAATCCTTCGATCTCCACTTCGACTATCTTGCGACTGCCATTGCCGGGCTGATCAACGTAATCAGCCCCCAAAAAGTTATCATTGCCGGCGAACTGCCCGAAACAGGAGCTTTTTACATGGAGAATCTCCGGAAACGGGTGGCCTCGCTCGTGTTAAAGGAAACTTCGGTTTTTACTTCGGTGGTGCCGGCTGGCCTGGGCGACGAAGCCGGAATACTGGGGGCGGCGGCTCTGGTGTTTGAACGGTGCGGGTCAACCAACCTGCACCCGAATGGTAACCTCGAAAAAGTATCGTAGTTTGAAATATTATCAACTTAAGCTGAAGAATAAACATATGAGAAAGTTCTTTTTTAACGATCGGATACAAAGCGCAGTAGCCAAATCGCTGGCTGGAGCCTGCATCGTGGGAGCAGGCTGTGCCGAGAAGCCCAAAGAGGCTGAGTTGCCCAATATCATCCTGCTGATGTCCGACAATCAGAGCTGGGATCATGTGGGGTGTTACGGAGACCCGGTGGTCAAAACCCCCAACATCGACAAGCTCAGCGCCCAGGGCGTCCGGTTTGTAAATGCCTTTTGCTCGGCTCCGTCCTGCACCCCGGCCCGCGCCTCCATGCTGACCGGCCAGGACATCTGGCGCCTGGAAGAAGGGGCCAATCTGTGGGGCATCCTGCCCTCCAAATTTGAGGTCTTCCCCGAATTATTGGAGAAGAAAGGGTACCACGTGGGCTACGAAGGAAAAGGGTGGGGCCCCGGCGAAGTAGCCGAAAGCGGACGCAGCCGCAATCCCGCCGGAAACCAATACAGCTCATTCGAAGAGTTTTACAATGACATCGAAAAGGGGCAACCTTTCTTTTACTGGTTCAGCTCGCGCAACCCACACCGACCTTTTAAGGTTGGCGGAGGCGAAAAAGCGGGAATCGATCCCGAAAAGATTGTCGTCCCCCCCTATCTTCCCGACAACCAGGAGGTCAGGCAGGATATCGCCGATTACTATGCCGAACTGCAGAGTTTCGACAAGGAGGTGGGCGGATTTATCTCCCTGCTGAAAGAGATGGGTCAACTGGAGAAAACCATTGTGATTGTGTGCAGCGACAATGGCTGGCAGATGCCCAGAGGATTGGCCAACCTGTATGACATGGGAACAAAAATCCCGCTGATCGTATCCATGCCGGCCCGCTTTAAAGAGAACCGGGTCATCGAAGATTTTGTCATGCTCAACGATCTGGCGCCGACCATCCTGGAGCTGGCCGGTGTCGCCAAACCCGGTTACATGACCGCTCAAAGCCTGGTCAACATCCTGAACGCAGAAAATGAGGGGATCATTGAGGCCGGCCGCGATTTTGTGGTCACCGCCCGCGAACGTCATGCCTATGTCAGAAAAGGCGGCGCCGGTTATGGCGGAAGAGCGATCCGGACCAAAGCGTTCCTTTATATCAGAAATTACGATTCAGACCTTTGGCCTGCCGGCGATCCTCCGCTGTATGGCGACGTCGATGCGCACATGCTTCACTATCCCTGTCCGACCAAATTAAACATGCTTAAAAACAAGGAAGAAGCAGGCACCAGAGAGCTGTTTGACCTCGCTTTTGCCAAACGTCCGGCCGAAGAACTTTACGACCTGTCGCAAGATCCTTTCCAGATGAAAAATGTGGCCGCACTGCCCGAATACCAGGAAGTGAAAGGAAAGTTGAGCCAGCGGTTGACCGACTACCTGAAAGCAACCGGCGATCCGCGGGAAACAGGAGGTGAAATGAAATGGCTGAATGCCGGTTATTACGCCGATGTCGACAAAACTCCCCGTCCCGGAAAAGAAGCCATTGAAGCCTTGGGACTGGAAGAGGAATATGTATATTGAACAAAAAGATTAACCAAGTAACTGTTGTTTTGCCCAGGTTGTAGATTTGTCTTACAAACAAATTTCAGCTTGGGCAAATTGGTTAAAAAAATTCCGGAAATAATCTGACTTCTCTAAATAACCCCCTTGAAACAAAAAACATATCAACCTGCACTTCAGCAACTTACAACAAATAAAAAAGATTAACTTTCAATAATCTTCAGCTTTTTAGTTGTTTCACCTTCTGCAAAGACTATGTTCATTAGCTGAATGAACAAATATTTTCCGTCATTTTTCCCAATCCAGCTCGGTTTTTTTTTTGAATTTTAAAATAATATTGCGTAACTTTATCACGCTAAAATAAAACTAACTTATGGAAAAAGATAAACGTCTATTCTTCTGGGCGCTGTATGCCCTATACTCTTCTGAATTCTTCTCATTACCTGACCTTACATTTTAACCGTTATTAATATAATGCTTATGAAATTAAAATTATTTGTAACCATTTTTTTGTTACACCTGTGTTGGATTGGCTTCGCACAAGTTAAAACAATATCAGGAGTTGTAAAAGATGACGTTGGAGTTGGAATTCCTGGAGTTTCAGTTTCAATTAAGCGTACTACGACAGGTACTGTAACCGATCCAAACGGGGAATTTAGCCTGAAAGTTTCGGTTGGCGATACCCTATTGTTCTCCTTTATAGGTAAAGCATCTGTGGAACGGGTTGTTGGCACCCGAAACATTATTGATGTTGAGATGTATGAGGACCAGAAACAGATTGAAGAAGTACAGGTTGTAGCATTTGGAGTACAAAAGAAGGAAAGTGTAATTGCTTCAATTGAAACGGTAAAGCCGGCTGAACTGAAACAGCCTGCCTCAAACCTGACTTCTGCCCTGGCAGGTAAAATTCCTGGTATTATTTCTTACCAGACCACCGGTGAGCCCGGAAACGATAACGCACAGTTCTTTGTAAGGGGGGTAACAACTTTTGGTTACAAAACCAACCCTCTTATCCTGATCGATGGATTCGAAGCGTCGACCAATGACCTGGCCCGGCTCGAACCCGACGATATTGAAAGCTTTTCTATTCTGAAAGACGCCTCGGCTACCGTACTGTACGGGGCACGCGGGGCCAACGGAATTATCATTGTGGTTACCAAAGGCGGACATGAAGGACCAGCAAAAGTAAATGTAAGGCTCGAAACCCATGTTGCTTCCCCGACTCAGATGAATACCCTGCTGGACGGAGTTGATTATATGAGATTATACAACGAAGCAAGACTTTCGAGGGATCCAATGCTGGGAACCTATTACAGCGAACAGAAAATCCAATCGACCATCGACAATATCAATCCGATGATCTTCCCGAATGTGAATTGGTATGACGAATTGTTTGAAAAATCGACCTTCAATAAAAAAGGGAACTTCAACGTTTCCGGCGGTGGACGGGTGGCAACCTACTACGTAGCCGGAACCCTGGAAAACGAAACCGGGTTGCTGAAAGTTGACAAACGCAACAACTTTAACAACAACATCGACATCAACAGGGTACTGATGAGGAACAACGTTATATTCAAACTCACCCCAACCACAAGTCTCGACACCAGGATGCAGGGGCGTTTTGAAAGATACAACGGGCCACGCTCTTCGGCCAGTAACATCTTCCGGATGGTAATGAACTCCAACCCGGTTGACTTCCCGGCTGTATATGAACCTGACGAAGCCAATCAATTTGCCGATCACATCCTGTTCGGAAACACCTTTGTCTACGGCAGCATGAAATCAAACCCCTACGCCGAGATGGTCCGCGGATACGAAGACCGCAACGAAAGCACCATCACAGCAATGGCAACCCTTTCGCAGGATTTGAAATTCATTACCGAAGGATTGAAATTCCAGGGGAAAGCTTCGGTAAATACCTGGAGCCGTTATACCAGTTTCAGATCTTACAACCCCTATTATTACGACCTGGAATCCTACAACCAGATTACCGGCGTATATAAACTTTTTGCCCTGAACCCAACGTCGGGACAGGCTTATCTGGGCGATGTGGATCCCGACCGCGACGCCAGCGCTCACTACTATTATGAAGCCCGCCTGAACTGGGACCGCGAATTTGGCAAACACAGCATCGGAATAATGACCGTGGGAATGTTTGAAGAAAACCTGCTGACCGGCGGAAACAGCACCTCGATTTACGAAACACTGCCCGAACGAAACATGGGGAACTCCGGACGTATCGCCTACGACTACGACCGCCGCTATTTCCTCGAATTCACTTACGGATACAATGGTTCTGAAAAATTCAGCGGCGAAAAACGATTCGGGTTCTTCCCGTCCATCGGAACCGGCTGGCTGGTTTCCAACGAACCTTTCTGGAAATCGCTGAAAAACACCATCAACACCTTTAAACTGAAGGCTACTTACGGAAGCGTGGGGAACGACGCCATTGCCGGAAGATCGGGCCGTTTCTTCTACCTCTCCGACATTTCAATGGGAGGCGCAGGCTACCGCTGGGGATCGACCTTTATGAACTCCTACGACGGTTACCGGATTCAACGATACGCCAACCCCGACATTACCTGGGAAGTCTCTACCAAATCGAACTTTGGCGTGGAACTGGGGTTCCTCGACGACGCCTTAAAAATTCAGGGAGACTTCTTTAAAGATGTGAGAGACCAGATTTACCTGCAGCGTCAAAACTTCCCCGCCACAGCCGGTCTGGAAGCGCCCATCAGCGGCAACGTGGGGAAAGTGGATTCGTGGGGGATCGAAGGATCGATCGACTATCAGTATATTTCACAAAAAAACTGGTGGATGACCGGAAGGGCCAACTTCACCTATGCCACCAACAAATATGTGGAGCTGGATGAAAAAGATTATGCCGACGAATACCTCAAACGTCAGGGGCACTCGATCCACCAGTGGTGGGGCCTGATTGCCGAAAGACTTTTTGTGGATGAAGCTGAAATTGCCAACTCACCCAAGCAGGACTTTGGCAAGTACCAGGCTGGTGACATCAAATACAAGGATGTGAACAACGACGGAGTTGTGAACAACAACGACCAGGTTCCGATCGGCTTACCAACCGTTCCTGAAATTCAGTACGGCTTTGGGTTATCGGGCGGACACAAAAACTTCGACCTCTCCTTCTTCTTCCAGGGTAACGGAAGAGTCGCCCTGTTTATCGACCCGGGGGTGGGAAACAATGACAATCCCGGAATTGCCCCGTTCGTCAACCGGCGGAATGCGCTCAAAATGATTGCCGAAGATTACTGGAGCGAAACCAACCCGAATGTCCATGCTTTCTGGCCCCGCTTATCTGTTGAGCCGCTGGAAAACAACACCCGCACCTCTACCTGGTGGCTCCGCAATGGCGCCTTCCTCCGCCTGAAAACCGTTGAAGCCGGATACAATATCCCCGACAACAGTACTTTCAAAAAAATCGGACTGAAAAACACCCGGGTGTACTTCAGTGGATCAAACCTCTTTGTATTAAGCAAATTTAAACTTTGGGACCCTGAAATGGGACGCGGCGGATTGGGATATCCACCTAACCGCAGATTAAACATTGGACTTCAATTGTCATTTTAACGTTTAAAACTACAGAATATGAAAATATTGAAAAACTTAATCATACTGATTTGCTGTCTGATCATTGTCCCTTCCTGTTCAGATTACCTGGATGTGGTTCCCGACAATACCCTGAAGTTGGAAGACCTTTTTAAAACCCAGGAACAGGCCTGGAATGCGCTCGCCAAAGTGTACAGTTTCATACCGCGCAACGACAATACCCATGAAAGTATGTGGACCGCCGGCGACGAATGGCTGGGCCGCCTCGACCTGAATGACAACACCGGAAACCTCCGGGGCATCCGCCTCATGAGAGGATTGCAAAGCACCTCCAGCCCGATTTTGGGCAACTGGTCGGGTACCAATGCCGGCAAACCGCTCTACCAGGGCATCCGGCAGGCCAATGTATTCCTCAGCCTGATCGACAAAGTCCCCGACATGAACGAACAGGATAAAAAGAACTGGAAAGCACAGGTTAAATTCCTGAAAGCTTACTACAACTTCCTGTTGGTGCAGAAATACGGTCCCATTGTTATCGTCGACGAACTGGTCTCTCCGGAAGCCTCCAAGGAAGAATTGTTCATGAAACGCACTAAAGTAGATGAATGCTTCGACTACATTATCAAACTGATTGACGAAGCTATTCCCGATTTGACCGAAAAATCTCCCTCTACCCTTTACGGACAGATCGACCAGGTGGGCGCCAAAGCCATCAAGGCTCAAATCCTGTTGTTCAGGGCCAGCCCGTTTTTCAATGGAAACAAAGAATATTTCGGAGACTTTTTAGACCATGATAAAGCGCCGTTTTTCCCGTTAACCTACGACAAAGAGAAATGGAAAGCCGCTCTGGACGCTACAAATGCTGCTATTCAGGCTTGCGAAGCGGTCGGCATCAGCCTTTATACCTATGAAAAACAACCCTATGTTTTTGACCGGGAAGACTATGAAGCAAACCCGGATAATATGCAGAAGCTGTACGACTTAAGAATGCTGATTGTTGACCCCTGGAACAAAGAACTGATTTGGGGATTCTCCAACATCAATGTTTACGGACAGGGAGAACTGGCCCACTCAACCAATATGAGGTTACCCGAAGGATACGGCGACGGGGTGAAAAACACACCCGAATATTCGTGGCAATGGATGGCTGCCACCTATGCAATGGCCGAAAGGTACTACACCAAAAACGGAGTCCCCATCGATGAAGACGTAAACTTTGAATACGACAAAAAATGGGAAATCACCCGCACACCCGGTGCCAGCGAGCCGGAATACCAGGAACTCCGGGGTATTATGCAACCGGGTGCCGAAACCATTAAACTCTACCTGAACCGCGAACCCCGCTTTTACGCCAACCTGGCGGTTACGGGCGGCTACTGGCGCACGCAGGGGGTTAAAATCAAAACCATGATGTATGCCGGTACCGACGGCGGTTTTAACTCATCACAGCACAGAACCGACTTTTACGAAACCGGAATCGCCATTAAAAAGCTGGTCCACCCCGAGTCAAAATCAGGTGCATGGCAGCGGACCATCAAATATCCCTACCCGATCATCCGGTTGGCCGATTTATATCTGATGAAAGCCGAAGCCCTGAACGAATACAACGACAAACCCACCCAGGAAGTCTACGATGCCATCAATATCGTACGCCAACGGGCAGGCATTCCGAAAGTGGAAGAGGTTTGGGCCGACGCCGGCATTGTAAAATCAGTCAACAAGCATAAAACCAAAGAAGGGATGCGCGACATCATTCTGCAGGAACGGGGAATTGAATTTGCATTCGAAGGCAGCCGCTTCTGGGATATGATCCGGACCAAAAGAGCGGTAAGAGAATTCAACACTCCGGTCTGGGGTTGGACCTATACCGGCACCAACGGAGTCTCCTTCTTCAACCTGGAGGTAAAACAGATCCGCCGGTTCACCATTACCGACTGCCTCTGGCCTATTGACCTGAACGAGATGAACACCAACTCGAATCTTATACAAAATCCAGGATGGTAAAACTTAAACAATCAAATTCTATGTCGAATAAATTTAAACATACTCGAATGAAAACTGTGAGAGCTTATTTCCTCCTGTTGACAGCAACTCTCATCATCATATTTTCCTGCAAGGAAGAAAAAATACACCGGGCAACATCCGACGACAATACGCCTCCCAAACAACCCAAGGCGGTCACCTACAAACCACTGTACGGGGGAGCCAGATTCTACTACGATTTGCCCGAGGATGAAGACCTGCTCTTTATTGAGGCAACCTACAAAAATGCCGACAATAAAACCTTCTCCTTCTCCTCTTCCTACTTCGTCGACTCGCTCGATGTTTACGGATTTGGCGACACGTTGAACTACAAAGTCCAGCTGTTTGCCGTTGACCGCGCCGGCAACCGCTCCGAACCCCTGGATGTAACGGTAAAACCCCTGGAATCGGCCATTTCAAGAGTTATTAAATCTCTCGATCTGAAACCCGGGTTTAGCTCCTTCTTCCTCGATTGGGAAAACGAACTGGAACAGAGTATCAACGTTTATGTTGACTTTAAATTTAACCAAAACGGAAAACCCAGTGAGTACACCTCCGTTTTCTCCTCAAACCTTTTAAAAGACAGAAGGTTTGTTGAAGACCTCAACATCAGCTCCACCGAACCGGTGAAAGTAAGCGTCCGGGTTTCCGACATGTATGGCAACACTTCCAAATCGATCGATATGGGCCAGATCAATTTGCTGGAAGACATCAAAATCCCGAAAAAAGGGTGGGCCCTCCCGGCTCCCAACGATAGCATCGGCGGAGAACCGCAGGGGTTTGGCGACGGATTGGAAGGAAGGATGCGTTATGTGATTGATGACATCATCGACCGGGGTGACAACCTCAACTTTATGCACACCCACAGCCGCGGACGCACCGGAAACACCAAAGACGGAAACATGCCCTGGAATGTCATTATTGATCTGGGCGACTACTACGAATTGAGCCGGATTGTTACCGTCCAGCGCCACTCGGGGGGATTGGCCAACGTCAGCCGGGGACAGTACTACCGATATGAAAATGTTGGGATCTACGACATTTACATCTGGGATGAAGAAACCAATGGCTGGTCGTTTGTCATGCGCAATAAAATTGAGCAACCTGTCGGTTTAAGCGAACTGGAATTTGTTAAAAAAGGAGAAGCCGGCGACATGGCCTACATGTATCCCGACAATCCGGGCTATACCAAACCCACCCGTTGGTTCAGATACTGTGCCGTAAAAGGCTTCGGCGGTAACTACACGCTCGACGATGCAAACTGCTTGTCAGAGATTACGCTCTTTGGCCGGAAAGCCAACAAATAAGTCCGTTAACATGAACTATTAAAGATTGACATTTATGAGAAAAATAGTATCCCTTTTATTAATTGTTTCAACGGCATTGCTCTGGTCGTGCGATAGCATGTATGACCGGCAGGCAGAGTTTGAAGGAGAGATCGTATATCCGGCAAAATTCGACACCATCGTTGGACACATCGGCTTCGAACGGGTTGAAATTGACCTCTTGAAGGCTGGCCGCATCTCCAGCAAGGAGATCAACATGGGGAAAGCCAAAAAAACCGTGGTGGAATACGACGACCAGAAAATCGTCATCGACTCGCTGGTTTCGTATGTGAATATCAAAAACCTTACGCAGCCCAAACTCTATCGTTTTAGGATTTACACCATCGATGAATATGAAAACAAATCGGTTCCGCAGGAAATTGCCCTGATTCCGTTTACCAAATCCGATCTGGAAGCTTTTGCAATTGCTCCTCCGCGGGTAATGTCATCTCCTTCGGCAGCCGTTATCGACTGGCCCAACGGCATCTCTTCCGTGCTCCTCAACTATTACGGATTGTCGTTTGAATATACCGACAAAGACGGCCAGGTGCGGAAAGGCGTCCGCGGAACAGACTCCAGGTTTTTTGTCGGCGGCCTCAATCCGGGGCAATCCGTCGACATAAAAATGGAATACAAGATTATTCCGAAAGTTAACCGGGTACCTATCATTGATACCGTTTACTTTGCCGATAAAATAACGGTTAAAATGCCCACCAGTTCCACCCCGTTTCCGGCTGCTGAAAGAAGCATCCTGGAAGCCAACGGTGTTACAACCTTTACAGCTGACGGGGTAGCCGCCTTTACCAAATTGGTATATCCGGTTCATGCCAACTCGCTTCAGGACCTGTTCTACTTCCCCAACCTGAAAGTTCTCGACCTGACCGGCGCCGATAAGTTTAAACTTCCGGAGCTGGTTTATGACCGCAACTCCGTCAGGGATGTGATTGGCGGTGGCGACTATGCGCCCTTCATGCGGAAAGTATCGGATATTTCCAGCGGAAACCAGCAGGCGCTGAAAGACCTTCTTGAAGCCGGTATGCTCGAAAAAGTTTATTACCGCCCCAACACCATGGGACTGGATAAACTGTTGGCCCCGTATGTCGACAAAGGCATTGTTGAACTGGTACATGGCCCGAGTTCGGTGATGGTTGAAAATCAGTTCCAGCTGAATGGTATCGTTCAGGACAACAACTGGACAATCGACATTACCTATCCGGCTACCGATGCGCCCGCCGGCGAAGGTCTCGAAAATATCTACAAACTGGTCCTGAAGAAAAGAAGCGCTTCATTCGTCCTTGCACTTCCCCGCGAATACCAGTTTAATGTCAAGGAGTACAAATATCTGCAGATGAAAATTTATGCTCCGAACAACAGCTATTTCCAGGGATCATATGCACCCTACAAATGTTTCTGGGTACGGGTGATGAACCGGATGTGGTCGTTTGCAGGCAACAGCGACTTCGGACAGGAGTACTGGGATATGAAGCCCCCCTGTCTCGATGACAACTCGCTCGAAAAATGGATCGATATAAAAATCGACCTTTCCGGAGCATTGGGTAAACACAACAGGGTGATCGTGTTTAACATCGGACAGGAGCCAAACTTTGACTTCAAACAGGACATTCCGTATTACATTTCAAATATCAGGTTTACCAAAGAGTAAAAATAACTGCCTGCGTGAGTAAACAGGGGGGAGCAATCTCCCCTGTTTCTTTTTCACCGTACCTCTGCTTCACTTTTCCGGCTCTCCACCCAACCGGAAAAAAGTGACCAGATTCCAAAGGCACTCTCCGGTAAAACCGGGCCGGGCCTGCAACCACGCCTGCCATCAAACTTTCAGCAGGAAACACTTTCCGAAAAAGAATAAAAATCCCCAATCATCCTGTAACTTAGCATACCGCCATCGCAGCAAAAAACAAACTATTTTTGCGATGATGTTCCTGGCATTTTTACTCTTGAAAAACGTAGTTTTCACCTTAAAAAAACGGTTATGAAACGATATTGGCTGATCCTCCTCCTGCTCCTGTTCCTGGCTTCCTGTCGCGAAACGCCCTTCAACGCCGTGCAGTATGTTGATCCGCAAATCGGATCGGTCCACGGGCGCTGGTTTTTCTACACTCCTGCTGCTGTTCCGTTTGGAATGGCCAAACTGGCGCCGCACACCAATGCCTACGGAAGTCCGGGAAGCTGGGGCCCCTGCGGTTACGACGACCGCCACACCTCGATCGAAGGATTCGGCCACTTCCACGAATTTCAGGTTGGCGGCGTGGTTTTTATGCCAATAACCGGATCGCTGCAAACCATTCCCGGGACGCTCGAAAATCCGGATGCCGGCTACCGGTCGCGCTTCGACAAAGCCGATGAGCACGCCGAACCCGGTTACTATTCGGTTTTCCTGAAAGATTATGGCATCAAAGCCGAACTGACGGCAACCGAACGGGTGGGGTTTCACCGCTACACCTTCCCTGAAACCAGCCAGGCCCACCTGATTATCGACGTGGGCCACAAACAGGGTGAAAGCAGCGATGTAACCGAAGCTTTTGCCCGCGTGGTCAACGGCAACGAAGTGGAAGGTTACGTGGAAACCTATCCCGAGTATGCCAAATTTTGCGACCCCGGCAAGCGGGTAAAAATGTACTTTGTCGCGCAACTCAGCAAACAACCCGTCGAAACCGGCGCCTTTACCGACACCCTCCGGCATCCCGGTCTTTCCGTAACCCAAGGCGTCAACAACGGCCTGTTTCTCCGTTTTTCGATGCACGAAGGTGAAATCCTGGAAATCAAAACCGGCCTGAGTTACACGTCTGTTGAAAATGCCCGGCTGAACCTGCAAACCGAATCGGCAGGAAAAACTTTTGATGCGGTCCGGGAAGCTGCCCGAAAGGCCTGGAACGAAAAACTCGGACGTATCGTTGTCGAAGATCCGGACAGCCTGAACCTGGTGAAATTCTACACCGGCTTGTATCACGCCCTGCTGGGACGCGGTATTTCAAGCGATGTGAACGGACAGTACCCGCTGGCTGACGGGGGCATCGGACAAATCCCGGCAGGTCCCGACGGCCACCCGCAATACCGCCACTTCAACACCGACGGTATCTGGGGCGGTTTCTGGAACCTGAGCCAGTTGTGGGCGCTGGGCTATCCCGACTATTTCAGGGAGTATGTCCAATCCAACATCGACTTTTACAAAAACCGCGGCTGGCTGCACGATGGCGAAGCTGCCGGAGTGTACACCAACGGCGTGCAAACCAACTTCCAGGGACTGCTCCTCGCCTCGGCCTACAACTGCGGAATCCGCGATTTTGAGGTGCAGACCGGCTACGAAGCAGCGCTGAAAAACGAAGTCGAATACCACGGGCGTAACCTTGGAAACGGGAAATACGACCTGCACTATTTCGTCCAAAACGGCTTTGTTCCTTACAAAGACACCATTTTGTCGAACGGGTGGGCCTTCAACTTCGGCGCCTCGCACACACTCGAATACAGTTTCAGTTCGTATGCCGTGGCCCAAATGGCCAAATCGCTCGGAAAACAGGCCGACTATGACAAGCTGATGAAACAGGCTGCCTATTACCAAAATCTGTTCGACCCGGAAACCCGATTTATCCGTCCCAAAAAGGAAGATGGCTCTTTCATCCCCGATTTCAACCCGATGAAAGCCTGGGACGGTTTTCAGGAAGGAAATGCTTTCCAATACACCTGGTATGTCCCGCACGACGTGGCCGGACTGATTAAACTGATGGGGCAGGACGAATTTAACCGCCGCCTGGACGACATGTTCACCAACGCCCAAGTCAGCGCTTTCGGCGGCAAATCGGACGAAATACACAGCTTCTCGGGAATTGAAAAACAGTATAACCACGGCAACCAGCCCTGCCTGCACGACTCGTGGCTTTTCAATTACAGCGGACAACCGTGGCTCTCGCAAAAATGGACCCGCGCCATCTGCAATGAATTCTACGGAACCGATCCTCTGCACGGATATGGAATGGGACAGGACGAAGACCAGGGACAACTGGGCGCCTGGTATGTGATGGCTGCCCTGGGACTTTTCGACGTTCAGGGTCACGCTGCCCAAAATCCCACCTTCCAGTTTGGAAGTCCGTTATTCCGGAAAGTGACCATCCAGCTCGACCCCAACTATTACCCGGGGAAAAAGCTGGTCATTGAAACAACCGGCAATGCTCCTGAAAAGGTGTACATCCAAAATCTTGAATTTAACGGCCGGCAGATCAATTCCTGCTGGATGAGCCGGCAAGAGCTGCTCCGTGGAGGCAAGCTCCACTTTACCATGGGCGCCGAACCCAACCGTACATTCGGGATTCAGCCGCCGCCGTCCATGAGCACCGAAGCGCTGAAATAACCACCGATAAACCTGAATCAAATGAAGATAAAACTAACCAGCCTGCTGGCTGCCCTTCTCCTGGCAACAGGCGCAGCCGCCCAACCGGTAATTCTGGCCGGAGAACAGTGGGTAAACGGTTTTTCCCGCGAAATTTCAGGAGAAAATTTCAGCTACCACTCCTCAATCCCGCTGGCCCGCGAATCGCTGCTGATCCGCGCCACCGACGGCAATTCGGAGATGGAATGGGAAACCGCCCCGGTTCCGGAGAAGATCAAGGGGAAATATGTCACGTTTGTGTGGCTGGCCGGGTTGGGCTCCAGTCCCGGACGC
The DNA here is from genome assembly GCA_029975525.1 of Prolixibacteraceae bacterium. Lineage (GTDB taxonomy): Bacteria > Bacteroidota > Bacteroidia > Bacteroidales > Prolixibacteraceae > UBA1413. The sequence continues at coordinate 46,492 of JARKOX010000187.1, read as the reverse complement.
GCCCGCTTCGACCTCTCGGCCGCAGGGTCGCCGCTCTTCTCGTTCTGGGTTGACGGAACCGACCAGTGGCAGCTGGAAAATGAGAACGGCGCAACACTTGGGTTCCGCAAAGAGCTGACCGACCAGCACGGCGACCGCTTCGGGTTTATGTTTCTGAAAATGCCGGCCGCCCTGTTAACGCCCGGCAACCCCCTCCGGCTGAAAATGCAGGGCAGCAACGCCGGACTAACCTCGTGGTACATGACTTTCCGGTTTCCGTTGGAAAACGGACTCACCTTTAAAACTTTCCCGGCGCTATTTGCCGAAAACGGAGCCGAAAAACAACTGGCGGTAGCCGGTATCCTCTATTTCGGAAAACCGGTTACGGCAACCATTTTTATCGATGGGAAACCGCTCAAAAAAGCTCCCCTGCAGTTTGGCTACAACTACCTGAAGGTGGGGCTCCCGCTGGTTTCGGGCCCGGTGGAAAAAAACTGGCGTTTGGTGGCCGGCCATTTTACGCAGGAAGGAAAAATCGTACTGACGCCGGCAAAAAAATGGCGGGTAAACTTCGTGCAACATTCGCACACCGATATCGGGTACACCCGTTCACAGACCGAAATTCTGGGCGAACACCTGCGCTACATCGATTATGCGCTCGATTATTGCGACCTGACCGACACGTATCCCGCGGCATCCCGCTTTCGCTGGACCTGCGAGGCTTCGTGGGCTGTCGGCGAATACCTGAAATGCCGGCCGGCTGCTCAAATCGAGCGGCTTAAAAAACGGGTGCAGGAGGGCCGAATTGAGCTCACCGGCATGTACTTCAACTTCGACGAGATGCCCGATGAACAGATTCTGGCGGCCTCGCTCGAACCGCTGAAACTGTTCCGCCAGCACAACCTGCCGGTAAAAACAGCCATGCAAAACGACGTCAACGGAATTGGATGGTGCCTCAACGATTTTTACGCCGACCTGGGGATCCGTTACCTCAACATGGGCACACACGGCCACCGGGCGCTGATCTGCTTCGACAAGCCCACCCTCTTCTGGTGGGAATCGCCCTCCGGAAAACGAATGCTGGCTTACCGCGGCGAACACTACATGACCGGCAACACGGTCTTTAAAATCCATGCCGAAGATTTTAACGCCTTCGAAGATCAGCTCCTCACCTATCTCACCGACCTGGAGGCCAAAAAATATCCGTTCGACCTCATCTCGATCCAGCACTCCGGTTTTCTGACCGACAACTCACCCCCCTCCACCCTGGCTTGTGACATGATCCGGCAGTGGAACGAAAAATACCGCTGGCCCCAACTAAAAACCGCCACGGCTACTGAATTTTTTGAAGAGATGGAAACCCGTCACGGGGCGGAATTCGAAGTGATCCGCGGCGCCTGGCCCGACTGGTGGACCGACGGATTTGGAGCCGCCGCCCGCGAAGTGGCGGCAACCCGGCAGGCAGCAGCCGAACTGCTGGCTACCAACGGTGGTTTAACCATGGCGGCCCTGCAGGGATCGCCTCTTCCCGCCGGGATCACCCAACGGATTGCACTGGCCAACAACGCCCTGCTCTTTTATACAGAACACACCATGGGCTACTCGGAAAGTGTGCGCGAACCTTTCCACCAAACGACCATGGAACAGCGCGCCATTAAAGAGTCGTACGCCTGGGAAGCTTTCCGTCGTATCAAAATGGCCGGGGAAGAAACCATGGGCCTGCTGCAATCGCACCTCGAACGCGAAAAAGAGCCTTCGCTGGTCGTTTACAACACCCTCAGCTGGCCCCGCAGCGGATTGGTGCCGGTGTACATCGACCACCAACTGATTCCCCGCTACGCCAACTTCCGGATCACCGACCCGCAGGGGAAAAAAATTCCCGTGCAGGCCATCTCCCACCGTTCCGACGGCACATACTGGGGAATCTGGGTCGATGATATCCCGGTTTTCGGATTCCGGAAATACCTCATTTCCGCAGAAAAGGAGAAGCCGGTTATGCCCGCTGCAGCCACGGAAAAGCCTGTGACCATGCTGGAAAACCAATGGTACAAAGTGACCATCGACACGGTCACTGGCGCCGTCTCAGCCCTTTTCGACAAAGAGCTGAACCGCGAACTCATTGACCCGGCAGCAAACTGGAAACTGGGCCAATTTATCTATGAAACACTGGGCAACCGCCAGCAGCTGGAATCGTTCCGGCTCAATAATTTCAGGCGCGAACCGCTCGCCGGTGTCAGGTTTGAACGGCTGGAAACCGGCGACGTGTGGAACGCCATCATTCTGAAAGGAGATTCCCCGGCAGCCATCGGCGAGGGCGGCATCACCGTGGAGATCAGACTTTACAACACGGCCAAACGGATCGACCTGATCTATTCCGTTTTGAAAAAATCGGTAACCGATCCCGAAGCCGTTTATATCGCCTTTCCATTGACACTTCCCGGTGGTACGCTCTCTTTTGATGTGCAGGGAGGAGTGGTCAGGGCCGGCATCGACCAGATTCCCGGCTCGGCCAACGACTGGAACACGGTTCAAAATTTTGCCCGTCTGAGCAGCGAAAATGCCCAGATTGTGGTGGGAACGCTGGAAGCTCCGCTGATGCAGTTCGGAAATATCAACACCGGCCGCTACCAGGCAGGAGCCCTGCCCGAATCGACCCATTTCTACGGATGGCCGATGAACAACTACTGGACAACCAACTTCAACGCCGAACAGCGGGGCGGCCACACCTTCTGTTATCCGCTGACCAGCTCCGGCAAAACCTCACCGGGCTGGGCTGCCCGTTTTGGCTGGGGAATCCGGATGCCATTGCTGGCGCGGGTGTTGCCCGGTGGCGGCCAGGGAGGCAGCCCCGGCGAAAAATCGTTGCTGGAAGGGTGGCCCGAAAATATCCTGCTCGTGAATATCACCCCGCTTGAAAATCAACCCTCGGCAATCCTCCAGGTCCGTGAAACAGAGGGAGCGCCGGCAGATTTCAGGATCACCCGCTTTGACGGAACGCTGCCTGAAATCAGGCAGGTCGATGCTCTGGGCGATGAGATAACCGGTGGAAGTACGAAGCTGGAACCCTTCGAATCGAAGTTTTTCAAGATTTCGTGGCCATAAAAAAAGCGGTGGATTTCCACCGCTTCCCTCTTGAAAGACAAACAAATGGTGATCTTTACAACTTTCTACGTTAATAACCAATCAACCCTTTAAATCAACTTTAAATGAAAGGTGTAAAACCAACAATAGTTACGAATTTGACACCGCTTTGTTTCAGGTCGCAACAATAAAATCCAGACCGGCTACAAACCTCCTTTTAATTGCGGGTTGAATGACTATTTTTTCGAATATCTCTCCCGGGCTTTCTCCAGCAGGACTTTGGTCGCCAGAATGCCCTCTTTTTCAGAAAGTTTCTCTCCCTCATACTCCACGTCGATATAACCGCGGAAACCGGAGTCGAGGACAATCTGAATCATGCGGTAGAAATCGGTTTGCGTTTCATTGCCGCTGGCGTCAAAATCGTTCGATTTGGCGCTCACCCCTTTTGCCCAGGGCATGAGCATTTCAACGCCTTTGTACCGGTCGAAAGTTTCCGTGGGGCTGATGCGGAAGTTGCCAAAATCGGGCAAGGTGCCCACCCGCCGGTGGTTGGTCAGTTTCATCACGCCAACCAGCCACTCGGCATTACTCGAAAGTCCGCCGTGGTTTTCCACCAGAATATCGATCCCGGCTTTGTCGCCATATTCACAAAGCAGGTGCAGGCCGTCGGCGGCCAGTTTCTGCTGCTCTTCAAAGGTTCCCTGGCTGCCGGCGTTGACCCGGATGGAGTGGCAGCCCAAAAATGCAGCCGCATCGATCCATTTTTTATGATTTTCCAGGGTTTGTTCCCGCTGTTTCCGCTCGGGATGACCAACCATTCCCTCCTGGTCGCACATGATCAGCAGGCTCCTGACACCTTCGTTTTTACACACCTTTTTCAGTTCGGCCAGGTATTGCTGGTTTTTGGCCTTGTTAAAAAAGCAGGTGTTGACATATTCCACCGCGTCGAACCCCAGCTTGCGGGCAAAAACCGGAAATTCGAGATTGGTCATCTCCGCCATTTTTTCAATGCTGTCGAAATCATTGCTCAGCATGCGCCCGAATTGCTCCCAGCCAGCCTCGCGGGCTTTGCCGAAGATCATCTTATTGACCGACCATTCGGCCAGCGAAATCTTAAAAAGTTCCTCTTTCCCGGCCACCGAGGCAAAAGCAGGGCCAGCCAGCAAGGTACCGGCTGCCAAAGCAGAACCGGTCCGCAAAAAATCTCTTCTGGTTAAGTTATCTTTCATGGGTTCACGATTTATTTTATTGTTGTTCGGACAGCTAAATTAATCTTTTTAGACAAAAATTCCGGATCGGCCCGCCGAATCGCGACAAAGAATCGCAACAACTTCCGGAGCCTGATTCCCAGCTCCCCGCGATGGATCAGCTTCATCGCGATTAGCCGTTTTTTTCTACCTTTGAAACAGACTTTCTGAAAATAAACTAAAAATGAGACTGACTAAACTACTTTTTACACTGGGTGCCCTCACGTGGGCTTTTTCGTTTTCTTTTGCCCAAAAAGTAACGATTCCGGTAACCACCAAAAACCTGGCGCTGGTTCTGCAAGCGGAGAAAAAAGGAGAACAGCTGAAAATTATCCATCTGGGGGCAGCGTTGAACAATCCGTCCGAATATGAGATTTCGGGCACGGTTTATACCCTTCAGGCCGAAGGGGCGTCGTCCAACACCAACGCCTTTGCCGTGGCCGGCATCAACAACAATTTTACCGAACCGGCCATGGCGGTGGTTCACGCCGACGGAAACAACTCCGTCGATTTGAGATACGAAAACCATGTTGTTTCAGCCTCTTCCGACGGGGCAACCCTGCATCAGATTACGTTGAAAGATCCGGCCTACCCTTTTTTTGTCGATCTCTTTTTTAAAACCTGGAAAGAGAACGATGTCATTGAACAGTGGAGTGTGATCCGCCATTCGGAAAAAGGGGCGGTGACGCTAAACAAGTATGCCTCGGCCAATCTCTACTTTTTCAACAGAGATTATTACCTGACCAGCTACAACGGTTCGTGGGCGCGGGAGATGCAACCGGCGCAGACACAGCTCCGGCAAGGGATGCACACCATTCAGTCCCGTTTGGGCACAAGGGAAAACCTGCACACTTCGCCCAACTTTATGCTCTCCCTCGACGCTCCTGCCACCGAAAACAGCGGAACCGTGATGATCGGGCAAATAGCCTGGAATGGGAACTTTTCCATCCAGTTTGAAACCGATGTCTATAAAAACCTTCATCTGGTAGCCGGAATAAACCCTTACCAGTCGGCCTACAACCTGAAGCCGGGAGTGGACTTCGAAACTCCCCGTTTCATTTACACCCTCTCGTTTGAAGGAACCGGCAAAGGGAGCCGGAACCTGCAAAACTGGATGCGTCAAAACAACCTGCTGGATGGGGAAGGGAGCCGGTTAACCCTGCTGAACAACTGGGAAGCGACCTATTTCAATTTTAACCAGGAGGAGCTGGTGTCACTTTTCAAAGGGGCCAACGCGCTGGGGGTGGATATGTTTTTGCTGGACGATGGCTGGTTTGCCAACAAATACCCGCGCGATCACGACCGGGCCGGACTGGGTGACTGGGAGGCCAACCAGAAAAAACTGCCCGACGGCATTCCTTACCTCGTAAAAGAAGCCGGAAAACAGGGAATCAAATTCGGCATCTGGATTGAACCGGAAATGGTAAACCCCAAAAGTGTGCTGTACGAAAAACATCCCGACTGGGTAATCCGAGAGGAAAATCGTCCCGAAATCTATTTCCGGAACCAGTTGGTGCTCGACCTGACCAATCCCGAAGTACAGAACTTCGTTTACGGCATTGTCGACAACCTTTTTACCGAAAATCCGGAACTGGCCTTTATCAAATGGGATTGTAATGCGCCCATCTTCAACGGACATTCAAAATACCTCGAAAAAAACAACCTCCCGCAGTCGCACTTGTATGTCGAATACACCCGGGGGTTTGAAAAGGTGCTGAAACGAATCCGGGAGAAATACCCCACCGTGCCCATGATGCTTTGTTCGGGCGGCGGAGGACGCACCGATTTCAGCCTGTTCCGCTATTTTACAGAGTTTTGGTTGAGCGACAACACCGACCCGTTGGAACGCGTTTTTATCCAGTGGAACTTCTCCTATTACTACCCGGCCATAACTATGTGCAACCATGTGACCAACTGGAGCAACAAACCGCTGAAATACCGGATCGATGTTGCTTCCATGGGAAAACTCGGGTTTGACATCAAGGTTGGCGAACTGAATGACAAAGACCTTAATTTCTGCAAAAGCGCAGTAGCCAATTACAATCAATTCAAAGATATTGTCTGGCATGGCGACCTGTTCCGGCTGGTCAGTCCGTATGACGACGATTTTGCCTCCCTGCTGTTTGTAAATCCCGGCAAAACCGAAGGCGTCATGTTTAACTACCTCACCAACTGGCGCTATCTGCCAGAAACGACCATCAGGCCGGTCAGACTGCAGGGGCTCGATCCGGATAAAAAATACCGGATAGCCGAAATTAATCTTTATGAAAACCAGCGTTCGCCGGTAGATGCCACCAGGGTTTACACCGGGGATTTCCTGATGAAAGTGGGCATCAATCCCAATGTTAATTTAAGCCGGCCAAGCGTCGTTTTAAAAATTGAGGCCGAATAAAGGGAAATTCCGGGCAACCGGTCATTGAGAAAAACCAGGAAAAGCCAGTCCGACACGCTCCCGACAGGCGGAGACCATCTCCGCTGTTCCACTCATTCATATCGGCAGCAGGTTGCCGGAATGGGGCAGATGTGTTAAATTTACACCAACTGCAACAAATTGGTATGGGCTGAATTAAACCTTCTCCCAGCCCGGCAGTCGAAATCTGGCAACCTGAAAATTCTGAATTAACGTGCAAATATCGATTGAAAACCTAAACAAAGTTTACCCCAACGGTAACTGGGCTCTCAAAGACATTAACCTTGAAATCCCCAGCGGAATGTTTGGACTGCTGGGACCAAACGGCGCGGGGAAATCTACGCTGATGCGCATCCTGGTCACCCTGATGAAACCCAGCAGCGGCAAGGTAACGGTCAACCATCTCGACCTGATGAAAAACCGCCGCGAAATCCGCTCCATGCTGGGCTATCTGCCGCAGGATTTCCGCTTTTTCGCCAAACTGAAAACCTGGGAATTTTTAGACTACACCGCCCGTCTGGCCGGCATGAAAAACCGCTCGCAGCGTAACCAGGCTGTCGACCGGATGCTGGAAGAGGTGGGCCTGTTTGAAGCGCGCGACCGCAATGCCAACCGCCTCTCGGGCGGGATGAAACGCCGCCTCGGAATTGCCCAGGCGCTGATCAACGATCCCAAAATCATCATCGTGGACGAACCCACCACCGGTCTCGACCCCGAAGAACGGATCCGCTTCCGCAACCTGCTCTCCACCATCAGCACCCGCGATGTGATCATCATCCTCTCCACCCACATTGTCGGCGACATCTCCTCCACCTGCGAAAACATGGCCCTGCTGAACCGCGGCAAACTGGCCTTCGCCGGATCGCCCGAACAATTGGTGAAAGAGGCCGAAGGACACGTGTGGCTGATCAAAGCTACCGAACGCGAATACCTCGAAATCAACGAAAAATTCCCGGTCATCTCCACCATCCCTGCCGAAAGCGGCTGGGAAATCCAGGTGGTTGCCGACAGTATCAACGGCTATTACGGACACCCGATCGAGCCTAACCTCGAACATGCCTATGTCTATTTTATGGAAAACAAACTGAACCAGTGGACCACTGCCTAAACCTTAAAAACTGAAAGCATGATCTCATTTCACAACATACACTCGATTGCCAAATACGAACGCAAAACGTTGTTCCGGAGCTGGTTCTTCCGTATTTTCAGCATCCTGTCGCTGACCGTACTCTTTTTTATGAACTTCGGAATGGTTTCGGAAGGGGGCGACGCCCAGTGGATCTTCCGCGCCATCCCGTCGGCCATCCCCTACCTCAACCTGCTGATCCTGAACGTAGCGCAGGCGATCATTGCCGTTTTCCTGGCCTCCGACTTTCTGAAACGCGACAAAAAACTGGACACGACCGAAGTGATCTACATGCGGTCGATGACCAACGGCGAATATGTCATCGGAAAAACACTGGGAAATATCCAGGTATTTATGGTCCTCAACTTTGCCATCCTGGGCATGGCGCTGGTCTACAACCTGCTGGCGCAAAACACCTATGTTCCCTGGGATTCGTACATCATTTATCTGCTGCTGATCAGTATTCCCACCCTGATCTACATCATGGGGTTGTCGTTCCTGCTGATGAGCGTGATCCGCAACCAGGCGGTCACCTTCGTGATCATCCTCGGCTACATCGGGATCACCCTTTTCCTGGTACAGGGCGAATTTTACTACCTGTTCGACTACATGGCCTTTAACATCCCGATGCTTCGCTCGGAAATCACCGGCTTCGGAAACCTGGCCGTGGTGCTGGCCCACCGCGGCATCTACCTGAGTTTGGGACTGGGCTTTATCTTCATGACCATTTTCCTGCTCAAAAGGCTTCCGCAATCCGAATCGACCACCATCTTTTCGCTGGTATTCGGTATCCTGTTCCTTGCCACGGGCGGATTTCTGGCCTACAACCATGTCAGCCGCTTTGTCAGACAGGATCGCCTCCGCGCCGAAGTGATCTCCCTCAACAACCGGTACGCCCCGCGTGCCATGGCCGACGCCGACAGCCACACCATCAAACTAAAACATACGGGCGACCGCGTGGAAGCGGTTTCGCAACTGGAGGTGGTCAACAACACGGCACAACCAATCGACTCGCTGATTTTCAGCCTGAATCCCGGACTGGAGCTCACCGCCGCTCAGGTAAACGGGCAGCCGGTGACCGCAATCCGCAAGGTCCACCTGGTTATGGTACCGCTGCCGGCCCCGCTTGCGCCGGCTGCCAAAACCAGCGTACAGCTCGAATATGCCGGTCGCATCAACGAGGCCGTCTGCTATCTGGATATCGACAAAGAGACCCGCACCAAAAAATTTGGCGATTTTGTAATCAACGTGGACAAACGGTTTGCCTTCATCACCCCCGGCTATGTGCTGCTGAGCCGCGAAGCCAACTGGTACCCCACGCCCGGCGTCACCTTCAGCCCCGACAAGGTGGGCTGGAACCGCCTCTACTTTACCCGCTTCAACCTGGAAGTGGAAACTGACACCGCTCTCCAGGCTGTTTCACAGGGCACAATCACCCGGACCGCTCCCGGCCGCTTCAGCTTCCAGCCCGAAAACCCGCTTACCCAGATTTCCCTAGCGATCGGAAAATATCAACAGAAAAAATTTGAAGCCGACGGAATCGAATTTGGCGTCTGGCACCTGAAAGGACACGACTTTTTCACCCAAAGCCTGCCCGGCATTACCGACACCATCCCGAAAGTGATCACCGACCGCTTCCGCGATTTTCAGCGCACCTACAACCTTCGTTACCCGTTTAAAAGACTTTCCATCGTGGAAGTTCCGTCGCAGTTTAAATCGTTTGACCGCACCTGGACTTTGCAGCAGGAGAACATGCAGCCCGAACAGGTATTCCTGCAGGAAAAAGGCTACCTGCTGCGCGATGTGGACTTCAGGATACAGATCAAACGCGACAAACGGTGGGGAAGCCGCGGCGGCGAAAGCCTGACGGATGAAGAGTACCAGGTGCGGGCGCTCAACAACTTCCTCGGCAACTTCACCCGCGAAGGGGGCCGCCCCAACTTCAGGCAAAGCGCCGGCGGAAACTTCCAGGTCACCGAAACAACCAACCCCTACTTCATCTTTGCCCAGCTCTACCACTTCTGCAACGGCATCCGCTCGGAACACTGGCCGGTAACCAACCTGATCCTGGAGTCGTACCTCAAAAGCCAGTCGGCCGACATGCGCGCCGGCTTCGGACGCGACTTCTCCGGAATGAGTGAAGATGAAATGGCCAACATCGCCCTGCAGGACAAAAGTTTCGAAGAGCTGCTCTCGGATGACCAGCAGCGGCAGATCATCGACAATGTCATCAAACTGAAAGGCGACGTGCTGTTTACCATGATCCAGTCGAAAGCCGGGGAGATGGAATTTTCCGAGTTCCTCCGCGGCTTCCTGCGGCAAAACCGCTTCCGCATGGTCCCCTTCAGCAATTTCGACCAGCAGATCGACAGCCTTTCGGGCATTGCCCTCACCCCGTTCATGGACAACTGGTTCAAGGAGAAAAATCTTCCCGGCTACCTGTTTACGCCCATTACGGCGGTTAACCTGAAGGCAGGCGACCAAATCAAAACCATGGTGTCGTTCAGCGCCACCAACCCGACCGAAGTGGATGGAATCGTCAAACTCTCCTTCCGGATGGGGGGACCCGGCGGCGGAGGCCCCGGTGGCCGAAGGTTTATGCGCGGCGGCCCCAGCCCCAGCGACAATGTCAACAAAATCCTCTACCTCAAATCCCGGGAGACCAAAAATGTGAGCTACCTGTTCGACAGCGAACCGCGCGGACTGACCATCAATACGCTGACCTCCAAAAATATCCCGCAGACCCTTAACCAGTTCTTCGGAAAAATTGAAGAGGACCGCAAAGCGCAACCTTTCGACGGGGAGCGGGTAAGCGACATTCCGGTGTCGATGCTACAACCCAACGAAATAGTGGTGGACAACGAAGATCCCGAGTTTGCGATCACCAAATCCGACCACACCAGTTTACTGCAAAAGCTGGTCATCCGCGAAGAGAAATCGACCGTCAAATATGCCGGACTGCGTGACTGGCGGCCGCCGCAAAACTGGACCGCCACCACCAACTCGGGCTTCTACGGAAAATTTGTGCGGTCGGCCTACTACATCAAATCGGGCGACGGCACCCAGAAAGCCACCTGGACCCTGCCCGTCAGCGAAGCCGGCTACTACGATGTCTACACCCACATCTACCCGATGTCGCGGGGCGGCCGCAGAGACAGCGGCGAAACCGAAAAGGGCGAATACCACTATTTTATCACCCACGACGACGGCGAAACCGAACAAACCCTCGAAATCCAGAATGCCCAGTCAGGCTGGAACCACCTGGGGTCGTTCTATCTTTCGCCCGGAAAAGCCAAAGTTACCCTCACCGACAAATCGGAACGGCGCGTGGTGATTGCCGATGCCATCAAAATTGTAAAACTGTAAGAAAAATATCACTCTGTATGAAACCTGAAATAATCAAACGACTGACGAAAATCAACGGTTTGCTGGCGCTGGTAGTGCTGGCCGCCTCTCCCCTGTTTGCCCAGGAAACGCTGACGCTCGACAAAGCCCTGCAAATTGCCGGAACCAACAGCCCCGGCATCCAGACGTCGCTGCTCAACCTGGAACGGTACCAGAAAAACCTGGAAGCCCAGCGGGCTGCCCTGAAATCGAAATTCACCCTGGGGGTAACCCCGGTTGACTATACCAACACCCGCCGCTTCGACACCCGCGTGTCGGAATGGTACACCAACGAATCGTTTGCCTCCAATGCCACCTTCCGGGTCGAACAGCCCATCCTAGCTACCGATGGGACCATCTCGCTGGTTAACCGTTTTGGCTGGCAAAACAGCAACGCCGTTTTCGAAGGGGGAAACTCCACCGAAAGCAAACGGTACACCAACAACCTTTATCTCAACCTGAGCCAGCCGATTTTTACCTACAACCGGCTGAAACTGCAACTGAAAGAGCTGGAGCTGAGCTTTGAAAATGCCGGTATCAATTACGCCCTGCAGCGGATGAACCTCGAAAAAAACGTCACCCAGTTTTTCTACAATGTGTACATGTCGCAGATGAACCTGTCGATTACCCGCGATGAGCTGGGCAACACCCAGAAAAGCTACGACATCATCAAAAACAAGGTTGACGCCGGTTTGGCAGCCCGCGAAGAGCTTTACCAGGCCGAACTCAACCTGGCCACCTCCAAATCGTCGCTGCAAAATGCCCAGGTGAATTTTGAAAATGCCAAAGACCAGCTGAAAATGTACCTCGGCATGGACCTGTTTACCGACATCCTGGTGCTGGCCGATGTGGCGGCAAACCCTGTGCCCGTTGACCTGGATAAAGCCATTGAAAACGGCCTGGGCAACCGCATGGAGCTGCGCCAGCGCGAAATCGACGTGGAGACCAGCCAGTTTGAAATGATCCGCACCAAAGCGCTCAACGAATTCAGCGGCGACGTAAATCTGGCCTTCGGAATTATCGGCGACAACGAAAAACTGGGCCAGATATTCGACCAGCCCACCAAAAACCCGCAGGTTCAGCTCTCGTTCAACATCCCGCTGTTTGACTGGGGCGAAAAAAAGGCCCGGATCAAAGCCCAGGAAGCGGCCATCAAATCGCAGGAACTGAACCTCTCGGAAGAGAAAAAGCAGATCATCATCGACATCCGCCAGGTCTACCGCAACCTGCAAAACCAGCTGAACCAGATCGAAATTGCCCGGCAAAACGAACGCAACGCCCAGCTTACCTACGAAATTAACCTGGAACGTTACCAAAACGGCGACCTCACCGGGATGGACCTGAACCTCTACCAAACCCAGCTTTCGACCAAAAAAATTGCCTACGCGCAGTCGCTCATCAACTACAAAATCGAATTGCTGAACCTCAAGATCCAGACCCTCTACGATTTCGAAAAACAGCAACCCATTTTGCCCGCTGAATTATACAAACAGAACCAATAAACCAACAGTGAAACCGGAATGCCGGGAAAACCTCCCGGTTTCCAAAACCGGTCAGTAAAAAAATGAAAAAAAATAACCACATGAAAAGTATCAGATTCATCCTGCTGATGGCTGCTCTGGCAACCATCGTCTCGTGCAACACCCGGAGAGAAAATGAGCAAACCGACCTGGCCGTGCCGGTTTCCGTGGAAGATGTCCGTCCGCAAACCATCCGGAAATACATCAACACCACCGGAACAGCCAAGGCCACCCAGGAGACCGAACTCTCTTCGGAGATGGCCGGTAAATACCGGCTGATGGCCAATCCTGCCACCGGCAGACCCTTCAAACTGGGCGACCGCGTAAAAGCCGGCCAGGTTATTATCCAGCTGGAAGATGAAGAGTATGTAAACAACATCGCCATCGATGCCCAGAAGCTGAACCTTGAAATTTCGGAACAGGAATATGAAAAACAGAAGTCGCTTTACGAAAAAGGCGGCGTCACCCTGCGCGAACTGCGCAACTCGGAAGTGCAGGCCACCAATGCCCGTTACAATTACGAAAATGCCCAGGTGCGCCTCTCCAAAATGAACATCGTGGCGCCGTTTGCCGGCGTCATTGTCGACCTTCCGTATTACACGCCCGGAACGCGCGTCAGCTCGGGCCAGCCCATGGTTAGCCTGATGAGCTACGACAAGATGTACCTGGAAATTAACCTCCCGGAAAAAAACATCAGCGAGGTGGTTACCGGTCAGGAGGTGGTGGTCACCAACTACACCATTGCCCAGGACACCCTGAAAGGGATGGTCAACGAACTGTCGCCGGCCGTGAGCACTGAAACCCGCACCTTCAAGGGAAAAATCCTCATCGACAACCCCGAACTGAAACTCCGCCCCGGCATGTTTGTCAAAGCCGACATCGTGGTGGCCAGCAAGGACAGTGCAATTGTGGTTCCCAAAAATATTATCCTCAGCAGCAACCGCGGAAAGGTGATTTACATTGTGGAACAGAGCACCGCCCGCGAACGCCGGATAACCACCGGTATCGAAAACCAGGACCAGGTGGAAGTGCTCACCGGGCTGAAACGCAACGAACGGCTGGTGACCAAAGGATTCGAGACGCTGCGGAACGACTCAAAAGTTAAAGTGATCAGGTAATTGTGCCTGGCCGACAACGGCCGGATGGCCGGTTTTCCCGAAAGCGGGACTGCTGCGGTCCGGCATTAAACCGATAAACGATTTTCAGATGCTGTGAGCATGAGATGCAAAAATGCCTGCCGGGAGAGGCCAGAACCAACCCGGCGCCGCTCTGACGGCAGGCGGTGATGCACCACCTGAAAAACTAAAAAACAACCACATGAAAAAAATATCCCAATTTTCCGTCAATTATCCGGTCACGATATTGATGCTGGTCCTGGGTGTCCTGCTGCTGGGGTACATTTCGTACGACAAGCTGGGCGTCGACCTGTTCCCCGACCTGAACTCGCCGCGCCTGTTCATCGAAATAGAGGCTGGCGAACGTCCGCCTGAAGAGATGGAGAAGCAGTTTGTCGAAAACATCGAAGCGCTGGCGATCCGTCAGTCCGATGTGATCCAGGTCACCTCGCTCACCAAGGTCGGCACCGCCCAGATTACGGTGGAATACACCTGGAACAAAGATATGGACGAGGCTTTCCTCGATCTGCAGAAAGCGCTGAATGCCTATGCCCAAAACCAGGATATCGATCTGCTGCGGATTACCCAGCACGACCCCAATACCGCCCCGGTGATGATCGTTGCCCTCACCCACAACGAAATTACCGACATGAATGAGATCCGCAAAATTGCGGAAAACTATATCCGCAACGAGCTGGTGCGCCTCGAAGGGGTGGCCGAAGTGGAACTCTCGGGGCAGGAAGAGAACGAAGTGGTTATCCAGACCGACCTCTACCGGCTCGAATCGCAAAACCTCACCCTCGACGAGCTGAGCACCCGCATCCAGAATTTTAACCGGAGCGTGTCGGGCGGCCGGATCTCCGAAATGGGGCTTCAGTACATTGTAAAAGGAGTAGGCCTGCTCAAAGATATCGAAGACTTTGAAAACCTGATCGTAGGTTACAAAGCCGTCCAGACAGCAGCAGCCGGGCAAACCGCCGTCCAGCGGGCGCCAATTTTCCTGAAAGATGTAGCTACCGTTACCTTCACCAACAAGGAGCCGGCCAATATTGTCCATATCAACGGCAAACGCTGTATCGGGCTGGCGATATACAAGGAGACCAAATTCAACACGGTAAAAACAGTTGAGCAGGTTAACAAATCGATCGAGCAGATTCGCAAAGCCCTGCCCGGCTACCAGCTCACCGTGGTTGCCAACCAGGGAAAATTTATTCAAAGCGCCATTTCCGAAGTTAAGGAAACCGCCCTGGTCGGGATTCTCCTGGCCGTTTTTGTGCTGTTCCTCTTCCTGCGACGAATCGGCACCACTTTTATTGTGAGTCTGGCAATTCCCATCTCCATCATTGCCACCTTCAACCTGATGTATTTCAACCACCTCACCCTAAACATCATGACTCTGGGAGGGCTTGCCCTCGGGGCGGGGATGCTGGTTGACAATGCTATTGTGGTGATGGAAAATATCTTCCGAAACCATGAAAGCGGGATGAGTGTCAAAGAAGCAGCCGCCTTCGGCACCTCGCAGGTCAGCGGGGCAATCACGGCTTCCACCCTCACCACCATTGTGGTTTTTCTGCCCATTGTTTACCTTCACGGCGCATCGGGCGAACTGTTCAAAGACCAGGCCTGGACCGTGGCGTTTTCGCTGGTCTCCTCGCTCTTTGTGGCCATCTTCCTCATCCCGATGATGTATCACCGGTTTTACAAAAACAAACCGGTGCCGGTCAAACGCTCCCTGCAGTTCAGGGGATACGGCAGGCTGCTCGA
The DNA here is from genome assembly GCA_029975525.1 of Prolixibacteraceae bacterium. GTDB lineage: Bacteria > Bacteroidota > Bacteroidia > Bacteroidales > Prolixibacteraceae > UBA1413. Next base: position 30,866 of record JARKOX010000187.1, on the reverse strand, counting down.
AAAATTCCTGAAAGCAAAGTGGCTGATCATCTCCCTGGGTTTCCTGCTGATTGGCGCTTCGCTGCTGCTGGTTCCCTTTATCGGCACTGAATTTATGCCGCAAACCGAAACGCGTGAATTCACCATCAAACTGAAACTGACGGAAGGAACCGAACTGGCACGGACCGAATCAACGGTCAAAACCATCGAAACCATCCTGACCGACTACCTGGGCGATGAGCTGCAGAACCTCTATTCCCTCTCCGGCCCATCGACCAACACCACCAGCGCCACCGCCATTTTTGAAGGGGAAAACACGGCTGAAATCAAAGTGACGCTGAAAGAAGACACCCATTTCACCACCGACGAGGTGATTGAAAATATTGACCGGCTCACCGCCGGAATTGCCGATCTCGAACTCAGTTTTTCGAAAGAAGAGTCGGCGCTCAAATCGATCCTCGGCACCGACGAGGCGCCGGTGATTGTGGAAGTGAAAGGCGAAGACCTCGACGAAATTGAGCGGGTAAGCATCCAGGTGAAGGAAAAGATGGCACAGATCCCGGGACTTTTTAACCTGCAAACCTCTATTGAAGACGGCGCTCCCGAAGTGGAAGTAAAAGTGGACCGGGTGGTAGCCGGCATGTACAACCTCGACCTGAACACGGTGGTTACCCAGCTGCAGGATCAGTTGCAGGGAAAAAGCGCTGGTCAGCTCGAAAAAGACGGCGAAATGCGCGACATCACCATCAAACTCCCCGAGAAAAACCTCTCCGAGATCAGCGACCTCACGGTCCGGTCGGGGACCCAGGTTTTCCGGCTCACCGAAATCGCCAACATCGAACACAGCACTTCGCCCCGCGAGATCTTCCGCCGCAACCAGAACCGCATTGCCAAGGTCACCGCACAAATGGGACCGGAGCTGGCCCTGGAGCATGTAGCCACCCAAATCCGGCAGGCCACAGCCTCGATCCCGCTCGAACCCAACTACTCCATCCAGGTTACCGGCGAAGAGGAAAAACGGCAGGAGTCGATGCAGAACCTCACCTTTGCCATGATACTTTCGCTCATCCTGGTGTATATGGTGCTGGCTTCCCAGTTCGAATCGCTCATCCATCCGTTCACCATTCTGCTCACCATCCCGTTTGCCGTGGTAGGTTCGATCCTCACCTTTTTTATTCTCGGCCGGACACTGAACATGATGGCCATCATCGGAATCATCCTGTTGGTGGGGATTGCCGTCAACAATGCGATTATCCTGGTTGACCGCATCAACCAGCTCAAAAAAGAGGGTCACGACCGCAAAACAGCCATCCTGATGGCCGGGCAGCAGCGGATCCGTCCCATTCTGATGACCAGCCTCACCACGATCCTGGCTCTGTTGCCGCTCACCTTCGGCTTCGGAGAGAGCGCCTCGCTGCGTTCGCCCATGTCGCTGGCAGTCATTGGCGGGCTCACCACCTCGACCCTGCTCACACTGGTGGTCATCCCCTGTATGTACGATGTGCTCGACCGCCTGCGGGTTCGCCTGAGCGGCAAACAGGAGGGAACAGTTTAACCGGTGTAAAACTCAGCAATCCACTAAAACCGAGGCATGAAACAGCGATAAAAGCGAAAGCCCATTTCAACAGAAATTATCCCTGCCCTGTCGGGGAGGCTATTTCAGCTCATTGTATTCTCTCTTTGAAGAGGAGTGCAGATACGAAAAAATTAGAGACCTAAATTGAAAATTAATACAGATGAAGTTCATCATCGAAAGAAAAGTTTTAATCAGCATGTTGTTTGTGGGGCTTACCCTGCTGGGGTATATCTCCTACCGGCAACTTCCTGTGGAACTTATGCCTGACGCCGAGTTGCCCATGCTTTACGTCCAGATCGGTTCGCGCATCGAAGTCGATCCCAGTTACATGGAAAACCAGGCGGTTATTCCCATCGAAGGGGCCATTGGTACCATGGAAGGGGTGGAAACCATGGAAACCTGGCTCAACAGCCGGCAGGCCTCCATCCAGGTTAGTTTCAAGAAAAATGTAAACTTTAAATATACCTTTCTGAAGTTACAGGAGAAGATTGAGCAGGCGGCCGACAACCTGCCCGAAGAGTTTACCGTGATGGTCAACCGGGTAGATGTACAGCAGCTGTCCAACCAGTTTATGGAACTTCAGGTGAGGGGAAGCGGCGGAACCGATCGGCTGCGCAACATTGTCGACCAGGAGGTAACCCGCGAAATTGAAAACATCGACGGCATTGCTTCGGTAAATGTGTATGGCGGAAAAGAGCGGTCGATCGAGATCACCATCGACAAAGCCGCCTGCGATGCTTACGGCATCACCATGTCGCAGGTCAGAAGCGCGCTGAGCCGCAACTCCCGCAACCGGACCTTTACCGGCTACCTGCACGAATCGCAAAAGAAGTATTTTGTGCATGTGTCGTCGGAGTATGAAAATGTAAACGACATCGAAAACATTATCGTTGCCGAAGGGCCGATCTTCCTGAAAGATGTGGCGGAGGTCTATTTCGGGGTAAAAGAGGAGACCACCCTGAGCCGGGTAAACGGCAAGGATGCCATTTCGATGTTGCTGGTGGGCGATTCGCAGTCGAACCTGATCGACCTGTCGCACCGCACCCAGGAGATCCTCAGCCGGCTGAACCGCAAACTGGCTTCGAAAGATGTGGAAATTGTGGTGCAGACCAACCTGGCCGACACCATGGAAAAAAACATCAACCAGATTATGGAACTGGCGCTGGTGGGCGGTATCCTGGCCATTTTTGTCCTGTGGATTTTCCTGAAAAACCTGCGGATCGTCTCGTTTATGGCGCTGGCGATCCCCATTTCGATATTCACTGCTTTTAACCTGTTTTATGCCGCCGGCATCTCCATCAACAGCCTCACCCTGGTAGGGATGGCGCTTGCTGTGGGTATGCTGCTCGACAACAGCGTGGTGGTCCTCGAAAATATCTACCGCCTGTCGGGCAAAAAATTCACCCCCGACCTGGCGGTCACCCAGGGGACCACCGAAGTGTGGCGCTCCATAGTAGCGGCAACGCTGACGACCATCACCGTTTTCCTGCCCTTCATCTTTTCCAGCGAATATATGGTGCGCCTGCTGGGCAACCACATCGGCGTTTCCATTGTTTCGACCCTGCTGGTTTCGCTTGCCGTGGCGCTGCTGTTGATCCCGATGGGCGCGCACTACCTGCTGAAGCGAAGAGCTGCCCACAACATCTTCTACGAAAAGGTCACCACCAACAACCGGATCATCCAGATTTACGTGCTGCTGCTCAAGTCGAGCCTACGCAATCCGGCCCGTACCATTATCGGGGGACTGGTGCTTTTCTTCCTCACCATATTCATTGTACTGGCCATCAGCGTCAACAACCTGCGCGAGGTGGAACAGGACCGTTTTTCGGTGTATGTGACCATGCCCACCGGCTCTACCCTCGAGGCCACCGACATCGTGGTCCGGGAGATTGAAAACCGGCTGGAAAATATCCAGGAGAAACTGGATGTCATCTCCAAGATCCAGGCGGAGGAGGCCATTGTCACCATCACGATGAAAGAAGATTTTGAAAAGATTGCCAACCGCAAGATTGCCGAAATCAAATCGGATGTGGAGAGCCGCGTAAACGGAATTCCGAATGCCGAAATCAGCCTGTCGGAACCCACCTCCAGCCAAAGTTTCCGGGGAGGGGGCAGTTCAAATCCGGCAGCGTCGTTTGGCCGTTTCCTCGGCATTGGCTCCAACCAGGAGCGGGTGGTGATCCGGGGGAAAGACTTTACGGTGATGCGCGGGGTGGCCGAAGATCTCCGCTATTTTATCGAAAACCTGGAGTCGGTTCGCAGCGCCAACGTCAGTGTCGGCTCCAACCGCCCCGAAGTGCACCTGCTCTTCAACCAGCTGCTGATGACCGAATACGGCGTGACGCTCGGTAATATCTCCGGCGAACTGGGCTCTTTCAGCCGCGAATTCAGCTCGGGAGTCAAATTCAAACAGGGCAACGAAGAGTATGACATCATCCTGAAGGAAAAAGGAGCCGAAGAAAAGGAGAAAGACAAAACCATCGACGACCTGCGCTCGCTGAAGATCAGCAACTCGCAGGGCGCAATTTACGACCTGCAGGATCTGGCCGAGATTGTCTATGCCAGCGGAAAGGCAAATGTTACCCGGGTAAACCAGGAGAAACAGATAGAACTCACCTACCGATTTATTGCCGAAGCCGAACAGTCGAAAGACCTGCTGGAAGCCTACCGGCTCGAAATCGACCAGATCGTTCAGGCCTACAACCTGCCGGCCGGCGTGGCGGTGGAAGTTATCCACGAAGAGAATCAGTTCAGTGAATTCTATTTCCTGATTGCTGCCGCCTTTATCCTGATCCTGATGATCCTGGCGTCGGTATTCGAATCGCTGACCACCCCGTTTGTGCTGATGTTCTCCATCCCGCTGGCGGCTATCGGCTCATTCCTGGCGCTGATCTTTACCGGCAACAGCCTCTTCAACGCCAACACACTCACCGGCTTCCTGATTTTGCTGGGCGTGGTTGTCAACAACGGCATTATCCTGATCGACTATACCAATATCCTGCGGAAGCGGGGCCACCGCAAAACACGCGCCCTCATCGAGGCCGGACTGTCGCGCGTGCGCCCGATCCTCATCACCTCCATCACCACGATTGTGGCGATGTTCCCGCTGGCGCTGGGCCAGTCGGAATATGTCGGCGCCATTGGCGCACCGTTCGCCATCACCGTCATCGGCGGGCTGTCGCTCAGCACCCTCCTGACGCTCATCTTTATCCCCACGGTTTATGCCGGCCTGGAAAACGCGCTCAACTGGATAAAGAGCCTCAGCTGGAAAATCAAAGTGCTGCACCTGGTATTGTTTGTCGGATCAGCATTTTACATCTATTTCGAAGTAGACAGCTTCCTGTGGCAACTGCTCGATTTTGTGCTGGTCATCATCCTCATTCCGGGGGTAACCTACTTCGTCCAGACCAGTCTGCGGCTGGCCAGCACCAAGCTGATCTCCGACCAGGAGTCCATCAAAATTGAAGTGCGCAAGCTGGTGAAAATTTACGACCGCGACTCCCGCTTTATGCGCGAATGGAAGGGGGGACTCAAAATCAGGGAACGGGCCGGTCTCACCCGCGACTACACCCATCGCCGCGACTTCTACGACCTGATCTGGCAAATTCCGCTCTTCGGGTTTCTGGTGTGGTTTACCTTCCTCTACATCGAAAACAGTTTCTGGATGTTCATCCTCTCGCATCTCCTCTACTTCTTCCTGTTTCTGCTGTGGATTCCGCCCGGGCAGGTCCTGCTCAACCGTCACCAGCGCACCGGGCAGCCCCGCCTGCTGAAAATCCGCAAACTGGTTTACAACCTCATCTTCTGGGGCGCACCAGCCCTCTTCCTGTTTCTGTTCTTCAAAAAATGGGACAACCCCGGCATGGTAATTTTTGTGGGCCTCATCTGGTTGATCCTGCTGGTTATTTATGCTTCTTCGGAATATATCCACCGGAAAAATGTCAATATCGAACGGATTACCGGTCGGTTTGGCACGTTGCGCCGGGGTTATTTCCGGTTGGTGAAACAGATTCCGGTGATCGGAAAACGGAAGAAACCTTTCAAAGCGCTCAGCGGCGTGTCGATCGATATTGGCACCGGCATGTTCGGGCTGCTGGGGCCCAACGGCGCCGGCAAATCGACCATGATGCGCATCATCTGCGGAATTTTCGAACAGAGTTACGGCAAAATCCGCATCAACGGCCTCGATACCCAAAAATACCGCGAGGAGCTGCAGGGGCTGATCGGCTACCTGCCACAGGAATTCGGCAGCTACGAAAACATGACCGCCTGGGAATTTCTGGATTACCAGGCAATCCTGAAAGGGATCAGCGACGCCGAAACCCGCAACCAGCGCCTGGAGTATGTGCTGAAATCGGTGCACATGTACGACCGGCGCGACGACAAAATCGGCTCTTTCTCGGGCGGGATGAAGCAGCGTATCGGGATTGCGCAGATCCTGCTCAACCTGCCGCGCATCCTGGTGGTCGACGAACCCACCGCCGGTCTCGACCCGCGCGAGCGGATCCGCTTCCGCAACCTGCTGGTTGAACTGAGCCGCGAACGGATCGTCATCTTTTCGACCCATATTATTGAGGACATCTCCAGCTCGTGTAACAACGTGGCGGTTATCAACCGCGGAAGGCTCAAATATGCCGGCACGCCGCAAAATATGGTCCAACTGGGCGAAGGTTTCGTGTGGCAATTCTCCATTCCGGCCAGCCAGTTCGACGATTTTGCCAACAAACAGATGATTGTGCACCACATGCGCGACGGTGAAAACATCAAGGCCCGCTGCATCTCGAAAGAACAGCCTGCTCCGGGCGCCATCAATGTGAAGCCGCACCTCGAGGATGCCTATCTCTGCCTGCTGAAAGACCTTGCCTGATTTTCTGTAATTCAATAAAAATGAAAAAATGAAGTTCTTTTCAAAAAATATGGCCATTGTAGTCTGGAAGACCATCCGGTACAACCTAAAGATCATCTTTGCCAACCGGTTCGTCTGGTTTTTGCTGGCATCGTTTGCCTTCTATCTCTTTTTTGCCATTATGAACGTTTACGAAGGAGGCACCATCGGCGAGGATACAATTTACAACCTGCTGCTCTTTCCCGGGGTTTTGCTGATCTTCTATCCCACCGCCTTCGGAATCCAAAACGACGAGGACTCGCGCATACTCGAAATCCTCTTCGGGATCCCCGACTACCGTTACAAGGTTTGGCTGGTGCGGCTGGTGATGATTTTTGTGCAGGTATTTGTTATCCTGATCTTTTACGGATGGATCTCTTCTTTCCTGCTCTACAAGGTCAACCCGTTCGAAATGGCCGTACAGCTGATGTTCCCGATCGTTTTTCTGGGGGCAATGGCGTTTATGTTCTCCACGATCATCAAAAACGGAAACGGCACCGCCGTGGTGATGGTACTCATCGGGGTGGCGCTGCTCATCCTCTCCGAGTCGATGCAGCGGAGCCAGTGGAACATCTTCCTCAACCCGTTTGATATTCCCAACAATTTCAATGAAATTATCTGGGAAGGGATTACCACCCGCAACCGGATTTTCCTGGGCGCCGGCATCCTTGTTTTTCTGCTTTACGGATTATTCAACCTGCAAAAGCGGGAACGGTTCGTGTAACCCGACAAGCAACGGAAACGGCCGGAAGCCTGTTGTCGCTTCCGGCCGTTTTCGGCTGATCACGCCCGGTGGGCATATTTTGCTAATTCGCGTGGTGAAAATCATAAAAAAATATTAGCGATCCTTAACCGGTAATCACTTATTTTGATGAACGAATCATCATCAAATCAATAAACCATGAAATACAGCAGGATTATTTTTGCCGTTTTGACGTTATCGGCCCTCCTTTTACAAGGCCAGGCGCAGGCACAGGCAAAAGTGACGGCCGTTAAAACCGGCCCGAGAATCGATGTGAGTATCAACAACCGTTTTTTCACCAGCTATCTTTTTTCGCCCGACGAAAAATATCCTTTCTTTTTCCCGGTGAACGGTCCGGCCACCGGCGGAAGCGTCACCTCGATGCGTAACAGCGATTACCCGCACCACAGCTCGCTCTTCTTTGGTTGCGACCGGGTAAACGGCGGCAACTACTGGCAGGAGGGGCTGGAGCGTGGCCGAATCATCTCGACCGGCGCGGTGGTGGCCGAACAGGGTGGCGAACGGGTGGTCATCCTCGACGAGTGCATCTGGAAACGCCCCGACGCCCCGGCTCCGGTTAAAGACAGCCGCAAAATTACCATCACGGCCCCCACAAAAGAGCTTTACCAGCTTGATTTTGACATTACGATGGAAATGCTCATGGACGTCACCATCGAAAAGACCAACCATTCGCTGTTCAGCGGCCGGATGGATCCCGACCTTTCGGTAAAAAACGGAGGTGTCATGATTAACGCCGAAGGGGCGCTGAACGAAAAAGGGACCTTTGGGGCAGCGTCGCCCTGGATCGATTTTTATGGCAAACGGGGAGCCGTCACCGAAGGAATGGCCATTTTTCAGCACCCGTCCAATCCGTGGTACCCGTCGCCCTGGTTTACCCGCGATTACGGCTTCTTCTCGCCAACCCCGATGTACTGGCCGGCCGATGACAAAGCCACCCGCCTGAAAAAAGGAGAAACCCTCACGCTGCGCTACCGGGTACTGGTACATGCCGGCGATCACCAAACAGCCAATATTGCCGGCCTGTTCGAAAAATATAAAGCCGAATAACGTCGTATGAAAAGCAACTGAACCTGTAAATCCTTTCCCACCGGATTTGCAGGTTTAGTTTTTTTACGCAGCCAGTTGCATGCTGCCAGCCGCCGGAAGCTCACCACCAGCGTTCTGCAATATTTTCCGGCAGGCAGTCGTCGACGGCTGTTCCTTCCTTCCGTCCCCCTCATTTTTTTACCGGAAAGCATTAACTTTGTGCCCCAACAAATTAGCGTATGACTTCACGTGATATCGAAATTATGGCCCCGGTAGGTTCTTACGAATCGCTGATGGCGGCAATCCAGGGCGGGGCCGGTTCGGTCTATTTCGGGATTGAGCACCTCAATATGCGGGCGCGCTCCTCGAACAACTTCACCCTGTCGGATCTGGAAAAAATAACCGGGATCGCCTCACAAAATCAGGTTAAAACCTATCTCACCCTCAATACTGAAGTTTTCGACAACGAGATGGAGCTGATGCACCAGGTCCTCGAGGCAGCCCAAAAAGCAGGTGTTTCGGCCGTTATTGCCGCCGACATTTCGGTTATTCAGCAGGCACGTGCCATCGGAATGGAAGTTCACATCTCCACACAGGTGAACATCACCAATTTTGAAGCGGTAAAATTTTACGCCCAGTTTGCCGATGTAGTGGTGCTGGCCCGCGAGACCAACCTGGGACGTGTGACCGAAATAACGAAGAAGATTCGGGAGCAGCAGGTGAAAGGGCCTTCGGGAGAGCTGGTGCGGATCGAAATGTTTGTACACGGCGCCCTTTGCATGGCTGTGAGCGGCAAATGCTACCTGAGCCTGCACGAGATGAACTCGTCGGCCAACCGCGGAAGCTGCCTGCAAACCTGCCGGCGCGCCTACCTGGTCACCGACAAAGAGACCGGCGCCGAACTGGAGATCGACAATGAGTACATCATGTCGCCCAAAGACCTGAAGACCATTCATTTTCTCAACAAAATCCTGGATGCCGGGGTCACGGTCCTGAAGATTGAAGGCCGCGCCCGGGCACCCGAATATGTTAAAAACACCGTGGAGTGTTACCGCGAAGCTGTCGAGGCCTGGCTCAGCGGCACTTTCACCGATGAAAAAGTTGCCCGCTGGGATCAACGGCTGGCCACCGTCTTCAACCGCGGTTTCTGGGACGGGTACTACCTCGGACAGCGCCTGGGCGAATGGAGCCACAATTACGGTTCGCTGGCCACCAAACGTAAAATCTACCTCGGAAAAGGGACCAACTACTTTCCCAACATCCAGGTAGCTGAATTTAAACTCGAAACCGGAAACCTGGCTGTCGGCGACGAAATTATCATCACCGGCCCCACCACCGGCGTTATCGAAACCACTGTAAATGAGATCCGTGTAAAGCTCGAACCGGTTTCCGAAGCCCGAAAGGGGGAACACTTCTCCATCCATATCCCGCAGAAAGTCAGAAGATCAGATAAATTATTTAAGGTGGTGGATGCTAAAAGTATCAAAGAAAACGTTCGTAAATAAATAAAATCACTAACTTTTTATGCAATTTTGCGACATTAAGTTAAGCACAATTAAACCCTATGAAAAAAAATTGGATTATCAGCACAACTTTGGCGATGTTTCTGTTGGTTCCGTTTTTTGTAACCGGACAAAATGCCATTAAAATACGGGTGGGCGGTAACACCGCGCGCTTTATGAGTGAAGCCGGCAGCAATGAAAAGATCTACCCATACCTTGACTCTCTGCTGCAGGGGTTGGGTCCTTTTTCCGATTTCACTCACCAGGGAAATCTGGGACTCGATGCCGAATTTATGGTTTCCCTGTCAGACAAGATCTGGCTGGGGCTCGAAGTGAGCAGCAACAAAATGAGCGGCGAGAATGACAATCCACCTTATTACAACTTTCAGTTTACCGATTTCAACCAGCTCCAGGGGACCGACACCGTTAGCGATGTGGTGTCGAATATGATAACCCGCTTGCCCCTGAAATACAACAGCTCGCTGCTCAACGTGGTAGCAAATTTCAGGTATTACCCGCTGCCCAATGCCAAATTGCGCCCCTTCCTGAAACTGAGTGGCGGCGTTTCGTTTGTGGCAACCGAACTTGCCCTGAAAAATCCGGAAGACTGGGTAGGCAACAATACCAATCCGAACATAGTGTATGGACGTCCGGTGCTTTATTCGCGCGGAACGTCCGACTCCAAGGAGGGCCGCTGGCCAGCTTTCACCCTCGGGGGTGGTGCCGGACTTGAGCTCCAGATCAGCGAAAAAGTGGCCCTTTATGCCGATGCTTCCTACTATATGGTCAATGCCGACATGGTGGACGGCCGGCCCAACTTCGACTACAACGAAAGCAACAGCCTGCTGGAACACTTCAACACCCAGTCGTTTGTCGGAAAAATCAGCTTTGGCCTCTGTTATACCATTGGAGAAAACTTCAACATCTTCGGAGGCGGGAGCGGCGGCGGCAAAAGTTACGGATCGGGCGGAAGGGTGCATCCCTACTTACCTTTCTACGAAATCAAACGGAAATAAGCTGAGCTGAATTCCATAAAAAAGGGGAACCAAACGGTTCCCCTTTTTTATCACGCGCATCCTCGCCGGATCAATTGCGCGAAATAACGGTTCCGGGACGGAAATAGACGCTGTAAACATCCGTAGTTTTCAACGCCTCAACCGCTTTGCGGATACTCTGGTCTTCATCGATAGCAGCCCGAATGGCGCCTTTCTGATAATAGTAACGCGAAACGATTTCGTCTTCGAGCAACTCGCTGATCTCCTTCCGGAAAAGCTTCAGATCCTTATCCAGATCAGGCTTCAGTTTACTTTCGAGCAGCTTAAACTCTTCACTGGCCACGTCAAAATATTTTTCCTCTTTGGCGGTTTTTACCAGTTCGGCCAGTGTATTTTGGGTCTCCGAGTCGTATTTAAAATCATGTTCCTTCACAAATTTTACAAATTCGTCATACACGGCATCTGAAATTTTAAACGCTTCCGGTTGCGGGATGGAAGGATTCCGGGCGGCAAAACGGGTCGCAAAATCGAAGACCATAAACCGGGTAACCAGCTCCACACTCAGGCTGCTGAGGTTTTCCTGCTCCACTTTAATATCGGGAACCACCCCACCGCCATCGTACACCTTACGTCCGTTTTTGGTTTTAAATTCCGAGATCAGCGAATCGGGGACATTGCCCACGCTGCCATCTTCGTTGCGGTGGGTGTAGTCGAGCGCCTGAATGCAGCGTCCGCTGGGAACATAATACTTGGCAGTGGTCACCTTCAGCTTGGTATTGTAACTCAGTTCGCGGGTCGCCTGCACCAGCCCTTTGCCGAAAGTACGCGTACCAATCACCAGGCCGCGGTCGAGATCCTGCATGGCGCCGGCGATAATTTCGGAAGCCGACGCGGACCCCCGGTTGGTAATGACGGCAATGCGCACGGTGGTGTCAACAGGCGCCTGGGTGGCTTTGTAAACATTGTCCCACTCCTTCACTTTTCCGCGTGTACTGACAATTTCCACTCCTTTGGGCACAAACAGGTTCATGATCTGAACCGCCTCAATGAGCAGCCCTCCGGGGTTGGAACGCAGGTCGAGCACCAGCGATTCGGGATTGTGCTGTTTCTTCAGGTCCAGGTAAGCTTTCTTCACCTCTTCACTGCAATTCTGGGTAAAATTGGAAAGGCGGATGTAGGCGGTCTTGTCATCCAGCATGCCGTAGTAAGGAACCGCCTCGATGGTGATCTTTTCGCGGATAACCTCCAGTTCAAAAGGCTTTTTCTCTTCGGGACGCTGAATTTTCAGTTTTACGGGTTTCAGGGCCGGACCTTTCAGCAGGTTGCTTACATCCTCGGTACTCATCGTCGCAGTTGCTTTTCCTTCCACCTCCAGGATGATATCGCCGGCTTTTAACCCATATTTTTGTGCCGGAAAACCTTCGTACGGTTCGGCGATCACAATAACCCCGTTCTGTTTGCTGATGAGCGCTCCGATACCGGCATACTCCCCGGTGGTCATAAACCGGAAATCTTCGACATCGGCTTCCGAAATGTAGTTGGTGTAGGGGTCCAGCGACTCCAGCATTTTATCGATACTGGTCTTCACCAGCTTATTCGGATTGATCTCATCCACATAAAAAGTGTTCAGCTCACGAAAGAGGGTGTAGTAGATATCGAGATTTTTGGCTATTTCAAAATTCTTCTGGTCGTTGGTAAAGCTGAACAACGAAATGCCTGCTACCAAAACGGCCGCCGTAATAATCAAAAACTTCCTGACTTTCATTTACTTAAGATTTAATTTTAAACATTCGCACACTGCGTTACCGCATATTCGTGGTTTTTCGGGTTTCCCCAAAAACAATCAGTGGCAGATTTAATTGCCACCGACAAAATTAACAAACTTGGCACACAATCGGTCACCCAGAAAATCAAATCATTACGTTAATTTATATTAAAAGGGGAGCCGACTCTGCGGAAAAAACAGAGAGATTTCCACCGGGTTTCGTCGGCAAAAGGCGGTTTTACCGATTTAATTCCTCTGTTCAGCGAAAAATGGTGTGGCAAAACAACCGCCTGACATAAATTTCGTAACCGGAAGTAAATTTGTTGGTCTAAACTTTAAAAATGACAAACCAGATGAAAACAAAAACCGGCATCCTGTTGCTGCTCCTCCTCACTTTTGCCTTTTCGTCGTGTCTGTTCATCGGCCCATCGCTGAAAGGGAACGGGAAAGTGGTAGAGCAGCTCCGCAAGACGGACAAATTCCACGGGGTGAAAGTGACCTCCGGCATGAATGTACAGCTGGTGCAGGGCACTGAAAACAAGGTAGTGGTTGTGGCCGACGAAAATCTGCTGAAAGCGATTGAAACCGAAGTGAACGACGGCATTCTCGAGGTAAAGGCAACTGCCAATATCCGCCGGGCCGAATCGAAAAAAGTGGTGGTCACCGTTACCCGGCTCGATGAGATCAGGGTGACGGCCGGAAGTAACCTCTTTACCGAAAACCAGCTCGAAAGCGACCGGCTTTTGGTGCGCGGAACAGCCGGAAGCACTTTAAATATCAGCTTCAGCTCCGAGCGGGCCGAAATTCAGGCCTCGTCGGGCGCCAACCTGACCCTGTCGGGCGAAGCAGCCAACGTAACGCTCAAAGCCTCGTCGGGCGCCAACCTCAACGCCGAAACGCTGCTCTCCCGCAGTTGCGAAACCAAAGTATCCAGCGGCGCCAATATCTGGATCAGCGTTGCCGATGCCCTCACCGCCGAAGCATCGAGCGGAGGCAACATCTTCTACTACGGAACTCCGGCCTCTGTCAACACGTCCAGTTCGTCGGGCGGAAACATCATCCGCAAATAAAACCCGATACCAATTCAAAAAACATAAACCATGAGCACCAAAAACTTTCTTTTTTTACTGCTGCCGATGGTAGCCCTGCTGAGTTTCTCAGCCGTCCACGCGGCCAATGTGAAACAGACCCGCAACGTAACCGGCTTCACAGCCATCAAAGTATCCACCGGAATTGACCTTTACCTGAAAATGGGTTCCCAGGAACAGGTAGTGGCCGAAGCCGACGATGAGGTGATCAACGACCTGGTTACCGAAGTAAAAGATGGCACCCTGCACATTTACCAAAAAAACAAATCGATTTTTAACTGGAACTGGGGACAGTCGCGCAACGTGTATGTGACCGTCAAAACCCTGGTTGCCCTCGATGCCTCTTCCGGAGCCGAAGTAAAAGGAGAGACCCTGCTTCGTGGCGACAAACTAACCCTGGATGCCAGCAGCGGAAGTGAGATGGAACTCGAACTGGAATACACCCAGGTGGCAATCAGCGCCAGCAGCGGTTCCGACGCACTCCTGGCCGGGCAGGCCGACCAGCTCAAAGTTGATGTCAGCTCCGGCAGCGACGTGGATGCTTCGAAGCTGACAGCCCGGATCGTTTATGCCGATGCCAGCAGCGGCGCCGACGCCAAAGTTAAGGCTACCGCCGAACTGCACGCCAAAGCCAGCAGTGGCGGCGACGTCAGCTACTCAGGCAACCCTCCGGTTACCGATGTGCATGAATCGAGCGGCGGAGATATCTCACGGGAATAACTCGTCCAATCACCGGTATTTGGCCTGGGAAACCACTCCCGGGCTTTTGTTTTTTCAGAATATTGTAATCGCCAGCAATAAAAAGATTAATTTTGCAGCGCAAACCGCCACCTTATTTCAGGCTGTTTGATAAGTAATTAGATTTTCAGAAATGAATTTTATCCGTACACTTTTCATCATTCTCGTAATCTACTACGGCTTTAAGTTGGTTACGCGGTATCTGCTGCCCCTGCTGATGGAAAAAACCATCAAAAACATGCAGTCGCGCATGCAGGAACAGATTCGCGATCAGCAGCGTGCGGGCCGCCGCGACGGAGAGGTTACCATTGAACGCAATCCCCAGCAGCCCAAAACCAACTTCTCCGACAAAGGCGAATATGTCGATTTTGAGGAAGTAGAATAGCGCATCCTTCGAAAAGGATCCGAAGGCGGGAGCTGGCCGGAGAAGCGCCGAAGTGCGCCCTGAAAAATCCCGCGAGAGTCAGTTTTATCCTGCAATTTCCGGCTGTTTTCGGCACTCCCATTCAATGACCAACCCCGCCCGGCGCAGGTTTAACCGCGCGGCAGCCGGCCGTCAACCGCTGCGGAAACCACTCCCCAACGACCCGATCTTTGGATTGCCGTCGGACAGGCTGTGTGTTTTTTGATTTATTCCGTTATTTTTGTCCCTTCAAAAATTCAGAAATTTAAGAACATGGCTCAGGAAGATGTTTTCAAAAAATTGATTGCCCACTGCAAAGAGTACGGTTATGTTTTCCCGTCCAGCGAAATTTACGATGGTCTCAGCGCAGTGTACGACTACGGTCAGTATGGCGTTGAACTGAAAAACAACATCAAAAAATATTGGTGGGACAGCATGGTGCTGCTGCACGAAAACGTGGTGGGCATTGACTCTGCCATCTTCATGCACCCAACCATCTGGAAGGCATCGGGCCATGTGGACGCGTTCAATGATCCGCTGATCGACAACAAAGATTCGAAAAAACGGTACCGTGCCGACGTGCTGATTGAAGAGCAGCTGGCCAAATTCGAAGACCGGATCGGCAAGGAGATAGAAAAAGCGCAAAAACGTTTCGGCGCAGCCTTCGACGAACAAAAATTCCGCGAGACCAACGCACGGGTCCTCGAATACCAGCAAAAATGGAACGAACTGCACACCCGCTTCAGCAATGCCCTGAACGATTCGAACCTGGAAGAGCTGAAACAGATCATCCTCGATTACGAAATTGTGTGCCCCATCTCGGGAACCCGTAACTGGACCGACGTGCGCCAGTTTAACCTGATGTTCTCCACCGAAATGGGATCGACAGCCGAGGGCGCCCTCAAAGTTTTCCTGCGCCCCGAAACCGCCCAGGGTATTTTTGTCAACTACCTCAACGTCCAAAAAACCGGCCGCATGAAGATTCCCTTTGGCATTGCCCAAATCGGGAAAGCCTTCCGCAACGAAATCGTCGCCCGCCAGTTTATCTTCCGGATGCGGGAATTTGAACAGATGGAGATGCAGTTTTTTGTACCGCCCGGAACCGAACTGGAATGGTTCGAAATCTGGAAAGATATCCGGATGAAATGGCACCGGGCGCTGGGATTTGGCGACAACAACTACCGCTTCCACGAACACGAAAAGCTGGCCCACTACGCCAACGCCGCCGTCGATGTGGAATACCGCTTCCCGTTTGGATTCAAAGAGGTGGAAGGGATCCACTCGCGTACCGACTTTGACCTTTCACAACACGAAAAATTTTCCGGAAAGAAGATCCGCTATTTCGACCCCGAAAAGAACGAATCGTATGTTCCGTATGTCGTCGAAACTTCGATCGGCCTCGACCGCATGTTCCTCCAGGTGATTTCGGCCTCCTTCCACGAAGAGGAGGTGGTTGCCGCCAACGGAGAAAAAGATATCCGCACAGTATTTCGTATTCCGCCGGTACTGGCTCCGGTAAAACTGGCTGTTTTGCCGTTGGTAAAAAAAGAGGGGCTGCCTGAAAAAGCCCGCGAAATTATCGACAACCTGAAGTTCGATTTCAACTGCCAGTACGACGAAAAAGATTCGATCGGGAAACGTTACCGCCGTCAGGATGCCATTGGCACCCCCTTCTGCGTAACGGTTGACCACCAGACGCTGGAAGACAACCAGGTCACCATCCGCTACCGCGACACCATGGAGCAGGAGCGCGTGCCGATAGAAAAAGTCAGGGAGATCATTGCCGAACAGGTAAGTTTCCGCAGCCTGTTTGAAAAGCTGAAATAACAGGACCTCACCCCCCGGCGGCCACTCTGCCCAGCAGTGGCCCGATTCCGGCAAGAGGAAGAATGTAGCCGGGGGTAAAAAGTTTTACGGCTGCTTCGGGCATAACCGGTACCTGGGCCGTTTCGGGATCTTCCACAATGGTAATTCCGCCGGCGTCGCCGATACATTTCAGCCCGTAGGCGCCGTCGTTATTGGCGCCGGTGAGCAGCACCCCCGCCACCCGGGGACCAAAAGCCCACGCCGCCGTTTCGAACAACACATCGATGGAAGGACGCGAAAAGTTAACCTTCTCTTCTGTTGAAAGCGTTAGCATTTCACGGTTTTCAACCAGCAGGTGGTAGTTGGGCGGGGCAAAATAGACGGTTCGGGGAAGCAGCAGTTCATGATCGGCAGCCTCGGTCACCCGGAAAGGGGTATGTTCATTCAGGGTTTCGATAAACAAGCTGATGGAGTGCGGGCCCACATGCAGCACGATGATCACCGGAACGCTGAATCCGGCAGGCAGGCTCGTCAGGATCGACCGGGTTGCCTGCAGTCCGCCAAACGAAGCTCCTATGACCACCGCCTCAATCATCCGAAGGGTTGTGTTTTTTTCTTGTAAATCCTGAAAGTATCATCCACCACGTGAAATTCATCCTCTTTGCCGGTGAAACGTAAACTCTCTTTGGTCCCCAGACAGAGGAAACCGCCGGGAATCAAACTTCCGGAAAACAGCCCAATGACGCGGCTTTGCAATTTTTTATCGAAATAGATCAGGACGTTCCGGCAAAAGATCAGATGCACTTCGGCAAAAACATTGTCGGTCGCCAGGTTGTGGTCGGCAAATACAATCCGCCGGGCGAGCGACTGGTCGAACTTAACCGACCCGTACCGCGCGGTGTAGTAGTCGGAGAGCTGAAATTTACCGCCCGCCTGTTTATAATTCTCCCCGAAAGCTTCGAAGTGTTTGGCCTGAAAAATTCCCTCTTTGGCCACTTCCAGCACCTTTTTATTGAAGTCGGTGGCATAAACCTGCGTCCGGTTCAGCAGGTTCTCTTCGGAGAGCAGGATGGCCAGCGAGTAAACCTCCTCGCCGGTTGAACAGCCGGCATGCCAAATCTTGAGATGGGGGTAGGTGGAAAGAATCGGCACCACTTTTTCGCGAAACGTGCGGTAAAACTCCGGATCGCGGAACATCTCGGTCACATTGATCGAAAAATCCTGCAGCAGGGTATTAAAGGCGTCGCGGCTCCACAAGATCTTACTTTGCAGTTCGGAAACCGTTTGCAACCCGTCGATCTTCAAACGGTAATTTACGCGCCTGCGCAGGTGCGCCCGGCTGTAGTTGCGAAAATCGTATCCGTAACGAAGATAAACCGCTTCGAGCAGCAACTGGATTTCAATGTCCTGCACATCGGCAGCCCCGTTGTTTTCGGGGATGGCGCCCTGTCCGGTTTTACGATCTTGCGGCATGACTGATCACCTTTTTAATTTCTGACTCTTTAAACGGCTTGCTCAGGAAATCGTTCATCCCGGCTTCCAGGCATTTTTTCCGCTCTTCTTCAAACACATTGGCGGTCACCGCTACAATGTAAATGGCTTTTCGGCAGGGGTTGTCCCGCTCATATTCCCTGATCTTCCCGGTGGCTTCCAGCCCGTCCATCTCCGGCATCTGCATATCCATCAAAATCAGATCGTACGACTTTTCGCGGAACATCTCGAAAGCTTCCTTCCCGTTGTTGGCGATGTCGCAATCCAGCTCCATATTCTTCAACAGATGGGAGATAACCAGTTGATTGACCTTGTTGTCTTCGGCCAGCAAAATTTTTATCCCGCCCGGATCGGGGAGCTCCTCCGCGGTTTCCGCCGGAGCGGCGCAACAGAGCGGAACTTCCACCCAAAACTCTGCTCCTTCCCCCGCTTGGCTGTTGACCCCGATTTCTCCCTCCATCAGCGACACCAGGTTTTTGCAGATCGCCAGTCCAAGGCCTGTTCCCCCATATTTGCGCGAAGTGGAAAGTTCGGTCTGGGAGTACTCCTTAAAAAGTTTCTTTTTCCCCTCGTCGGAGATCCCAATGCCGGTGTCGGTTACACTAATTTTCACCCTGACCTGATTTTCCCGGTATTCCGGCACACTCACCCGGATGGTAACCCCGCCCTGGTCGGTAAACTTGATGGCGTTGTTTACCAGGTTGGTCACAATCTGGTTTATCCGCAGCGGATCGCCAATCAGCGATGAGGGCAGCGCTTCATCGACCGAAACCTCCAGCCGGATATTTTTTTCGTGCGCGTTGTGTACCAGCAGTCCGCAAACACTCCCGACAACCTCCCGCAGGTCAAACGGGATCTTCTCCAGCGCCACCTGCCCCGACTCAATTTTGGAGTAATCAAGGATATCGTTGATGATGCTGATAACATGCTCGCCCGACGAAATCACGGTTTGTAGCAACTTTTTCTGTTCGGCATCCAGGCTGGTTTTTTCCAAAACTCGCGAAACACCGAGGATTCCGCTGAGCGGGGTACGGATTTCGTGAGACATGTAGGCCAGGTAAAAAGATTTGGCGTCGGTGGCTTTTTCCGCCTTTTCACGCTGGATGGTAAGCTCGCGGTTCTTTTCACCCAGCGTCATCATCATCTGGAAAAGTTCCTGTTTCTGTTTATACAGATCGAGAAAAACCCTCACTTTTCCGACCAGGATCTCCGGAATAATGGGTTTAGGGATAAAGTCGATGGCGCCGGTTTCAATGCCCCGGATAATGTGCACATCGCTTTGATGGATAGCCGACACAAAAATGACCGGCAAATACCTGGTTTTATGCCGGTTTCGCATCAGCGACAAGGTTTCGTAGCCGTCCATGCCGGGCATCTGCACATCCAGGATGGCCATGGCAAAATCTTCTTTCAACGTTTTACGCAGGGCCTCTTCTCCCGAAAATGCCCGCACAAATTCCACAGAAAAATCGCTCAGGATCATCTCCAGGCTGATCAGGTTTTCCAGCCGGTCGTCAACAATCAGGATTTTAGGCGTATTCATACCTCAATTGGATAACCAAATTTTTAACAAAGAGAACAACTTCTGGTCGTCAACCGGTTTGGCGATGTAGTCATTGGCCCCGTGCCGGATGGCTTCGTGGTAATCGTCTTTCATCGCTTTGGCGGTGATGGCAATGATGGGGATTTCGCGGATGGAGAGGTCGGCCCGAATGGTTTTCATGGCTTGGTAGCCGTCCATTTCGGGCATCATCAGATCCATCAGGATGAGGTCGAAGCGGGCATCGCGGGACAGCAGGTTGAGGGCATCTCTCCCGTTTTCCGCCTCCACAATCTCAATCCCCTTCTCTTCGAGGATTTGCGCCAGGGCAAAAATGTTGCGGATGTCGTCATCCACAATCAGGATCCGTTTCCCTTCAAAGATGGAGTCGTCGGCATCGC
The DNA here is from genome assembly GCA_029975525.1 of Prolixibacteraceae bacterium. Taxonomy (GTDB): domain Bacteria; phylum Bacteroidota; class Bacteroidia; order Bacteroidales; family Prolixibacteraceae; genus UBA1413. Next base: position 10,908 of record JARKOX010000187.1, on the reverse strand, counting down.
GGACTGGCTCTTTGCGGAGCGGCCGGGGCAGGGTGGTCTCCAGCTGGTGGAGGAAAAGTGTCACCTCGTCCATCAGCCGTTCGTCGGATTTGACCCCTTTGATCACAATGGAGTTGGAAAACCGGCGCAGCGCTTTCTGGTCGGCAGCAGTCAGCTCGCGCGCCGTGTGGATGATCACATTCGGGATACGGACCTTCTCCTGCTGCAGTTTTTCAAGCAGCTCCAGCCCGGTAAAATCGGGTAAGCCCAAATCGAGGATAACACAGTCGTAATTCTCCTGTCTGATCTTTTCATAGGCCTGCTGTCCGTTGCGGGCCTCATCAATCTTTAGCTCCTTTCCTTCGAAAAGCAGGTGGATGGCTTCGCGGGTAGCCGGATCATCTTCCACCAGCAGGATATTGCGGTAGCTAGCCGGTACGGCTTTTTTAATATTTTCCGCGATCCGCCCGATATCTTCCGATTCGGCCGTTTTCAGCTCTTCCAGTTCTGAAAGCAGGTCGTCTTCAATCCGTGTAAACAGGTGGACCGGCAGGTTGCGGGTGGCCGGTTCCTCTTTTAACCGCTGGATATCTTCGCCGAGGTTCATTTCCGGGGCCAGAATGATGGCTTTGGGCAGGAAAGCCCGCGCCAGCACAACACCATCGGCAATGGAGCGGGCGGCAATCACCCCGAAACCACGGCTGCGGCACTGTTCGCTGGTTTGCAACGCCTTCTGCTCATCGCCCTGGATGACCAGGATCAACTTGGCAAGCCGGGGATTGTCGCGGTCGTCGGGAATAAACTGCGGAAGCGGCGCCGGTGCTGTTCCGGTTTTGGGTGCCGTTTCCGGCCGCTCTTTTTTCGGCGGAACCGTTTCGGGCTCCTCGCCACTGATTTTACTCTTGTTTAACGGAAGATACAGGGTGAACACCGACCCCTTGTCCACTTCGCTGTGAACGTGGATTTCGCCGCCCAGCATCCGCGTCAGCTCCCTCGAAATGGAAAGCCCCAGGCCGGTGCCGCCATACCTGCGGGAGATGCTGCCGTCGGCCTGCTGAAAGGCTTCAAAAATCGCCCCCAGCTTGTCGGCCGGAATACCTATCCCGGTATCTTCAACAGAGATAAAACAGCTGTTTTCATGGTTCAGCTCCTCGTTGTAGAAGGCAACATCCGCCGGCGGTAATCCGAACCGGACTGTAACCCCGCCCGCACTGGTAAATTTAAAGGCGTTGGCAATCAGGTTGCGGATGATCTGCATCAGCCGGTTGCGGTCGGAATAGAGCAGCGTCGGGAAGCCGGGCGCCAGCGTCACGCTGAGGTCAATCTTCTTCTCGTCGGCTACCGGCTGAAAGTCCTGCAAAATCTCATTCTGCATTTCACTCACCGGAAAAACCGAACGGTCGAGCGTCACCTTTCCGGCTTCGATCTTCGACAGATCGAGGATTTCGTTGATCAGATGCAGCAGGTCGGTCCCGCTTTTATGAATAATTTTTACCGATTTGAGCTGATCATCGGTGAGGTTTTGCAATTTATTTTTGGTCAGGATTTTCGAGAGGATCAACAGACTGTTAAGAGGGGTACGCAGCTCGTGCGACATGTTGGCCAGGAATTCCGATTTGTAGCGGCTGCTGGCTTCCAGCAGGCTGGCTTTGTGCTGCAACCTGTTGTAAACCTCCAGCAACTCATTGTTTTTGGCAACGATTTCGCTTTTCTGCATCTCCAGCTGTCCGGCGCGCTGTTCCAGCTCTTCGTTGGCCACGCGCAGCTCTTCCTGCTGCACCTGCAGCGTTTTTTCATTTTCTGTCAGAATCCGGGCGTGCTCCGCCAGCTCGTCATGCGCCACCCGGATCTCTTCCTGCTGGGCATACAACTCTTCGTTGGCCAGCCGCATCTTCTCTTTCTGAGCCTCCAGGTCGGTATTGCGTTCTTTTAATTCTAACTCCAGCTGCTTGATCTCCGTCACATCACTCGAGATGCCAAAAGTGCCCAGCAATTCGCCTTTTTCATTCTGAAACGGCATTTTGGTGGACGAGACGTAGCGGACTTTCCCATCCCGGCCGGTCTCTTTTTCGATCAACCCGACAATGGGGCGGCGCGTCCGGAGGATCTCCTGTTCCATCTCAAACGCAGGCCGGGCGTGTTCTTCGGTAAAAATATCGAAATCAGTTTTGCCAACTATTGCCTCCGGAACGGACAGTCCCACATTTTGAGCCATCGATTTGCTGACTTTGATAAACCGGCTTTCGGTATCCTTAAAGTAAATTTTGTCGGGGAGGTTATTCATCAGCGTGTCGAGCAACGACTTTTCCCACTCGAGCACCTTTTGCATCTCTTCGTTTTCGAGGATCCGCTTCTCCAGTTCCTCCTGAAAAGCCTGTTTTTCGGCCAGGTTCTGCTGCAGAATCTCCTGTTGGCGGGTCAGCTCTTCCGACTGCTCGCGGGTCTTTCTCAACAGCTCTTCCAGCCGGTAGCGCGAAACCGCCGTGCGGGTTTGGATAGCCATGATTTCCGAGGCATTTTTCAGAAAGCGGATTTCCACCTCCGAAAGCGGACGGGTGGCGGCCAGTTCAACCACGCCGCGCACTTTTTGGTTGTAAACCAGTGCAAAAATGTAGACATGCCGCAATACAATTTCTCCGGAGGCGCTGTAGCTCTTGAAGTCATCCAGCGGGGCAGCGAGAGAGAGGAACTCCTGATCTTTGGCCACTTTTCCCACCAACCCTTCTCCCAACGCAACCTTCTTTTTAATCTGGTCGGCGTTCAACCCCACGCTGGCGGTCAGTTCGAGCTCTTGTACCGGCTCGTCATAGGTATAAACAGCGCCGGCCTCCACCTGCAAATAGCCGGTGATAAACCGGATGATCCGCCCGGCCAGGTCGCGAACGGCGAAATCACCCTGAATATGCGCCACCAGCTCGGTCATTCCGTTTCTGATCCAGGTTTCGGCCTCCTCCTTCTCTTTCGACTGCAGCAATCCGGCCGACATCTGGTTGAGGGCCACGGAAAGTTCGTCGGCTTGCGATTTGGGCTCCAACCGTATTCCAAATTCCCCCTGGGCGACCAACTTGGCATGGTTGACCACCTCCCGGAACCCGGCCTGGATCCGGTTAAACGAACGCGACAACTCCCCGATTTCACTGTCGGAATCGATATTCACCACCGAATGGATATTTCCGGTAGCGATGATGTTAAAATTCTCAACCAGTTTTTCGATGGGTGCGGTGAGCGACCTGGATATTTTTGCGGAGAAGTACCACGAGACGGCTGCCAATATTACTATCCAGAACAGAAGGGTATTTATAAAAACCTTGTTGAGCAGGTCGATAACCCCATCGATCTGTTTGCTGAAATTGCGGTAATGTTCCTGGGTAGCGTTGAGGCTAACCCGAAAGCGGGTATAATTTTCAGCCGTGGGATTGTTGCGCCAGGTCAGGAGATTTTCCCGCAAAAGCAGTCCCATCCGGTAACATTCGCCGGCAATCTGCTTGCTCTGCCTGACCTGGGGAAGGTTCAGGGCAAAAAATATTTTCAGACGGTTTCCCAGCAGATGGGCGTTTCGCAACTTGTTGTTCAGTCCGTCGCCGTAGGTAGACAGGAGCAGGCTGGACCACTCTTTCCGGGGCATATTCTCCAGGATGGAGTCAATTGTGGAAAAGAGCAGGGCATTCTGGTTGGCCTGGTCGAGGTAATGGAGGGTCCGTTGCAGGTCTTCCTCCGAATCGCTGAGCTGGTTAAACGAGCTGATTCCCGTGTGAAAAGTCCGGGCATGCTCTCTTTCAGCATTTACAATAAACACCAGCGCTTTGCCCGACCGGAAGAAAAAATTGGCTCCCAGCGCCAGCAGGGCGATGCTCAACAACGTAATAACGGTCATCAGGTTTAGCCGTGTTCTGACTTTCAGATCAGAAAAAGGTTTGATCAGTTTTTTCATTCTCTCTTGATTTTGCGGAGGCCGTTAATTTAGACAAATTTGGACGACCTGGTAATCTTTTGTTCTAAAACAATACAACGACCCCGGCATGGCACCGGGGTCGTTGTATTGTGGGTAGTGACAGCACGAAATTCTATTTGGCAGGTTTAAACAGCTCTTTTTCTGTCACGACCTTCACCTGCATACTATCTTTCAACGTTTTGCTGATGGTATTGTAGGGAGCAACCACCACTTCGTCGCCCGACTGAAGCCCTTCGAGGATTTCGATATTGTTACTATCCTGAATGCCGGTTTTTACGCGTGTTTTCATGGCTCGTCCCTCTTTTACCCGGAAAACCACCTCCTCCTTCTCCTCTTTCGGCGCGGCAGCGCCGGCGGTTACCACTGTCTTTTGTTTATTCTGATCGGCAATCACACGGGTGGTTACCGCCTGGATCGGAACAGAAATAACATCTTTGCGGGTTTCGGTCTGAATGTCGACGGTGGCCGACATGCCGGGGCGGAATGGATACAAATGGCCGGCAACCGAGTCAATCAGGTCCTGGTAGGAGTTTTGCAACAGAAAGATCTTCACTTCGAAGTTGGTCACCTGGTCGGTTTGCGTCCCGGTTGTTTTGGCTGAGTTGGCAATTTCGGTTACAATACCCTTAAACTTGCGGTTCAGATAAGCATCCACCTCTACCAGGGCCGTATCGTTTTTGGCAACTTTTACAATATCATTTTCATTTACTTCGACACGCACCTCCATTTTATCGAGGTTGGCCACCACCATCATTTCGGTTCCGGCATACATGTTGGTCCCGACAACCCGTTCGCCTTTTTCCACATTGAGGCGCGAAACCGTTCCGGAAATCGGGGCATAAATTTTTGTCTTGATCAACTGCTCGCGGGCTTCAGCCACCGTTGCCTCGGCGCTTTTAACCGTGTAGCGGGAAGCTTTCACTTCGGCTTCGGAAACTTTAAAAGCGGCTTCGGCGGCTTCAAACTCCGACTGCGGAATGGTTTGCGACTTGTACAGCTGCTGAGCCCTGTCGTAGGCCAGCTTTCGTTCGATGAGCTGGGCTTCGCTTTGCGCCAGCCGGGCGTGCGACGAGTTGAGGGCTGCTTCGGCACGGTTCAACGCCGAAATATAAATATCGGGTTTAATCACCACCAGCAGGTCGCCCTGGGTAACCTTGTCGCCTTCTTCCACGGGCAACTCAATGATTTCACCCGAAACGTCGGGACTGATTTTTACCTCTGTCTTGGGCTGTATTTTCCCGTTGGCCGTGATCTGCTCGGTGATATCCTTGCTTTCAACCACTTGTGTGGTTACGTTCACGGTCATTTCGGCGCCAAACCAACCGGCTTTTTTGCCTACCACCAGCAGCACGATCACCAAAACAAGTCCCCCAATTGCGAAGGGTAATATTCTTTTTTGTTTTTTCATATTCCAAGTTTCAATCATTAGTCAGGTAAGTGCCGATAAAATTACAATTTATTCATCGCTAAGCCGCTAACCGGCTGAGTTTTATTTTCCTCTCCCGATGATTGTCTCCACCGCAACGGCCAACCCTCTTCCGGCATTTCCCAACGGCTCATTTTACGGCCAGTTTTACGGTCCGCCGGCTGCGCTGTTCCATGAACACCTGCCGGCCTGCGGTAAGTTTCCCGATCGATTCTTCGGTGTAGTGGCGGATGGTAATCAGCGTCAGCCCGGTGTTGTATTTCACCTGGTAGCTTTTCCGCAGTTCGAGTACCACCGATTCAAGTCCCACTTCGGGGGTATCGACCACCAGGTTGAGGTCGATGGCCGACTGCTGAATCATGTTCACCTTAAAGCGTTTGGCCGACAATTGCGCAAAAACGTTTGAAATATCCTCGATGGTGATGAATGAAAAATCGTATGGCGAGAAGGTCAATACCGCCTGGTTTTCCTTGGTAATAAAAACCGGCGTCAGTTCCAGCGTATGGTCAATCTGATGGATGATGGTTCCCGGCTCATCGGGTTCGAGGAACGATTTCACCTGCAGGGCAATTCCTTTGTTGTGAAGGGGCTTCATCGTTTTGGGGTGAATAACCTTGGCGCCCGAGTAGGTCATCTCAATGGCTTCGCGGTACGAGAGCTCTTTGAGCAGCACGGTTTCGGGAAAAAGTTTCGGATCGGCATTCAACACGCCGGGCACATCTTTCCAGATGGTAACACTTTCGGCATTGAGCAGATTTCCGAGGATGGCTGCGGTAAAGTCCGATCCTTCGCGGCCGAGGGTGGTGGTGAGGTTGGCCACCGTCGATCCGATGAACCCCTGCGTCACGTAAACGCGGTTTTCCGGGAAACGGAACGTGTTGTTGACCAACATTTCAGACCATTTCCAGTTGACGGATGCCTCGCGAAACTTGTCATCGGTGCGCAGGCAGCCGCGGATGTCGATCCAGCGATTGGCAATGCCGGCCGACTGGAGATAACAACTGACCATCTGCGACGACACCAGCTCGCCAAAACCGATCAGCTGGTCATATTCAAAATCGAACAGCAGGGAGGGCGGCTGGTTCAGGCGGTTTTCCACTGCACCGATCAACGCCGTGATTTCGGCCGGAATATTTTCCACCGAACCGAAAAGTTCACCGGCTATCCGGAGATGAAAATCGCGAAACTCGGCGAAAATTTCCAGTTTCTCATCCCAACTGTTAAAATGCGCTTTCACCAGCGTTTCCAACAGGTTGGTGGTCTTTCCCATTGCCGAAACTACAATGGTTAGCTCGTCGGGATAACGCGCCACAATACTGGCCACATTTCTCACGGCTGCTGCATCTTTCACCGATGCTCCGCCAAATTTGAATACCTTCATGTCGTTTATTCAGAAATTAATACAAAACTAAGGGAAGTGTGCCAAACAAGGAAAAACTAAAGAAAAAAAGGCAACCGGAAGTGAAAGATTTCAAATTGGGAAGTAAAATGCCGGAAAACCTGTGGGCTCAACATTCGCAAACCATTGCCAAAGTCAGCTACAGCAACGTTTAATGACAGCGGGATCGGTGCAGGCGGCCAGCATTTCGGCAACTGTTTGCCCGGTTACCGGATGTACCAGCCGGGGCGCGATGTCGGCCAGCGGTTGCAGCACAAACCGGCGAACAGCCATCAGCGGGTGGGGAATGGTCAGTTCCGGCGTGCTCCTGATCAGCCGGTCGTACAACAGAATGTCGATATCCATTTTTCGCGAGAGGTACTTCCCGGGCTGGCGCTGGCGGCCAAAATAATTTTCGATGAGCTGCACCTCGTCTAAAACCTGTTCGGGCTGCAAACCGGTTTCCAGCAACAAAACCTGGTTCCAGAACGACAATTCGGACTCAAATCCCCAGGGCGGTGTTTCGTAACGTGGCGACGCTTTTTTCAGAGCCCCCACCTGGCGCTCCAGCCGCTCGGTTGTCTCCCTGAAAATTTCGGCCCGGTCGCCTAAATTTCCCCCCAGACAAAGAAATACTTGGTGCTTTCCCATTAAATTTGTGTAATTATGCTCAAATAATCTGACCTATCCTTTACAGCCCGAAAATAGTATAAATTATTAACAGCCATATTATGAAAGACTTTTTGAAATTTACACTGGCTACCGTGGTGGGAATTATCCTCACCTCCCTGGTAGCGCTCTTCCTGTTTTTTATCGTGCTGGGGGCGATGATTGCCGCCACCGAAAAACAGGTGGTGGTAGAAGACCAGTCGATGCTGGTACTTAAACTGGAAAACCCGATAGTGGACCGCGCCCCCAACGACCCGTTTGCCGATCTGAACCTGCCCGGCTTCAGCCAAACCAAAAAAATCGGGCTCGACAATATCCTGGAGTCGATTCAAAAAGCCAGTTACGACAGCCGCATCAAATGTATCTACCTCGATCTTTCGGTAGTGAACGGCGGCATGGCTACCGTCGAAGAGATCCGCAATGCCCTGCTGGCTTTCAAAGACAGTTGTGATAAACCAATTTATGCCTACGGAAATCTTTACGACCAGAAAGCCTACTACCTGGCCACCGTTGCCGACCAACTGGTGCTCAACCCGCAGGGGGTCATTGACTTTCGCGGCCTGGGCGGCGAAGTGATGTTTTACAAAAATGCCCTTGAAAAACTGGGAGTAGAGGCCCAGATCGTACGGCACGGAAAATTTAAAGCGGCGGTTGAACCGTTTATGCTCGAAAAAATGAGCGAGGAAAACCGCCAGCAAACGCTGGTATACCTCAACAGCCTTTGGAACCACATGCTCAACGGAATTTCGGAAAGGCGCGGAATCCCGGTTGAAAAGCTGAACCTGCTTGCCGACTCGGTGATGACCTTCCGCCGTGGTGAAGAGGCGGTAAAAACCGGTCTGGTAGATGCCGTAAAATACAAAGATGAAGTGCTCGACGACCTGCGCGAGCTCACCGGAATCGCTTCCGGCAAAGGTATCCCGGTGATCGGGGTGACCCATTATGCCAAAGCCGAGGTTAAAAAAACGGGCAAGGCGGCCTTCTCGCGTAACAAAATTGCCGTTATCTATGCCAGCGGCGACATTGGCATGGCAATGGGAGGCGAAGGAATCTCGGGCGACGAACTCTCCCGCGAAATCCGCAAAGTGCGGCAGGACTCAACCTACAAAGCTATTGTCCTGCGCATCGATTCGCCCGGCGGCAGCGCCTTCGACTCTGAAGTCATCTGGCGCGAAGTGAAACTGGCCGCCGAAGAAAAGGTTGTGGTGGCTTCCATGAGCGACGTGGCTGCTTCGGGCGGATATTACATTGCCTGTGCCGCCGACAAAATTGTGGCCAGCCCCAACACCATCACCGGGTCGATCGGCATCTTCGGCATAATCCCCAATGCCGGCAAACTGCTGAACGACAAGCTGGGGATCACCACCGACGTGGTCAAAACCAACGCCCACTCCGACGTCATTTCATTAACCCGTCCCATGTCGGAATTTGAGCGAAACCTGATGCAGGAGAATATCGAAAAAGGCTACGACGTGTTCATCACCCGGGTGGCCGATGGTCGAAAAATGGAAAAAACCGCGGTGGACGAAGTGGGACAGGGCCGCGTCTGGTCGGGCGAAAATGCCCTGGCCAACGGACTGGTTGACGAGTTGGGCGGATTGGACCACGCCATCCGCGCGGCTGCCGAGATGGCCGGACTGGAAAACTACCGCACCGTGCAGCTCCCCGCTCTCCCCGACCCGTGGCAGGAACTGCTCAAAGGCGGGACAGACAATGTCCGCACCTGGTTTCTGCGCACCCAACTGGGTGAAAACTACCGCTATTTCGAACAGCTGAAAAACCTGGGTAACCTCAAAGAAGGTCTCTACGCCCGGCTGCCTTACGAAATCATCATCCGATAAAAACCGTACCTGCCACCTCCAAAAGCGGGAATGCCCTGATCGGACATTCCCGCTTTTTGTATAAGAACATTCTTCTACGGCCCTAAATCTCCATTTCCACAATGTCCGAAGTCAAAACAAACAATCCAATTTCGGTTTAAAAAGAGAGCGCGTTAACCAAACACTTCCTTCCTCTTTTTGCTCCCAAATAGACAAACCACACATTGGGAATCCCTGCAAACGATCCGGAGAAACTTCATTTTTCTCAAAAAAAAAGCGCAGAAACTTTTGTCTCTGCGCTTCGTGGGTTGTACTGGATTCGAACCAGTGACCCCTACCCTGTCAAGGTAATGCTCTAAACCAACTGAGCTAACAACCCTTTTGTCCTGCAAAAATATAAAAATTCGGCTAGGTTTTCCTCTCCGTCCAAAAAACTGTCAAAAAAGAGGAAGGGGCGGCATTTTTACCGCCCCTTTATGGTTACATCAAAAATTTCAGGAGGAACAGAATAGCCAGACAAACAGTGGTTACCGTTACATCCTTGAATTTTCCGGTCAAAACCTTCAGAATGACATACGAAAGGACTCCAAAAAGAATACCTTCCGAAATTGAATATGCCAGAGGCATCATAATAATGGTAAGGAAAACCGGAATAGATTCTGTGTAATCTTCAAATTCAATGTTCTTGATGGGCGACATCATCATCGCCCCCACCAGGATCAGCGCCGGAGCAGTTGCTGCACCGGGAATCATCAGGAACAGCGGAGAGAGGAACAGGGCAAAGAAGAAGAGAACAGCCACGGTGAACGAGGTGAGGCCGGTACGACCGCCTTCGCTGACACCGGCAGCACTTTCAACATAGGTGGTAACGGTGGAGGTTCCGAGCATAGCCCCGACTGTGGTTCCGATGGCGTCGGCAAAAAGCGCCTGTTTTACGCGCGGCACCCGGCCTTCGCTGTCAAGCATATTGGCTTTGGACGACACGCCGATCAACGTTCCAACGGTGTCAAACATATCGACAAACAGGAAGGTAAATACGATCAGCAGCATGTCGATTGTAAAAATCTCTGTCCATTGAAATTTCATAAAAATTGGCGCCAAAGAGGGAGGTGCAAAATCAAAAGATGCAGGCAACTGGGCAATTCCCAACGGGAAGCCGATAACCGTCCCGAGCAGGATCCCGATCAGCAAAGCTCCTTTAACCCGCAGCGCCAGCAAAACGCCGGTAACAACCAGGGTAAGCAGGGCAACCATCGCGCCGCCGTTTTCCGACAGGTTGGTAACATCGCCCAGCGTAACAAAAGTGGCAGGACTGCTGACAATGATGCCGGCATTTTTCAAGCCGATGAAGGCAATAAACAACCCGATACCAACAGAAATCGCATGTTTCATATTGTTGGGAATCGAGTTGACAATCATCTCCCGGATATTAAATGCGGTGAGCAATATAAAAATCAATCCTTCGATGAATACAGCCGTCAGGGCAAACTGCCACGAGTGGCCCATCCCCAGTACAACGGTGAAGGCAAAAAAGGCATTAAGCCCCATTCCCGGAGCAAGCGCAAAAGGCAATTTGGCCAGAAACGCCATAACCAGGGTAGCAATCAGAGCAGAGAGGGCTGTTGCCGTAAAAACAGCTCCCCGATCCATTCCGGCTGCGCCGAGGATGTCAGGGTTTACGGCA
>JARKOX010000183.1 GCA_029975525.1 Prolixibacteraceae bacterium | reverse complement strand
AGTACCGGTTTTTTACCACAGCGACGCCGAACTGTGCAAAAAGGTGGTAAAAGCTTGTTACGACGGAGGCATCCGGGTGTTTGAATTTACCAACCGGGGCGATTTCGCTTCGCTGGTTTTTGCCGAACTGAACCGCTGGGTTATCAAAGAGTGCCCGGAGATGATAATGGGAGTCGGCTCGGTGGTGGACGAAGGAACCACCTCGATGTACCTGGCGCTGGGAGCCAACTTCATCGTCTCGCCCCTGATTGATGAAGGGATGGCCCGTGTGTGCAACAAGCGTAAAGTATCGTGGAGCCCCGGTTGTGGCTCGGTAACTGAAATTGGCAAAGCCCATGAACTGGGAGCCGAAGTGGTGAAAATTTTCCCCGGCCAGCAGGTCGGAGGACCTGAATTTGTCAAAGCGGTGCTGGGACCCATGCCCTGGGCCAGCATCATGCCTACCGGCGGCGTTTCGCCCGAAGAAGAAAACCTGACCAAATGGTTTAAAGCTGGGGTTCACTGTGTGGGAATGGGATCGCAACTCTTCCCGAAAGAGGTCTTGGAAAAAGAGGATTATGCCTACATTACTGCGTTGTGTTCCCAAATGCTAACCATCATAAAAAAATACCAATAACTATTTAAACTGAAAACGAATGATGCATTCAACAACAACTAATCAGAAAATGACAAATTTTCGCTGGGTGATTTGTGCGATGCTGTTTGTGGCAACCACCATCAACTATCTCGACCGGCAGGTATTGTCACTTACATGGGACGAATTTATCAAGCCCGAGTTTCACTGGGATGAGTCGCACTACGGAACCATCACTTCATTTTTCTCCATCTTCTATGCCGTCTGTATGCTCTTTGCCGGGCGTTTTGTGGAATGGATGGGAACCAAAAAGGGCTTTCTGTGGGCGATTGGAGTCTGGAGCGTGGGGGCTTGTCTTCATGCCGTGTGCGGGATCGTTACCGAAGTCAGCGTGGGGCTGGAGTCAAAGGCTGATCTGATTGCGGCAACCGGCGACATGGCCGTTTTAATTGCGACCATCAGTATGTGGAGTTTCCTGGTGGCAAGAGCGATTCTTGCGCTGGGGGAGGCTGGTAACTTTCCGGCAGCTATTAAGGCAACTGCCGAATATTTTCCGAAGAAAGACCGTGCGTATGCCACATCGATCTTCAACGCAGGCGCATCTATCGGGGCGCTTTTTGCTCCGCTCTCTATCCCGCCGCTGGCAAAACTTTTCGGATGGGAGATGGCTTTCATCATTATTGGTGCCCTGGGTTTTATCTGGATGGGCTTCTGGGTTTTTCTTTATGATGCCCCCGCCAAAAGTAAACGCGTAAATTCGTCAGAACTCGATTATATTGAGCAGGACAGACACGAACTGGGCGAACTGACCAATAAAAAAGAGGATGAAGAGAAAAAGATACCTTTCCTGAAATGTTTTTCCTATAAACAAACCTGGGCTTTTGCTGCCGGTAAGTTTATGACTGACGGCGTATGGTGGTTTTTCCTGTTTTGGACACCGTCGTACCTGAATACGCAGTTTGGGATCAAAACTTCCGAAGGACTGGGGATGGCGCTCATTTTTACCCTTTATGCCATTGTGACCGTACTCTCGATTTTTGGCGGAAAACTGCCGACTATCTTTATCAACCGTAGCGGACAGAATCCATACGCCGCGCGCATGAAAGCCATGTTGATATTTGCTTTTTTTCCGCTCGTGGTGCTGCTTGCCCAGCCACTGGGGATGAAATTTGCCGACTTAGGTAGAAATGCCGCCTGGATTCCGGTGCTGCTCATCTCAATTGGTTGTTCGGCCCACCAGGCCTGGAGCGCCAACCTGTTCTCAACCATTGGTGACATGTTCCCCAAGGGAGCTATTGCTACCGTTACCGGTATTGGCGGAATGGCTGGCGGAGTCGGTTCAATGATCCTGCAGAAAAGCGCCGGAAACCTCTTTGTTTATGCAGGCGAGACCAATATGACCTTCTTCGGGTTTGCTGGTAAACCTGCCGGTTATTTTGTCATCTTCTGTGTTTGTGCCGTGGCTTACCTGATCGGGTGGGTCATCATGAAATCGTTGGTTCCGAAATACAAACCGATTGTTATTTTTGATTAGAAAGAGTGATTTTCATATATTCTTTGAAAAGAAAGCGGGTATTAACCCGCTTTTTTTATTCAGAAACTGATTTTTTAGCAGTAATTTCATCGCAAAACCAATTGGAAGTTTATGAATCATAAGTTATTGTTTTCGGCCTGTTGTCTTTCCGGGGCAGCAATTGCCGGATGTTCGGAAAAAGAGCCGCAAAAACCCAACGTTATCGTAATTTTTGCCGACGACATCGGGTACGGCGACCTGGAGTGTTATGGGGCCAGGGCTGTGAAAACCCCGAATGTGAACCGGCTGGCAGCTGAAGGAATTCAGTTTACCAATGCCTATGCCTGTGCCTCTACCTGCACGCCGTCGCGATACGGGATGCTGACCGGTCAGTATCCGTGGCGCCGCGACGATACCGGTATTGCCCGCGGCGATGCCCCCATGATTATCCGCAAAGAGCAATACACGGTGGCGAGCCTCCTGCGCCAGGCCGGTTACACCACGGCCGTGGTCGGTAAATGGCACCTGGGATTGGGCGAAGGAGATTTTAACAGTCAGGACTGGAATGGGTTGATCACCCCCGGTCCCAAAGATATCGGTTTTGATTATTCCTATATCATGGCGGCTACCGGCGACCGCACCCCCTGCGTTTTTATTGAAGACGGCAGGGTGGCCAACCTCGATCCAAACGATCCGATTGAGGTGAGTTACACAACGCCGTTTGAAGGAGAACCGTTGGGAAGTACCCATCCCGAGCTGCTGAAAATGCACCCGAGCCACGGGCACGACATGGCCATTGTTAACGGTATCAGCCGCATTGGTTACATGCGGGGAGGGAAGTCTGCCCTTTGGGTCGATGAAAATATTGCCGATTCGATCACCTCCAAAGCAGTCCGGTTTATTGAGAAAAACAACCCGAAGGTTTCCGGAAAACCTTTCTTCCTCTATTTCGGAACCAATGACATTCATGTGCCGCGGGTACCGCATCCCCGTTTTGTTGGCGCTACCGATATGGGGCCGCGCGGCGACGCCATCGCCGAATTTGACTGGTCGGTTGGGCAAATCCTGGAAACGCTCGACCGGTTGGGCATCGCGGAAAATACGTTGATTATCCTTTCGAGCGACAACGGGCCGGTGGTTGACGACGGTTACCAGGACCAGGCTGTGGAACGGCTGGGCGACCATAAACCGGCCGGCGTGCTGCGGGGCGGCAAATACAGCGCCTTTGAAGCCGGCACCCGCGTGCCCTTTCTGGTCAGATGGCCCGGACAGGCGAAGCCAGGCATTTCGCAAGCGCTGGTCAGTCAGATCGACTTGATGGGATCGCTTTCGCAATTGAGCGGGCAGCCGATTCCCGACCAGGCCGCTCCCGACAGCTTCAATGCCCTCGATACCTGGCTGGGAAAATCGGAAAAAAGCCGCGACTATGTGGTTTTGCAATCAACCGGCACGATGTCGTTTGTTCAGGAGAACTGGAAATACATCACACCGAGCAAAGCCGCCCGGTACAACCGCTTTACGAATACGGAACTGGGCAACGATACCGTTCCGCAACTTTACAACCTGTCAACCGACGTGGGCGAGAAGGTTAACGTTGCGCTTGAAAACAGTGACGTGGTTCAGCAGCTTGCAGCCAAACTGCAGGAGGTGAAGGCCACCGAACGTACGCGATAGGGCAGGGGAAATCTTCTGCCGATAAACATAGGAAAGCATTTTCTGACCAGAACGGTTGTCTTTTTTTTGATGCTGGCCGTTGTTTTTCAGAGAGGCTTTTCCGGTTAACGGTTTGAGAAGGCCAGATTGTGACAGACAGTCTGGCCTTTTTTATGTTTTTCAGGCGGAAAAGTGGGTGATTCCGCTTTCCTGCCGGAGCTTTTTTGCCGGAAAGATTATCTTTATCCTCAGCAATTTTTTTTTGAATAGCTCTAAATAGAATGTGATGAAACAACCGACTAATCCAATCCGACCGTTTTTAATCAGTGTGTGCATGATGCTGGCTGTCTTTTCAGCAGGGGCAGCTGTGACGGAAGCCAACCGTCCGACCGGACTAACCGTGAACCTGCTGGCCCACGCCGACCGGGTTTTTCTGAATGGCTACCCGGTGAATACGCCACTTTACCAGGCGGTTTCGTTCCGCGAAAATTTCCAGTTTGCCGAAATTGCCCAAAAACAGCCTTTTTTCGGATGGATCGTCAACGCCGAAAAAAACAATACCCTTCAAACCGCCTATCGGGTGTTGGTTGCGTCCACCCTTGAAAATATCCTGAACGACCGGGGCGACTGCTGGGATTCGGGAAAAACTGAAAGCGATCAGTCGGTGAATATAACTTACAACGGCAAGCCGCTCGAGCCGGGCAAGGTCTATTTCTGGAAAGTGAAGACCTGGAACAACCACGGCGAGGAGTCGCTTTTTTCGGCGGTTGCACAGTTTAAAACGGCTGCCGTGCTGTCTGATTATGCCACTGCCGCTTATCCGTTGCAAAAGCAGGACGATCATCCGGTAGCGCTCCAGCCGTTATCGCCCTCGCATACCTTCGTCGATTTTGGCAAGGCGGCTTTTGGCCGGATTCGTGTAACGCTGCTCGGAAAAACCGGATCTGATACGGTTACCATCCACCTGGGAGAAGCCCGGAAAGATGGCCGGATCGACCGCGCGCCTGGCGGTACCATCCGGTATGCCACCTACCAGCTACCATTGAAAAGAGGCTGGAATACCTATGTGGTGGTTCTCCCTCCCGACAAGCGGAATACCGGCCCCCAGGCGGTTTTGATGCCCCAATACACGGGAGAGGTGCTTCCGTTCCGGTATTGTGAGATTGAAAATTACTACCATCCGCTGAGTAAAGAGCAGGTGGTGCGCGAGACCGTTTTTTACCCGTTTGACGGGGATGACTCCCATTTTTCCAGCTCCGACACGGTGCTGAATCAGGTGTGGGAGTTGAGTAAATATTCCATTAAAGCCACCTCATTTCTGGGGATTTATGTGGATGGCGACCGCGAACGGATCGCCTACGAAGCCGACGCGCTGATTAACCAGCTTTGTCATTATGGCGTGGCACGTGAATACAGCATGGCCCGTCGTTCGCATGAATACCTGATTCTCCGGCCCACCTGGCCCACCGAGTGGATTTTGCAGTCGGTGCTGATGGCCTGGAACGACTATCTCTACACCGGGAACAGCGAATCGTTCAGCCATTTCTACAACGATCTGAAGGCTAAAACGCTGGTGACGCTGGCCGATGAGAGTGGGTTGATCAGTACCCGCACCGGGAAGGTAACCCCCGAAGTGCTGCAGTCGATCCACTTTAACGGTAACCTGCGCGACATTGTGGACTGGCCGCACACCGGCATTTTGGGACTGGAGAAAAACGAGGGCGGGGAAACCGACGGTTTTGTATTTCAGGAGGTGAACACCGTGGTGAATGCGTTCCATTACCGCGCCCTGGTTTTAATGGCTGAAATGGCCGGAGTACTGGGGGAAGCGGCCGACCGGGAACGTTTTTCGGCACAGGCTGAAAAACTGAAAAAAGTGTTCAATGAGCAGTTACTCGATAAAAAGCGGGGGATTTATGTAGATGGAATCGGCACCGGTCACGCCTCGCTGCATGGAAATATGTTCCCGCTGGCTTTTGGACTGGCCCCGGCAAAAAATACCGGCAAAATAACGGCTTTCTTACAGTCGCGCGGGATGGCCTGCAGCGTTTACGGTTCGCAGTTTCTGCTCGACGCCCTTTACGATAGCGGCGAAGCCGGCTACGGACTGCAACTGCTCAGCTCAACTGCCGAACGCAGCTGGTACAACATGATCCGCGTGGGGTCAACCGTTTCGCTCGAAGCCTGGGATAACAAATACAAACCCAATCAGGATTGGAACCATGCCTGGGGGGCAGCGCCGGCCAACCTTATCCCGCGCAAACTGATGGGCATTGAACCGCTGG
Organism: Prolixibacteraceae bacterium; assembly: GCA_029975525.1. Taxonomy (GTDB): domain Bacteria; phylum Bacteroidota; class Bacteroidia; order Bacteroidales; family Prolixibacteraceae; genus UBA1413. The sequence goes on along the minus strand of JARKOX010000183.1, from coordinate 2,381 downwards.
AGCCGGGTTTCCGGAAGATCAGGATCCGGCCGCAGCCGGCCTCGCTCAGCCATGCCGAACTCCGACATCCGACCATCCGCGGAGAAGTGTGGATGGCCTTTCAGAACCGCCCCGGCGAATCGTTTTCACTCGATCTGATCCTCCCGGGTAATACCACGGCCGAGGTGCACCTGCCGCTCTTTTCTGCCAAACAGAAGGTAACCCGGAACGGGCAGCCGGTTTCATTCCGGATTCAGGATGGCTTTGCGGTCATCTCCGATGTGGGGTCGGGAAAAAGCAAATTTGAGGTAACACGTTAGCGGGTCGAAGAAAATTATTTTCTGGGAAACGAAAGCCGGACACCGCCGGATCGGAACAAAAAGAATCTGGGGTGTACGGCTTTAGTTTTTTAGCTCTTTTGCCAGTCGCATTGCCATTTCGAGGCACATGCGGCCGTTGTGGTAGGGGCATTTCCAGCCGCTGACCTTGGGGGCGGGGGCTACGGTCAGGTCGGCATTCACCTGTGAAAACCACTCGCCGTGCTGCCGGTCGATTTGGTGCTGCCGGATAAAATGCCAGCTTTTTTCAGCCCAGTTCAGAAACTGTTGGTCGCCCGACAATTGCCAGGCATTGAAAAAGCCAACCACCGCTTCGGCCTGCGCCCACCAGTGAAAGTCACGGTTTCGGTGTACCCCGTCCGATTCGTAAAAGAGGCCTCCGGCGGGGTGGAGCGCTTCCTGGCCGGCGGCAAGGGCCATTTTCAGTAAAACGGGTTTAAGCTGGCGCAGGGTCTGCTCATCGTCCAGCACTTCGGCAGCTTCGTAAAGCAGCCAGCTTCCTTCGATATCGTGTCCGTACGAAACTCCGGTCGACTGGACGCTCCAGTCGTTGTCGAAAAAGAGATGAAAGTGGTGGTTTTCCGGATTGATGATCTGGTTGGAAAATATGTCGAGCAGGCCGCCAATTTGTTTTTTCAGGTCATCTTCCTGCCAGATCCGGAGCAGGTTGGTGTAAGCTTCGAGGAGGTGCAGGTGGGTATTCATCGATTTGTTCATTTTTTCGCCGGCGGGGGTGATGAACTTCCGCACCGGCTTCTGCCAGTTGGCCGAGACGGCCTCGCCGTAGCCGCCATTTACGGGATCAAAAGCATATTTTTCGAGCAGGTAGAAGAGCGAGATGGCTAACTGGCGCGCCTGTTGGTTGCCAAACGTGCGGAAATATTCTGCCAGTCCGTAAAGGGCAAACGACTGCGCGTAGAATTGTTTGCTGGTGTCGACGGCCTCCCCGCCAGACGAAACTTCCCAGTACACTCCGCCGTTTTCATTGTCCCAGAAACGGGTGGTCAGGATACGGAAAGCTTCGTCTGCCATTTTTTGGTAAATGGCTGTGGGAAAAAGCCGGTGAGCTGCCGAAAAAGTCCATAAAATGCGTGTGATGAGCACCGCTGACAACGGGGCAGCGGGATCGGGCTTTTCGTCCGGACCGACCAGCCCGTAAAAGGTGCCGCGCCGCGGGTCGTACACTTTTCTGATCCAGTAGTTCAGAATATTGTCCGTGAGTTCGTTTTCAAACTCTTTTTTCAGCTGTCGAAAGTTTTCCATCGGAATCGGCAGGTCGGTTTGGCTTCTTTTCAGGTATATCAGAACATGCCCGGGTCACGGCCGGGGAAGACGATGCCGGCTTCGCTGCGGACCCGGTCGAGGGTTTCCATTTGCAGCAGGCTGAAATCGAGCGGCATGAGGTCGCTTTCGGTTTTTCCGGCGTCGAGGCATTCCATCACGTGCGCTGCTTCATGCTGGTACCCTGATCCGATATTTTCAAAGGTAATCCGCTCTTCGCGGTCGCCTTCGTGCCAAATTGTAATCGAGGTGGGGGCAAACCAGCGGCGTTCGAGCCGCAGAAAACCTTTTTCGCAGGCGTAATCGGTAACGATGGAGGAGTAGGCTGCAAAGCTGGAGTAGAGAGAAGCCATCTCCCCGCCAGCATACTGAAAGGCCATGGTCACACTCTCTTCGGCACCGGTTGGGCTGAAAGAGGCCAGCGCTTTGATCCGGTCGGGTTTACCCAGGGCCGACAACGCCGCGAATACGGGATAGATCCCAATGTCGAGCAGCGAACCGCCTCCCAGTTCGAGGTTGTAAAGCCGTTTTTCCGGATCGTATGGGGCGTTGAAAGCAAAATCGGAACGAACGATTTTAACCGCTCCCAGTTGTCCGGAGCGGAGAATTTCAAGTGTTTTCTGGTAGCTGGGCTGAAAACGGGTCCAGAAGGCTTCCATCAGGAAAAGCTGGCGGGCACGGGCGGTTTCAACCATTTCGGCTGCTTCGGCCCGGGTGAGGGCGAAGGCTTTTTCGCACAGTACGGCTTTCCCGTGGTTCAGGCACAAAAGGGTATGCTCGTGG
>JARKOX010000175.1 GCA_029975525.1 Prolixibacteraceae bacterium | reverse complement strand
AGCAGCGGCATAGAAGCCGCAGTTGGCGACCAGAGAATTATAAGCCGTCACTTTTGATTTGAGCGCAAATATTCCGGCATAGGCCATGTTTTCAATCTTGGTATTGGCCAGCGTGACGGAGGCAAAACCATCGTGTTCGATCGTGCCCACCTGCAATCCGATGTTGGCGTTGCGAATATTGGCATAATTGAAAACATTTCCTTTACTTCCCGAAAACAGCAGTATGCCGTTCCACTGGTCTGGAATATTTTTGTACGAATCTTCCATCCGGTCGGCCTGAAACCACACCTGGTTTTCGTACGTCCCGTTGACCAGAAGATTTCCTTTCACATACAAACCGGCTCCTTTGTGGAAAAAGATCCGCGCACCAGGCTCAATCGTGAGGGTCTGCAAGGTGTCGATATAGGCGTAATTGTAGACCAGATAAGGTTTATCACTTTTCCAGGTCGTCGTTTTGATCACGGCATTCCGGATAAGATGAAAATCCTGTCCCCAGGCGATCAGGTCCACGTCCTGAATTTTGGCGTTGGTGGTAAACACGATGCTGTCTTTCACAACCATCGGTAAACTCTGCCCGTTCGGATCGATGGTCACCTCCACAAAAATATAGATGCTGTCACGTGCCGGGATCTCCACATCAAAAATCTCATTGCCGGGTATCCCGTTCACATTCATCCTGAAATTGGAAAGGTCGCCTCCTGCCAAACGGATCCGCTGGATCAAAATCTTATCGTTGTAAGGATTAATAACCTTCAAATGCTGGGTGGTTGAACCCACGGTGGTAAAAATGGTGTCAAACATTACCGTATCTGCCGAGAAGCGAAGCTGCGCATCCGGTGAATTCATATATCTCTCATCCTCACAGGAGAAAAGAGATACCATGAGCAACCCCATCAACACTATGTGGAAATATTTGATCAAGGCAGAAGTTTTAAACTAATAACGGTAATGGTAAAAACTTAGTACTACAAAATTAGGATTTCAATTTACATTTTTTAACATTTAAATGCAAACAAATTACCGGTTTATCAATTATTTCACAGATGAATTAACAATTGACAGACCGGGGTGTCTCCCGGGACACACCACCTTCCGGTTTGGGGCGTATTTCAACAGGTTTTATTCGAAATCGGGGTACAACAAATACTTCTTCCTAATTTTTTTGTAGGCGTCCAACTCTCCGGACCAGCTTTTTACCAGTTCGGCTTCGGATTTTCCTGCCCGGATCCCGGCCAGCAGGGCATCGTCGCCCGCCAGTAGGTTAAACCAGCGTTCGTTGGTCAGAAACTCTTTCTCCTGGTCATATTTTCTGTAAAAATCGAGAAAAAAGCGCAGGGTAAATTCCGGAACTGTTTTCAGGGTTCGCAGGTCCACGCCATAACAGGTTTTGCCTTCGTTAAGCGGATTAACAGCTACCCCGGGAATGTCGTGCGGAACAAAACTGAAAGGTCCCAGCAACGGTTTGAGGCCCCCCAGCACCTGAAAGGGAAAATCCGTTCCGCGGCCCACACTTACCGAAGTCGCTTCGAAAAAGCAGAGCGACGGATACAGCCGCACCGACAACTGGTTGGGCAGGTTGGGCGAAGGCCGGACCGGCAATTCGTAAAGATCGCGGTGGCTGTAGTTTTTCACTTTTATGATGTGCAATTCGCAGGATCGGGGGGCTTTGTGCCACTTTTCGCCATTCATCATCAGCGCCATTTCTCCCAGGGTGCAGCCGTGCACAATGGGGGTTGGCACCATCCCGACAAACGAAACAAATTGGGGTTTCAACACGGGCCCGGCAACATAGTCGCCGTTGGGATTGGGACGGTCGAGTACCACCACCGGAAGGTTATTTTCAGCGCCGGCTTCAATAACCAGCAGCAGAGTAGACAAAAAAGTGTAAAAGCGGCACCCCACATCCTGGATGTCAAAAACCAGCACTTCGATATCCTTCAGCAGCTCCGGCGTGGGCTTCCGGATGTCGCCGTAAAGCGACACCACTGAAATGCCGGTTTTGGGATCAACGCCATCCACAATTTTTTCACCGGCCGAAGCATCTCCCCGAAATCCGTGTTCGGGAGCAAAAACTTTCTGCACCTCAATTCCGCTTTCAAGCAAAAAATCGAGCAGGTGCACCTCTTTCACCATGGCCGTGTGGTTAACCACCAACCCAACCCGTTTCCCCTTCAACAGCGGAAGATACTCCTGCGGCTGCTCGGCTCCGGTTACCAAAGCCTGACCGGGACAGGTTCCTGAACTCAAAATACCCAGTAAAATCAGAAAGTTCAATATCAAAGTTTTCATAGCCATATTTTAGGTTTCTGAAAAACTAAATTACCATTTTAAAACAATCTTTCTATTTTTAGATCGGTTTCAAAAAGAGAAAAAATGTTTCGCAAAATATTTTCCCTGTTATCACTGAGTCTCCTCACCCTGTTGCAATCCTTTTCACAGCGGCCTGCTTTTTTAGCCTTTCAGCATGATCCCTGGGTAAACCGGCAGCTGCAACACATGACCATCGACGAAAAAATCGGGCAGCTGATGATGATTGCCGTTTCGCCTCAACAGGGTGAAGAAGCCCTCCAGTCGGCCAAAAAGCTAATTCAACATTACGGGCTGGGCGGAATTCTGGTGATGCAGGGCACACCGGTCAAAACGGCGGCGTGGATCAACGACCTGCAGCAAGCAGCCCAACTTCCCCTGCTTGTTGCCATGGATGCCGAATGGGGCGCCGGCTTCCGTATGGACAGCATACTTACCTTCCCCAGCCACCAAAGCGTGGGCGCCATCCAGGACGACGCACTGGCTTACCAAATGGGCCGCGCAGTGGCCCGTCAACTAAAAATGGCCGGCATAAACCTCAACTTTGCGCCGGTAGCCGACATCAACACCAACCCGATGAATCCGGTCATCAACATCCGCTCGTTTGGAGAGGACCGTGAAAACGTCACCCGCAAAGCAGCCGCCTATGCCCAAGGAATGCAGGAGGAAGGGGTGGCGGCGGTTGCCAAACACTTTCCGGGACATGGCGACACCCACGCCGACTCGCACAAAACCTTGCCGGTTCTGGAACACAACAGAGCCCGAATTGACTCAGTTGAATTTTACCCGTTCCGGAGACTGGCCCAAAGCGGCATCGCCGGCATCATGACCGCCCACCTGCATATTCCGGCCTACGACACCGAAAACCGCCCCGCTTCCCTCTCCGAGAAACTGATCAAAACACAACTGCGCGAGAAGCTGAAATTTGAAGGGCTGGTTGTTACCGACGCCATGAATATGAAAGGCGTGACCCTCCCGGCCGGGAAAGCCGAAGTGCAGGCGCTGATTGCCGGCAACGACCTGCTGGAATTTGTCCCAAACGTCCCGCTGGCCATAAAAGCCATCCGCACAGCAATCGATGAAAAAAAACTGACGCTGGATGAAATCAACCAAAAATGCCGGAAAATGCTGGCGCTGAAACGCTGGCTGAAACTCAACGATTACCATCCGGTTGCGCTGGGAAACCTCACCAACCGGATGAATGACCCGCAAACCGAACTAACCATCCGCAGGCTGACAGAAGCCAGTCTGACCGTATTGTCCAACAACCAGCTACTTCCTCTGCAACGGCTCGACACCCTGAAGATCGCCACACTGAGCCTGGGCGAAACCGAAACAACCCCCTTTCAGCAAATGCTGGAACGATACACCGACATGGACCATTTTAACCTGGGAAAAGAGGCTTCCGACAGTGAAATTGCGGCACTGCTCCGAAAGCTGGAAAACTACAACCTGATCATCGCCGGTGTCCACCATCTGCGTACCTATCCGGGCAGCAAATATGGCGCAGGAAATGCTCAGCTAAAAATGATTGAAAAGCTTTGCGGTCCCCAAAGGGTGATCACCCTCTTCTTCGGAAATGCCTATGCACTCAAATATTTTAACCGCATTGAAAACTCGGCAGCATTGGCCGTAGCCTACCACGACACCCGCCTGGCACAAGAGCTGGCCGCCCAGATGATTTTTGGAGCAGTACCAGCTTCGGGCAGGCTGCCGGTTACAATCGACAACCGTTTTAAAGCCGGCCAGGGAGTCGACGTAAAAAAAAATGGCCGGCTGAAATATACCCTCCCCGAAGAGGTTGGAATTTCATCCGCAACCCTTACCCGAAAAATTGATTCGCTGGCCCGGCAAGGCCTCGACTCATCGGCTTATCCCGGTTGCCAGGTGCTGATTGCCAAAGAGGGGAAAGTTATCTTTCACGGCTGTTACGGACATCCCACTTTCGACCAAAAAGAGGAGCTGAAGCCCGACATGATTTACGACTGGGCCTCCGTAACCAAAGTGGTCGGTCCGCTTCCTGCACTGATGAAACTGGTGGATGCCGGAAAGTTTGACCTGAACCGGAAAATGAGCTTTTATTATCCCGACTTCGTCAACACGAACAAACAGGATATCCTCATCCGCGACGTACTGACCCACCAGGCCCGACTCAAACCGGGCGTGGCCTGGAAATCAATCCTGGCAAAAGATGACGAACTCCAAAAACAGGTATTCAAAACCGATCCTCCTTCGGAACAGGCCATCCGAATTTCAGAAGCGTTGTACATGGATGAAAAACATCTCCGTTCCATTTTGGACGAGATCAAAAATTCCCCCCTTCTTCCAAGGAAAAAATATGAGTATTCCTGCCTGGGATTCCTCGTTTTTCCTCCAATTATCGAAAGCCTCACCCACATGCCTTTCGAAGCGTACCTGAAGACCAACTTTTTCCGGCCACTGGGTGCCACAACCGTTACTTACAATGCCTACAAACACTTTCCGCCCGATCGGCTTGTTCCGACCGAGGAGGACGATTACCTGCGGATGGAGCTTCTGCGCGGCTTTGTCCACGATGAAACGGCTGCCCTGCTGGGCGGGGTTTCCGGCAATGCCGGCTTGTTCGGCTCGATCAACGACCTGGCCAAAATTTTCCAGATGTACCTGCAGAAAGGTTTTTACGGCGGCGAACGTTACATTTCCGAAAAAACGATCCGGGAATTTACCCGCACGCAGTTTCCCGGAAGCATGAACCGCCGCGGATTGGGCTTCGACAAGCCGCTGATTAACAACCGGCAGGCGGCGCCGGGACGCTCCTACCCCGCCCGGGAGGTCAGCCCCAGCAGTTACGGGCACAGCGGTTACACGGGCACCTTTGTGTGGGCCGATCCCGACAACCAGCTGTTGTTCATTTTTTTCTCCAACCGGGTCTATCCAACACGGGCTAACAACAAGATTTTCAGCCTCAATACCCGCTTCGCCATACAGCAGGCCATTTACGACTGCATCCGCGAAGGAGCCCGATGAATGTTTAAAAATTGTTAAAAAACGCTCCTGTCTGTTATGTTTGGTTCAACCAAAGGGTTCACTTTTCTTCTTGTCCGATAAGGTTTAGGCAATTCCCTGCCCATTTTTACAGGTATTTTCAACCCAACAGCCCGCAAGTATTGCTTATATAACATACCCCCGACGGGTACGTTATTAAAATATTAATTCTAACTTTAGGAAATTCAAACAACAATAATTATTAAACGCATAAAATCTTACGGCTATGGAGAGGAAAATCACTTTCAATGAGTTGCGCAAAATCAAAGACAGTTTGCCTGACGGTTCCATCAAACAGATTGCAGATGAATTCCAGGTGAGTGAGGAGACCGTCAGAAACTACTTCGGTGGTGCAAATTATGAAAAAGGAACAACAGTGGGTATCCACATGGAACCAGGCCCTAACGGGGGTATCGTATTACTCGATGATACGTCAATTCTGGAGAGGGCACAGGAAATTATTGCAGCCCAAATGGTTTAACAGAAAATATTTATCCGGCCAAGGAAAAACTGTCCTATATTTAGGGCAGTTTTTTTTATCTAAAAACCAAAGACTATGAGAAAATTGTTTCTTTCTGCACTGATTATCGGTGTATTTGTTGTTTTCAACTCCTGTCAGGAAAAAGAGCAGCCCTGGCAGCCGCTGTTTAACGGCGAAAATCTCGACAATTGGGATAAATACTTGGGAACGCCGCTGGCCGGCTTCGACAGTTTAGCCCAGGTAGCTACCGTTGAAAAAGTCTTTTCAGTGGTCGAAGAAGAGGGGGTCAAACTCATCCGCATCTCGGGAGAGGTGAACGGATCGCTCGCCACCCAAGCGTCGTTTGAGAACTACCACCTGCGGCTGGTTTTCAAATGGGGCGACGAAGTTTTTACCAAACGCAACAGCGGCCTGCTCTACCACAGCTTCGGTGAATTCGGCGCAGCACTCGGCACCTGGATGGTCAACATCGAGCACCAGCTGATGCACGAAAACCTGGGCGACACCTACCTGATGAACAATACGGCCTGCGAAACAGCTGCCGTTAAAAATGCCGAAACCAACAATTTTGTGTTTACCCCCGGGGCTGAAATACTGCCTTTCGGCGAACATGCCAACGGCAAATCGATCAAAAAATCGACCGATGCCGAAAAACCCCTTGGCGAGTGGAACACCGTTGACCTCTACTGTTTCGGACAAACTTCCGTTCATGTGGTAAACGGCGTAACCGTTATGGTGAACAACAACACTGGCGTTTTCGAAAATGGCGCCGTAAAACCGCTTACCTCCGGCAAGATCCAGCTTCAGTCGGAAGGCGGCGAACTCTTTGTAAAAAGCATCGAGATCCAGTCCATTTCGAAACTTCCGAAAGAAATTATGCCCCAATAAAAAGGAGGCAGCCTGAAACACGCCCGGTGCGGCAGACTTATTTCCGAATCTCTGTAATTTTGTACCCAACAGGATTACAGAGATTCTTTTTTGTAACCCGGTTTTGTTTTAACTTCGAAAATAAATTGAAAACCAACGAATAATAAACAAAAAAAAAGTCGCCATGAAAAAAATTGAACTCTACCACGGCGATATCACCCGGCTGGAAGTAGACGCGGTGGTCAATGCAGCCAACACCACCCTGCTGGGGGGCGGCGGAGTTGACGGCGCTATCCACCGGGCAGCCGGCCCGCAACTGCTTGCGGAATGCCGCACCCTGAATGGCTGTGCTACCGGGAGCGCCAAAATCACCAAAGGTTACAACCTGCCAGCCCGGTTTGTCATCCACACCGTTGGCCCGGTTTGGAAAGGCGGAAACCATGGCGAAGCCGAAAAACTCGCCTCCTGTTACCGGTGGAGCCTGCAACTGGCGGTCGGAAACGGCCTGAAAACCATTGCTTTTCCCAACATCAGCACCGGAGTGTACCATTTCCCGAAGGAGCAGGCGGCCCGCATCGCCCTCGACGAAGTAACCCGCTTTGTGGAACAGCATCCGGAAATCGAAAAGGTTATCTTCTGTGTTTTCGACGAAGAAAATTACCAGATCTACCACCACCTGATGTCATGAAAATAGTTGCAACGCTTTGTCTGGCCGGACTGCTGGCAACCGGCTGCGCCTCGCGTCAGCCCTCGGCGGAACAACTGCTGGAAGCCGACCGGAATTTCTCAGCCTATTCAAAAGAGAACGGTGTGCCCCGTGCTTTTGTCGAATTTGCCCATCCCGATGCCGTGCTGCTGCGTAAAAACAGCCTGCCCATTACCGGCCGCGAGGCCATTATCCGCCTCTATGAACCCGCGAAAAATACTCCGTTGACCTTAACCTGGGAGCCTGTTTCGGGCCAAATTGCCCAATCGGGCGAACTGGGATTTACCTACGGAATTTACACCGCCGCGGCCAACGGCGATACCACTCGCGGAACCTATGTTTCGGTGTGGAAAAAAGACCGTAACGGAAAATGGAAATATATTCTCGACACCGGAAATGAAGGAATCAAACCGCCGGTGCCTGGCTTTTAAAAACTGAAGAACCCAAAAAAAACAGATAAAATGATAACTGCAATTGTATTGATTAACACCGAACGCACCCGAGTAAACAGTGTAGGCGCACAATTGGCCGGCATTGACGGCGTAGATGAAGTCTATTCGGTGAGCGGGCGTTACGACCTGCTGGCCATTTTACGCCTTCCCCGCATTGAAGAGCTCTCGGTGCTGATCACCGAAAAACTCTCCAAAGTGGAAGGCATCACCCACACCGAGTCGATGATCGCTTTCAAAAAAATATCGGCACAGGACATTGCCGGAATGTTTGATCTGGGCAGCTGACTCCGGACAATTTAAAAGAACTAAACCTTTTTATATTTTTGCCGCACTAAAAAAACAAAAATAAAATGGCCGACGACAAGCAAATTATCTTTTCGATGCACCGGGTGAGTAAAACTTACCCTCCCAATAAGACGGTTATTAAAGACATCTCGCTCTCCTTTTTCCTGGGCGCCAAAATTGGCATTATCGGGCTTAACGGTAGCGGAAAGTCAACCCTGTTGCGCATTATTGCCGGAATCGACAAATCCTTTCAGGGCGAACTGGTCTTTTCGCCAGGCTACTCGGTAGGATTGCTGGAACAGGAGCCCCACCTCGACGAAAACAAAACCGTCAAGGAAGTGGTGCAGGAAGGGGTGCAGGAAGTGGTGGATGCCCTCAAAGAATATGAGGAGATCAACCTGAAATTCGGGCTTCCGGAAGTTTATGAAAACCCCGATGTTATGGACAAGCTGATGGCGGAACAAGCCGTTTTGCAGGAAAAAATCGACCGCTTCGACGCCTGGAACCTCGATTCGAGGCTCGAACGGGCCATGGACGCGCTGCAGTGCCCGCCCGACGACCAGCCGGTGCGCGAACTGTCGGGTGGTGAACGCCGCCGAGTAGCGCTCTGCCGCCTCCTCCTCCGGGAACCCGACGTCCTCCTGCTCGACGAGCCGACCAACCACCTCGATGCCGAAAGTATTTTATGGCTCGAACAACACCTCCAACAGTACAAAGGAACGGTCATCTGTATCACCCACGACCGCTACTTCCTCGACAATGTAGCCGGCTGGATCCTCGAACTTGACCGCGGGGAAGGAATTCCCTGGAAAGGAAACTACACCTCGTGGCTCGAACAGAAATCGAAACGGCTGGAGCTGGAAGAAAAAGGCGCCACCAAACGGCGCAAAACGCTTGAGCGGGAGCTCGAATGGGTCCGCATGGCCCCCAAAGCCCGACACGCCAAATCGAAAGCCCGTTTGTCGGCCTACGATAAAATGCTGAATGAAGATGTAAAACAAAAAGAAGAACGGCTGGAGATTTTTATCCCGAACGGTCCGCGCCTGGGCGACAAGGTGATCGAGGCCCACGGGGTATCGAAGGGATTTGGCGACCGGATTCTGTTCCAGGATCTCGACTTTTCACTTCCGCCGGCAGGAATTATTGGGGTGATCGGCCCCAACGGTTCGGGAAAAACCACCCTCTTCCGCCTGATCATGGGGCAGGAAGAAGCTGACACTGGTCAGATCCAGATTGGGGAAACCGTCAAAATCAGCTACGTGGACCAGACCCACCGGGCAATCGATCCTGAAAAATCGGTGTACGAAGTCATTTCGGGAGGCTTGGACAACATCCAGCTGGGCGGCCGGCTGGTAAATGCCCGCGCCTACGTGGCCCGCTTTAACTTCTCCGGCGCCGACCAGGAGAAAAAATGCAGCGCACTGTCGGGAGGGGAACGCAACCGCCTGCACCTGGCACTGGCGCTGAAAGCCGAAGGCAACGTGCTGCTGCTCGACGAACCCACCAACGACATCGACGTCAACACCCTGCGTGCCCTCGAAGAAGGGCTGGAAAGTTTTGCCGGCTGTGCCGTTATCATCTCACACGACCGCTGGTTCCTGGACCGTATCGCCACCCACATCCTGGCATTCGAAGGCGACTCGCACGTCCACTTTTTCGAAGGCTCCTTCTCGGAATACGAGGAGAACCGCCGCAAACGCCTGGGCGACGAAGCTCCCAAACGGGTGAAATATAAAAAACTGGTAAAATAGCAAAGCTGTCCGATTATCCTCCTGCATTCCGGGAGGATAATCTTTTTCAGAGCGTCTCCGGGTCGCCGGAATACAAATCTCCGAGGATGGCCAGACAGCTGGCATTGAAGGATTTCAGGGTGCGTTCGTTTTCGGTCTGCGCTAAAATTTCGCACCGGTGCATTCCCCCGAAATAAGTTTTGTGAAAGATGCCTAACCCGGCCATGTAACCGGTAAAATAGTATTTGTAATAAAGCTGGTGAAGTCCGAAATAGAGGAAAGAGGCATTTACCACCAAACTAACCAGTCCCTCTTTTACCCTTCCGCAATAAAACTGCCCCAACCCCGGAACAAACCGGGATAAATCTTTGGCTTTCTCGCTTTTCAGTTCTTTCGGAAGGTTCTTTTTCTGATAAAGTTTTTCAATTCTGCTGGTCAGGTCAGCTTTTACCTCGGGGGTTTCAGCTATCTCGGCAACAAAATCTACGGCACAACGTCCGGCCTGCTCCCACTGCCGGGTTTCGTTCAACGCCAGTATTTCCAGCATTTTTATGCCTGCAAAAAACGGATCATCCGCCGACAGGACGCCCAATTGTTTAAACTGGATTACTTTCATCAATGCCCGCTGGGCATCCCCGGCCAGATAGTTACAAACAGCCTGTTCGTAAACCACACTTCTGCGGACCGAATCGGCCACACTCACCAAATTGATCTGTTCCAGCTGGTTCAGGCATTCCGGGTATCGTTCCAGAAATTTATAACAATAGGCTTTTTTCAGGATTAATTCATCTTCCGGAAGCGTGCCGGAATTGTAAAAAAGCGCTGCTTCATAATATACCGAGGCTTCAAAAAAATTTCCGGCAGCAAACAGGCTGTCTGCCACCACGGCAGAATCTTCCCCTTTTTGAGCGGCAGAAGAGTCAATTGAAAAAATTCCGCAGAGGAATATGCAGATTAAATAATATCCTGTTCTGGTATTCATGTTGAAATTCATTTTCAGAAATTCTGGCAGCATAAACCGACCCGTAAATATTGCCGATGTAGAAGGTTGTAAATACCGAGCCGAACAAAATGGTTTTGAAATTTTCCGGACCGTTCTTTTTCCAGTTTTCCAGGGTAACCAATCCAAAACCGACCACGGTAATCAGCGTCGAAATTCCCTGGGCCGTTTTTCCGGCATAGATTTTTCCGGCCCCGGGCACCAGCGCCGAAAACACGCCAGCCACGGCCGGTGACTTCTGCCGGTGCGATTTGAGCCGGTCGGCACAGCTGTTCAATGTCAGCAATTCATCATGCAAAACGTAATGGCTGGTATCGAGCCGGCCGGCCAGGTTTTCAAAAGCTGCGTAATTTTTTTCAAGCAGCGAGATTCCGGCCAACTGAAACAGCCGCAGGTTTTCAGCTTCGCGGTCGCCGCCATTCAACCGGAGCAATATCTCTTTTGCCGGCTGGTAATTTCCCAGGTGCGTCTGATTGTAAGCAGCAAAAAACCGGCTTTTGACATAAAACGGAGAGGCCGGCGAAACCCGGAGCAATTGATCAGCCGACGGCCCGAGCGATTTCAGGGAGTACAAACTCCAGCCCTTAAAATAGTGCAGACTGTCGGTTTGCGCCGAAGTGGAGTCCTCCAGGTCATCAAGCAAAAAGATCACTTCGGAATACATTTTTTTACCAACCAGGTGCTGGATAAAAAGCGGATCCGGATTGTTTTGCGAAACAAGAACAAGCGGGAAGAACAGGTATAACAGGAGGGTAGCTTTTTTCAGAAACAGTTGCATGCAAGTTGGTCCTTATTTGTAATTTTCCACCGGATCTGCGGCCCGGTGATCCTGTTGGTTGATGGTCAGCGGATGGATATCGTGCGCCGAAATCCGGTTACAGCGGGTCAGCCGGTCGGCCGACAGGAAAGCTCCTTTCAAAAGTCCATATTCCTGAATAGCCTGTTTGCTGAAATCGGAACATCCGGGATGGTAAAGGCAACTGGCCGAAAACTGTTGCGACAGGGTATTCTGGTAAAAATAGAGCAATCCGCCGGCTGCCAGATGAAAAGGGTTGTAGGTTTTCACCCGCGGGCTATCGCTCTGTCCCAAAAAAGAACGCCTGATCACCTGCTGCGGCTGCGGTTGATTTTTGCGGACAAAAAGCTGCAAATCGCCTTTGCTGTTTTCCCCTTTGCGAGCCTGGCACTGCGACGGCCAAACAAGCTGCACACAACAGAAAAGCAGCCACACGCTAATGAATAATCTTGGCATTTTCAGGAATCTTAAAATTGAAATAGTGATCGTTAACGGCATTGCCAATTTTGATATCGGAATAGCGGGAGCGCCGGATGATTGAATCGTTTTTGTCCGAATAACTGATTTCGGTGATCAGCCGGGGCAGGTTAAAACTGCTCCCCAGGTAATAGTCGTCGTAATATATTTTTTTGGCGACATTCCCGGTTGGCGTGTAGTAGCAGGCATACACGGGCAAAAAATTCTCAAAAACAAACTCGATCTTCTTAATTGATTTCATTTCGGCCGGAGCTGTCCACTCTGTAATCATGTACCCCTCGTCGTACCGGGTGTTGGTCAGCACAAATCCTTCGCGGCTCAGCCCCAGGTCTTCGGTCCTGTTGTTGATAAAGTAGTACAGCAACTCATTGTCTGAAGAAAAAACCGAACTCTGCCGGATGGTCACCTCATTTTTCTCCGGGAAATAGATCTTCATCTCCCCGGTTTTATTGGTTATTTTGATCGATTCTTTCGGGTAAAAAGAGTGCGACACAAATATTCCGTTGTCTTTATCGAAGTAATAATCGCTTTCATAATTCACTTTTCCGCCGCGGTTGAGCACCTGGGCCAGCAGGTGTACGCTCACCCGTCCGACAGGCTGGGCGCACGCCGGCTGGCTGCCGCACATCCCCCCAACAACGAGCAGGATCAAAAAGCTGATTTCTAAATATCTCCGGAACATATATTGATTTAAAAAAGAGAGGCTGTCCTGTCCACCGGATCAGCAATTTTTCGGGGAAAACCGCCGGGAGTTAATCCCCGCTCGGCGTTTACGCAATCCCCCATTGGATCCAATGTTGCCGGACAGCCTCTGCTATGAAACTTACCACATAAAAAATTTCGGATTGTCGACAAATTTGGAGATGTCGTCATAATTGACTGCCAGAACGATCAGGTCAACCAGCGGGACAATTCCAAAAATACCTCCGCAGGTGAGGATATACCCAATCCCGGTCAGCGGTTTGGTTCCGAGGTAAAAACGGTGGACGCCCAGTCCGCCCAGGAAAAAGTCAAATACAATGGCCAGCAGCGGGTCTTTCTCCCGAACCGAAGCCTGAGCCGGCATTTCGAGCGGGCTGTTTGCCATCATACTAAACGCGTTGAGCGAAACAACCGAAGCCTCATTGAACAACGCATCAATCTTCGCATGATCCAGCTTGTAATTAGCTGCCTGCGACTGCTGGACGAAGAATATGCCCAACATAAAAAACAAAAGAAAGAATACTTTTTTCATAATTTGAAAAATTTAAATTGGTTAAACATTGGTTATAATATGTGGAAGAATGTTTTTTATTTGGGGAATGAACAGAAATGCGCTGTCCCAGCATGCAGAAGCTTGAAGATCGTGTTTACGGAGGCTACATGGGCAACAAACAGATTCAGCGTGACGGGGGCAACCCAAAAACTTATTTTCCGGAAAATTCCCGGATCTTAACGGTAATGTTGCAAATGAAAAGCTAATCTTACATAAAGCTCTCATGCGTGATTTTCGGTTTATTCATAAGATTTCAAATATACGAAATCACCTTAGAAAATTGCATCACCACCCCCCTTTCAGCCTTCTGAAAAGATGAATTTTACTAAAGTTCATTTATCCGGTACATAAAACGGTTGATTGTTTCGTCGATTTTCCGGAAAACCGGCGGAAGATTTTCATATAAACCTGCGAGCACCCACAACTGGTTTGAATAGCCGTCGAGGGTGGCTTTCCAGATCATATAATCGGACTCCTGCAGTCGTTCCCCCCACTCCTCTTGTTGCAGTTGCATAAACTCCGAGGCGATCAGTTCGCGTAGCCGCGCCATTCCCTGAAGCCGCATCCTGGAAAAGAATATCCATTGCAGCTTGCCGGAATTCTCGGGATCGGCGACTGTTGCATAAATTTCGCCGGCAGGAAAAACAAGTAATCCGCTTTTCCGCTGGGTGAGACTTCCGGGTTTGTATTGTTCCAACAAAGGCGTCAGTTCCTGCAGGTGGCCGGGCAGCCCCTTGTTTTGTAAAATGAATGCTTCCATCAGGTTACTCCTCCACTTTCCAGTTTTTTCCGGTGAGTCTTCGTAGGGCAGCGCCAAATGATCCGTAATGCTGGGCGCGAACCTCATTTCCCATCGACATGATGTTATCGCTGTTCTCGGCGACAACCTGTCCGGCGCCGATGTCTTCCGACATTTGGGAATGCCCCACAACATCGCCGGCAGCCAATCCGGTTCCCGAGAAGGAAGTTCCCCGGGTCACATATTCGTCCTTCAAGCCAAAAACATGCCCGAACTCATGGGCTACGGTCGTTTGCAGTTCGCCTGTCCCGACAACAATTTCCACCCTGCGCAGCAGTGCCGAAGTCTGTTCGGTTTCGGGAAGGTTTTCAGCGATCGTGTCCGCCTGGTTTGTTTCGCTCACCCGGGTGTTGATATTCTGGAAGTTTCTGCCCCGAAGATACTCCTTCACCGAATTCAACCGGCGTTGCACCAGCCGCGTGTTATAGAAGGTGCTTCCCGGTCGGGAGGCATGGCCAATAAGTGTTACCGCACTGTTCGACGCATTGCTGTCGGCCTCCCGAAAGTCAGTTATAAACGAATCGATCATCCGTTTGTCGCCCTCGTCCAGCACAAACTCGTCGTGCTTAAAAAATACCGATCGCCGCAACAGCGCAGAATCCATGTCCCGGAAGTCGCCGGGTCTTCTTTCAAGATGTTCGCTGGAAAGAATCATTTCGGAACGGTAAGTTCGCGAGCGGTCGGGATGGGTGAAGGTAGTGGTAGAGACTCTTGCTCCGGTGGTAAAACGGGTTTGTGGATCGTAGGCCAGCGATTGCTGCCGTTCGTCCTGAACACGGCGAAGCGTGTCATTAACGGCACTGCGGATGACTGAAACTTCAGCAGGAGCGGGATTTTTAACCAGGGTAACCTGCAGATTGTCGGATCCGGAAGAGGTTGCCGTATTCAGGCTGGCCTCCCCTTCCTCTTCCACCTGAATGTCAACTTCAGGAAACGCTTTTACCTCCTCCCAGCAGGGATCATCCACCCGAAAATTCATCCCGGCATCCTGCCACAAACTGACCGTATCCCGGATCCGGTCGGCCAGCAATGCTTTCGAAGCGTCTTTCTGGCTGTCGGTCCAGGTATAAAACGGAACGATATTGGTGGCCAGCGTTTCATCGCCAAGCAGCGAAATGAGCCGGGCCAGCTCACTCAGATTGGTTTCATTGGCCATCACCACCGGTCCGCCCAAACTTACCAACCCATTCACAAACCGGGTTCTCCCGAGCACAGCAATACGCAGAACTTCCGATGCCGGATCATAGCTAACCATAAATCCCCCGGTGTTGGTCGAAGAGGGGGTAAACGGCTGGGGGCCAAAAATCCCGTGACTCCGGAACGTTGTAATCTCCTGCCGGATGGTCTCTTCGCAGGTATCCGCTTCGGTACTGGCTGCCTGGCGGTAGACTTCCGAACCGGAGAACCGGTTTTTCCCGCCTCCCTGCTGAACCACATGTGCCAGTTCATGCGCCAGCAGATGCATCCCCTCGCGCGAGGCGGGGTTAAATTCTCCCCGGTTGAAATAAATCTGCTCTCTCCAGGTGAAAGCCCTGGCCCCGATCTGGTTATTCAACCCTTCCGCTTCGGCTCCAGTGTGAACGCGCACCGCAGAAAAATCATTTCCAAAGCCGGCCTCCATCTTCTGTTTTACTTCGCCCGAAAGCGGATGTCCGGCGGAGGTGCCGGAATTGAGACGCCTGGCAAACGAAGCCGTAGTCAAAGCTGACCGGCCCCCCTCCCGCAAGGCCTGCACCTTCTCCACTTCCTCTTCACCCGCCTGCCGCGAAACCAAATCAGAAGCCGGAGTGCCTGATTTTATGCCGAAGACAACTCTCGGCATGGCAGAAATCACCTGGTCGGCTGCCCGATCGGCTTCTCGTTCGAGAGGATCTCCAGGCCGGCTCATGGACATTCCGGATTGTCGCCTCCTCTCATAAAGCCATTGAAAGCTGTTGGCAGGAGCATTTTCAGCAGGCACCTGCGACGGAGGTCGGTCCGTTCTGGTTTTAGCATTAACAGGAATTTTTACCGCGGTAGTTGGCTGTGTTAATCGGGAAAACGTGTTCATAACCGAATTTTTTGGGATCCTCAGACCAAATTACGACAAAAAAGTCTGAAATACAATCCTCTCTTTCCAAAAACGGATGGAGACACGACTACCAGTTCTCTCTCCAGCGAGACAATAATCGTTCTATTTTTCGGGTTATTCCCGCCTGAGAACCAGAGAAATTGTTGACAAATACGGCAAAAGCGACTTCACGCCCCGAATTGCAACGCAGGTAGCCGGCGTAACAACGTACGCGGGTCATGGAACCGCTTTTACACCGCAGGCTGCGGTTGGGAAACCTGGCCGGATCAAACAGGTAAAGCGTTCCTTCACCGGCAGCTGGCAACGACTGTTTAAAAGCCGCTCCATTTTCCGCCTGGTTATTCATGTAGGTGAGCGCTGCCACCATTTGCTGTGCCGACAGGCCGCTAAACCGCGACAGACCGCTTCCGTCGGCCATATAAAAAGGCTCATTAATACCTCTCTCCCTCCAAAAATCCTGAATCATTTCTAATCCTTTCTGCCAGGAGCCTACCCCGGTTTTCTCGCGTGCCACCTGGCACACCAGCTGTTCGGCAAAAAGATTGATACTTTCGGCATTGAGGTAGCTGACAATCTCGTCAAGCCGGGGGGACTCGGTAACCGCCAGCAGCTTCATTTCAACGGGTTCTTCCGAAACAATGATTTTCCCCTCCAGCAGCACTCCGGCACGCAACAACGCCTCGGCAAACATTTGCCCCAGCACCCGGGGCGGATCGGGCATGGCTGCTTTCACCTCAAAGGCTGTCTGCCCGGCCGGGATAGTCCCGGTGATCAACCGGTGATCGTCCAACGGGCTGCCGAAGACATAGGCCAGGTCGCGCGGATCGGTTGACGAGCGGACTTCATTTTTCCACTTCACCCCGGGGATTTCAGGAGAAACCCTGATCAATTCGGCCGGTTGGCCGGCACGGGCCGGTGTCCGGAAAAAAAGGCGAACCGTATTATCGGCATAATTCACCCCCGACGGAGCAGCACCGTAATAGTTGCCCAAATCTTCCCACACCCAGGTGCCGGGCACCACCTCTGTTTGATAGCTGCCGAGGTCAACCACGATATTCCCGGTTATCCGCCGGATGCCGGCATCTTTAACGGCCTCCGCCCATTTCTGCAAAAAAGAAGGATGGGAATAGTGCCGTGGAAACCACTCCGAACCGAGCGCCGGGTCGCCACCCCCCTTTACAACCAGATCGCCGGCGAGCAGCAACTCCGACGGTTTAATTTCTCCCCGGTAACCTGCTTCGGTCCGAAAACGATATCCGCCGCCCAGGATTTCAAGGGCAGCGGCCGAAGTAAGCAGTTTCAGGGTGGAAGCCGGCACCAGCAAAAGCGCTGCATCCCTTTTCGCCAGCGGAGCGCCCGTTGCCAAATCGACGGCTGCAATCCCCAGTCCAGCACCTTTTAACGTTTCATCGGATTCGATCACACCGATCCAGTCAGAGATTCCGGGCTGTGCAATTGCAAATTGACCGGCAAAAAACAAGATAATCCAGGCAAAAATCCGTAATTTCATTAATTATTTTTTTGAATCTATTTCCGGAAGCTTTCAGGGCAACCGGGTCTCTCCCCGGCGTTTCTTTATAAACAGGCAACACCGGCAAAAATGATTGAAAATAAAAAATTATTTAATGCTGCGAACATTATTGATTGTCGGAACCGGCGGTTTCATCGGGAGTGCACTCCGGTATCTGGTGCAGGTTGTTACGGAAAAAGCCCTGACCAGCACCTTCCCGTGGGGTACTTTCATTGTTAATGTAGTTGGGAGTTTTATAATCGGGATTGTGTATGCCCTTTCAGAGGAAGGAAACCTGATCAGTCCGGAATGGCGGATGTTTCTGGCGGTTGGCATTTGCGGAGGGTTCACCACATTTTCGGCTTTTACCTACAACAACCTGAACCTGCTGAAAGACAATTCTCTCTACTACCTGCTGTGGAATATCGGCGGAAGCCTGTTCTTCGGAATTCTGGCTGTTTACCTGGGAATCATTTTAATCCGTTCAATTTTATAAAATCTACGACTTATGGATCTGGAAAAAAAAGCTTATATGATGAAGGTTTACATCGGCGAATCGGACAAGATACATGGCCGTCCCCTTTATGAAGAGATCGTTTTTGAGGCTCGCAAAGCTGGACTGGCGGGCGTCACCGTCTACAAGGGGACCATGTCGTTTGGCGCCAGCCACTCCATCCATACCATGAAAATCTTTGCCCTTTCGAGCGATATGCCCATGATACTGGAAATGATCGACAGCAAAAAAAACCTGGACGATTTTTATCCGCACCTGAAAAAAATGCTGGATGAATCGCAAAAGGGAGGACTGGTTACCCTACATCCCGTCGAAGTGCTCCACTACCAAAAAGGACAGAAGTACAATTAGTTCAAGGCATTTTAAATGATTATGAATTATTAGACTGGTTGACAATCCCCTCCGGGCGGGTTCACAACATTTTCCTATCTTTGGTTCGAAATTCCAAAGCAGCAATTTCACTGATTTTTCAGTTTATTTAGAAATAAAGTTTAACAATAAAACAAATCAGCATGTTAATAAGTAGCGTTATTGGACGGGAGATTTTGGACTCCCGCGGAAATCCGACCGTAGAAGTAGAAGTAACACTCGAATGCGGCGCAGTAGGCCGTGCAGCAGTTCCCTCGGGAGCTTCGACCGGTGAAAACGAAGCACTTGAGTTACGTGACGGAGACAAAGGGCGTTACCTCGGAAAAGGAGTCCTGAAAGCTGTTGAAAACGTGAATACAGTCATTGCCAAGGAAATTCTGGGAATGCCGGCCACCGACCAGGTCGCCATCGATCAAAAACTGATCGATCTTGATGGCACCAAAACCAAGTCGAAACTCGGCGCCAACGCCATTTTGGGCGTATCAATGGCCGTTGCCAAAGCGGCAGCTGCCTGCCTCGATATGCCGCTTTACCGTTATATTGGCGGAACCAACGCCAAAACACTGCCCGTCCCGATGATGAACATCATCAACGGCGGAAGCCATTCGGATGCTCCCATCGCTTTCCAGGAATTTATGATCCGCCCCATTGGCGCAACTTCTTTCCGCGAAGGGCTGAGAATGGGTGCCGAAGTTTTCCATCACCTGAAAAAAGTTCTGCACAACCGCGGCCTCAGCACAGCTGTTGGCGATGAAGGCGGTTTTGCACCGGCTCTCGAAGGTACCGAAGACGCGCTGAACAGCATCATCGAAGCGATTAAAAATGCCGGCTACAAACCTGGCCGCGCCGCTGAAGGTGGCGACGTTTCTATCGCCCTCGACTGCGCCGCTTCCGAATTCTACACCGACGGCATTTACGACTATTCGAAATTTGAAGGCCCCGCCGGCGCCAAAAGAACTTCAGCCGAACAGGTTGAATTCCTGGCCGGATTGGTTGAAAAATTCCCGATCGACTCGATCGAAGATGGCATGCACGAAGGCGACTGGAACGGCTGGGTAGCCCTGACCCAAAAACTGGGCGACAAATGCCAGCTGGTTGGCGACGACCTCTTTGTGACCAATGTGGAGTACCTGAAAAAAGGTATCGAACTGGGCGCAGCCAACTCGATCCTGATCAAAGTAAACCAGATTGGGACGCTCACCGAAACGCTCGACACCATTGAAATGGCCCACCGCGCCGGCTACACCTCGGTAACTTCGCATCGCTCGGGCGAAACCGAAGATGCTACCATCGCCGACATTGCCGTAGCTACCAACAGCGGACAAATCAAAACCGGCTCACTCAGCCGCTCTGACCGGATGGCCAAGTACAACCAGCTCCTCCGCATTGAAGAAGAACTGGGCGAAGCAGCCATCTACGGATACAAAAAAGTTTACCGGAAATAAGGATTTTCAAATACAGCTTTTAAAAGCCGTCTCTTTCGGGAGGCGGCTTTTTTTGTGCCGCCCAGTCAGGTTGAAGTGATGAAACCCCAAAACCTTCCCCCAAAAAACAGCGAAGAACATTTACCATGCCCAACCAACCTCCACTTCAGCATCGATCAAAATAAAAAAGCCTTCCCGCATCAACGGAAAGGCTTTCAGCCAGAATTTATTCCAGATATTATTTTACTTCCTCAAAGTCAACATCCGTAACCTCGCCATCCTGTTTAGGCTGTCCGTTACCCGAGCTGCCCGACTGTGCATGACCACCCTGCGGCCCCTGCTGGGCACCGCCCTGGCTGCTTGCAGCGTTGTACATCTCCTGCGAGGCAGCCTGGAATACATTGTTCAGTTCGGTCATGGCCGCATCAATGGCAGCCAGATCCTGACTTTTGTGAGCCTCTTTCAGCTTGACCAGGGCATCTTCAATCGGCTTTTTCTTGTCGGCCGGTATTTTATCCCCAAACTCTTTCAGCTGTTTTTCCGTCTGGAAAATCAAACTATCGGCCTGGTTAATTTTATCAACCTTTTCTTTGGCCAAACGGTCGGCTTCGGCATTGGCAGCGGCTTCGTCTTTCATCCGTTTGATATCATCGTCGGTCAGGCCCGAAGAGGCTTCAATGCGAATCGACTGGATTTTGCCGGTAGCCTTATCTTTTGCCGACACATGCAAAATACCGTTGGCATCGATATCGAAAGTCACTTCGATCTGCGGAATACCGCGCGGTGCCGGCGGAATACCGTCGAGGTGGAAGCGGCCGATGGTTTTGTTCCCCGACGCCATCGGACGTTCGCCCTGCAGTACGTGGATCTCCACCGAAGGCTGGTTATCGGAGGCCGTGGTAAAAGTTTCTGTCTTTTTCGTTGGGATGGTGGTGTTCGACTCGATCAGCCGGGTCATAACCCCGCCCATGGTTTCAATTCCCAACGACAACGGCGTAACGTCGAGTAGCAGCACATCCTTCACCTCGCCGGTCAGAACGCCCCCCTGAATAGCAGCGCCAACGGCAACCACTTCGTCGGGATTTACCCCTTTTGAAGGTTTCTTCCCAAAGAAATCCTCCACCTTCTGCTGGATGGCCGGGATACGGGTAGAGCCGCCAACCAGAATAACTTCGTCGATATCCGAAGCTGTCATTCCGGCATTTTTGAGTGCCCTGCCACACGGACCAACGATTGCATTAATCAGTGAG
Organism: Prolixibacteraceae bacterium; assembly: GCA_029975525.1. Classification (GTDB taxonomy): domain Bacteria; phylum Bacteroidota; class Bacteroidia; order Bacteroidales; family Prolixibacteraceae; genus UBA1413. The sequence continues at coordinate 26,131 of JARKOX010000175.1, read as the reverse complement.
TCTGCCAGTTGTTCAAATTTGGCACGCGTCAGGGTTTTGACCAGGTGTTTCGGAATTCCGTTCACCGGCATGATATAGGGCAGGTTGATTTCGGTTTGCGTAGTGCTCGACAATTCGACCTTGGCTTTTTCGGCAGCTTCTTTCAACCGCTGCAGGGCCATCGGGTCGTGACGCAGGTCGATGCCTTCCTCACTTTTGAATTCGGCAGCCAGCCAATCAATAATAACCTGGTCAAAGTCGTCGCCGCCCAAGTGGGTATCGCCGTCGGTTGATTTCACTTCAAACACACCTTCGCCCAGTTCGAGGATGGAGATGTCAAACGTTCCACCGCCCAGGTCGAAGACGGCAATCTTCATATCCTTGTGCATTTTGTCGAGGCCGTAAGCCAGCGATGCAGCAGTAGGCTCGTTGATAATGCGGCGCACTTTCAGTCCGGCAATTTCACCGGCTTCTTTGGTAGCCTGACGCTGAGAGTCGTTAAAATAGGCCGGTACGGTAATGACGGCTTCGGTAACTTCCTGTCCGAGGTAATCTTCTGCGGTTTTTTTCATTTTCTGCAAAACCATGGCAGAAATTTCCTGCGGCGAATATTTTCGGTCATCAATCTGAACACGCGGAGTATTGTTGTCGCCACGGGCTACGCTGTAAGTTACCCGGCCAATCTCTTTGGCACACTGGTCATAGGTTTCCCCCATAAACCGTTTGATGGAATAAACGGTTTTTTTAGGGTTGGTAATGGCCTGCCGTTTCGCCGGATCGCCGATTTTTCGCTCACCGTTTTCAACAAATGCCACAATTGACGGAGTGGTACGTTTCCCTTCACTGTTTGGAATTACAACGGGTTCGTTCCCTTCCATTACAGCCACACACGAGTTGGTGGTTCCTAGGTCGATTCCAATTATTTTTCCCATTTTATTCTGCTTTTGATATTTTTCTAAAGTTGAACAACCGGGATTACCCAATGATTATGCCACAAAAAAAAGCGGCGTTTCGGCCGAAATTGTGGCATGCCGTTTCCGAAAAAAACAAACCTGCTGTCATTTTTGGTGACAAAAAGACAGCCTAAACCCGATTGGGAGCAACCAAAAAATCTGTTAATTTAGCCCACCTGACTAATCCATTTTTTTATGACAACAACATCACTACGTTCCGACCCGCACAAACGGCTTTATTCGCTGGATGCCCTCCGCGGCTTTGACATGTTCTGGATTACCGGCGGCGGCTTTTTGTTTATTACCATCGCCCAGCTTACCGGCGCCACCTGGCTCGAAGGGCAGATGCACCATGTCCGGTGGGAAGGATTCCGGTTTTACGACCTGATCTTCCCGCTTTTTATGTTCATCTCGGGAGCAGCAATCCCGTTTGCCGTAGAAAGTAAGCTGGAAAAGAATGTCCCCTCCCGGAAAATCTTCCGGAAAGTCTTGCAGCGTTTTCTTCTGCTGATATTACTGGGAGTATTTTACAACGGCGCTTTTCGCGGGAATCTTTCCGAAGCGCGTTTTGCCAGTGTGCTGGGACAGATCGGGTTTGGCTACTTCTTTGCCTCGCTGGTGGTTATTTACGGACGTTTGTTGCGTACGCGCCTGTTTTGGCTGGCGGGGATTTTGCTGGCGGTGGCCTTGTTACAGCTGGTGGTGCCGGTTCCCGGAATTGGCGCCGGAGTCCTCACCCCCGAAGGTTGCATCAACGGGTTTATCGACCGGGCCTTACTTCCGGGCAGGTTACACGGCGGCACCTTCGATCCCGAAGGCCTGCTCTGCAACGTATCGGCCATTGGCATCACCCTGATGGGAACTTTTGCCGGTAACATCCTGCGGCGAAAAAACTGGGGCGACTGGCAAAAAATCGGCTGGCTCTCGGGAAGCGGCGTTGCCCTGATCCTGCTGGCGCTGGTACTTGGCACATTTTATCCGATCATCAAAAGCTGCTGGACCACCACTTTTAACCTGCTGGCCGGCGGAATCAGCTTCCTGCTGCTGGCATTCTTTTTCCTGGTAATTGATCACTGGAAATTCAGGGGATGGGCATTCTATTTCCGGATCATCGGGATGAACTCCATTTTTGTCTACCTGTTCACCCGGCTGGTTGACATGCAGCGGGTTACCTCATTCTTCACCGGATGGCTGACCCAATCGATGGGCGAACTGGCCGGACAACTGGTTACAGCTACCGGCGCACTGGCCCTTTTGTGGCTGCTGCTTTACTACATGTATAAAAAGGAGATATTCCTGCGGCTCTAAAAGTCACCAGAAAAAAATCCTTCCTTGTTTCTGCCGCTTTTGACTGGCAGATTGTTTACTTTTGCGCCAGTATTAAAAAACTGAAATCATGTCAGTACATCAGGAAATTAAAAGAGTTACAACCCACCGGCTCACAGAAATGAAACAACGGGGCGAAAAAATCAGCATGCTCACCTCTTACGATTACAGCATGGCCAAGTTGGTGGACGAAGCCGGAATTGATGTGATCTTGGTTGGCGACTCGGCAGCAAATGTCATGGCCGGTTACGAAACAACCCTGCCCATCACCCTCGACCATATGATTTATCATGGCGCCTCGGTGGTAAGGGCAGTCAAACGGGCGCTGGTGGTGGTCGACCTTCCGTTTGGATCATACCAGGGAAATTCGCGCGAAGCTCTTAATTCGGCCATCCGCATCATGAAAGAGACAGCCGCCGACGCGGTCAAACTGGAAGGCGGAGCAGAAATTATCGAATCGGTCAACCGCATTCTCACCGCCGGCATTCCCGTGATGGGCCATTTGGGGCTGATGCCGCAATCCATCAATAAATACGGGACCTACTCGGTGCGTGCCCGCGAAAAAGAGGAGGCCGAAAAGTTGCTGCAAGATGCTCACCTGCTGGAAGAGGCCGGATGCTTTTCGCTGGTGCTGGAAAAAATACCGGCCGAACTGGGCAAAAAAGTTGCCGGAGAGCTGCAAATCCCGGTAATCGGTATCGGGGCCGGAAACGGCGTGGACGGGCAGGTGCTGGTCATTCACGACATGCTGGGGATGACCCAACAGTTTTCTCCCCGTTTTTTGCGGCGTTACCACAACCTGGCCACCGAAATCAAGGGAGCGGTATCCAATTATATCGAAGATGTCAAATCGCTCGACTTCCCCAACGAAAAGGAGCAGTACTAACCGGGAAGAAGGCCTGACCAAAGTGTTAATGAACTGTTTTTAATGGATATTTTATACGAAGACAACCATATTCTGGCCATCAACAAGGCTTGCGGCGAGGTCGTACATGTCGACCAATCGGGCGATGAGTCGCTGGTGGACAAAGCCAAAGCATATCTGAAAGAAAAATACAGCAAACCCGGGAATGTTTTCCTGGGTTTGCCACACCGCCTCGACCGCCCGACCAGTGGGGTGATCATCCTGGCCCGAACCGGGAAGATGCTTCCGCGGCTCAACAAGCTGTTTAAGAATAAAGAAGCGGTGAAGAGGATTTACTGGGCGATTGTCGACCATCCGCCTGTCCCGGCCGAAGGATTTTTGGAGCATTACATCACCCGCAGCAAAGAGGTGAACAAATCGTATGCGCACACCCGCGAGGTGGCCGACTCCAAATATGCCGCCCTGTCGTATCGCACCCTGGCCCACTCCGACCGCTACACCCTGCTGGAAATCGAACTTCACACCGGGCGCCACCACCAGATCCGGGCGCAGCTTTTTCGTATCGGCTGCCACATCAAGGGCGACCTCAAATACGGATTTCCGCGCTCAAACCCCGATGGCGGAATCCATCTTCATGCCCGCCAGGTAGCGTTCATCCATCCGGTGAAAAACGAGCTGTTGTCCATCACCGCCCCGCCTCCCAACGAGCCGCTGTGGAATACTTTCTTGAAAATTATGGGAGAGTCAGCTTAACGACGAAGGTTTAAAACTGAACGGAAGGAGCGATTCAACGCCGTTCAACACCCAAATGGCCTTTTCCCCGTCGAGGATAACTTTGATCTTTTGCTGAAACCGGGCTTCGATTTCGAGCAGCGCCTGCCGGCATCCTCCACAAGGTTTTACCGGTTCGTGCACCAGCCCCGTCGAATTGCGGGCCGTAACGGCCAGTGTTTGCACCGGCACTTCCGGATAATTGGCGTTGGCATAAAAAAGCACTGTCCGTTCGGCGCATAAACCGGTAGGATATGCTGCATTTTCCTGGTTGTTGCCCGACAGAACCACCTCGTTAGCCAATCTCACCGCCGCTCCCACCTGAAAGCCGGAATAGGGAGCATAGGCTTTCAATGCGGCTTCGCGCGCCTGTAAAACCAACTGCCGGTCGGTTTCAGATAATTCGTCCAATCCGCTGTATTCGTGAACAATAATCCTGATTTCCTTCGTTTGCATTAACAGGAATTTTTTCTAAAAGTACAATTTTTGAAGTAAGAAATCTATATTTACCCAGTAAATTCAGAAAAGACCGAATATGTCCAATAGAAAATGGAGCCTCGTCATCGCTTTTTTTATGCTCGTTGCAAACGTTTATGCACAGCGGATGTCACGTGAAGAATACCTGCGAAAATACCAGCAACTGGCCATTAGTGAAATGGTGCGGAGTGGCGTCCCGGCCAGTATCAAAATGGCACAGGCCATGCTTGAGTCGGACAACGGGAACAGCAACCTGGCCCAGCGGTCGAACAACCATTTCGGCATTAAGTGCAAAACCGGTTGGACTGGCGGCAAGGTCTACCACGACGACGACGAAAAAAATGAATGTTTCCGGAAATACCGTTCTGTGGAAGATTCCTACGTCGACCACACGGAATTCCTGCGCAACAACCCCCGCTACGCTTTTCTGTTCCAGCTACCCATTGGCGACTACGAAGAGTGGGCCAGAGGATTAAAAAAAGCCGGCTATGCAACCCATCACAGCTACGATAAACTGTTAATCAAAGTAATTGAAGACAACCAGCTCTGGCGCCTCGACCAGGGTATTACCAGCGACCAGCTTGCCCAGTTTGAACAGCGCAGAGTGGGCGGAAAAGCCGATGGAACGGTTTTGATCAATCCTTACAGTTCACGAAAAATTACCCTGCACAACGGACTGAAATCGGTAGTAACCCGCGAAGGAGACACGTTTGAAACCCTGGCGCAGGAGTTTGCCCTGAAAACCTGGGAGCTGTACCGTTTTAACGACTACCCGAAAGGTTATCAGCCCAAACCCAATGAAATCATCTACCTGCAAGGCAAAAAGAAGAAAGCGTCGGGAGCCAGCCACTACCATGTTGTAACCGAAGGTGAATCGATGCATTACATTTCGCAGTATTACGGGATCAGGTTAAAACCGCTCTACCGCCGCAACGACATGCGTTTTGGCGATCCGATCCAGATTGGGCAGGTACTGAGCCTTCAAAAACCCAAAAAATAGCCGGCAAGGTTATTCAAACAGGCTGCCGGTGGAGTAGAAACAGTCAGATTTTGCTCCACCGGTTAAAGAGCAGCCGCAACAAAACACGGTCGGCCAGAAAGATAAAATTCAGGACAAAAACGACCGAAACAACCTGGATCATATTTCCGGAGATAAAACGCCAGACCGACAACACCAGGCCGGGGTCCATCCAGTAATAAAATCCTGCAACTGCGGCTACCAGCGCCACCACCACTGCCGTCAGCAAAAAATATTCGCGCAGGTCGGCCTTCCACTGCTGGCGGCGCACAACCGCCAACGCTATCTTTTGCGCAAAATCGGCAGGCAGACTGAAGGCCGGCTCTTCGCGAAACGAACCGGCAATGAGCTGATCCAATTTCTCAGTTTTCATGAACAATCTCCTTCACCTCTTTTAAACTGTTCGCATCCACAATCCATTTTAATTTCTCCTTCAAAAGAGCTTTGGCCCGGAAGAGATAACTTTTTACGGTTCCTTCGGGCATTCCGGTAATCTGTTCGATTTCCAGGGAGGAAAACTCCTCCAGATGAAACAGGGTCAGCACGGTACGATAGTGGACCGGCAACAGCTCAATCTGTTCGCGGAGATACCGGTGCAGATCCTCTCTTTCGTAACTGTCGCCTCTGAAATCGGCCAGATTTTGCAACACAGCCGCATCATCCGGCTCCATCTCCCGCTCATTCCCCATCTTCCTGACATAATTGATCCCGGTATTGTAAGCAATGGCAGCGATCCAGGTCGACAATTTACTTTCGCGCCGGTATTTTCCCAAATGCTGGTAAACCTTCAGAAAAACATCCTGGCACACATCCTCCAACACGTCTTGCCGCTGAATCAACCGGCCGACAATATGAACAACCAGTTTCTGGTAACGATTCACCAGAAAGGTAAATGCATTCATATTTCCTTTCCGTACCTGGTCTATCAGCTCAATGTCATTCATACCATAAATCTGACAGCAAAAGCCACGGTAATGTTGCAGAAAAACACCATTATTCTTTCTGAAAAATTGTGACTGCTGCTGCAACATTTTATCCCTTCAGGCGGTCACATCGGTAAACACTTAAAACTAAAAATTATGAATGATGTATTAATGGCAGCCGTCATCTTTTTTGCCATCTATCAAATTCTGAAGAATTTTACCGATTTTCTGCTGAAGAGAAAAATCATCAAAGCGGGCCATTTCGACAACGCGGGAATCCTCGACCAGCGGGTTGCCACTCAAAGCGCCGAAAGCCAGGAGGCCAACCGATATCCGTCGCTCAAATGGGGGCTGGTGGCATTTTTTGCGGGGATCGGCTTTATTGTCATCTACCAGCTCAGTCCCGGCATATCCAACCAGGGCCAATATTATGACTTCATGCAAAACAGCATTCTGCCGCTGGGCATTGAACTGGTCGCCATTTCGCTGGGTTTTATCACCTACTTCCTGATTGTGAATTTCAGCAAAAAGAGGTAGAAAACAGAAAAAGACTGAAGGGGAACCTGAAGTTACAAACCTTCAGGGCCTTCTTCTGCAATGTGTTATTTTTTTATCCTCCAGCCATTGATATCCTGAAACCCACGCAAAAACTCATCGGTTTTCATCCGTTTTTTGGCTGACAGCTGCAGGTCGGTAACCCGGAGCCAGCCATCGGCACAGGCAATTTGCAGGTACGTTTTTCCATCGCTGAGCAGGGTTCCCGGCTCGGGAACACGGTTGTCGGGCTGGTATTCGGCAAAGTAGATCTTCAGATCGGCAACCTGTCCGCCGGCTTTGTTCTCCAGCGAAGTCCAGGCCGCCGGGTAGGGCGACAAGCCGCGGATCAGGTTATAAACCTTTTGGGCCGGGGCGTTCCAGTTGATATGGGTGTCTTCCCTGAAAATTTTGGGTGCAGGTTTCAGTGTTTGGTTTTCGGGCAAAACACTCTCCTGCGGCAAGGGTTCAACGTGGCCGGCTGCCAGGGCATCGACAGTTTTGAGCACGACCTGTGCGCCAATTTCCATCAGCCGGTCGTGCAGGTCGCCGGCCGTTTCCCGGTCACCGACGGGTGTTTTCTCCCGGAAAATAATTTTGCCGGTATCAATCTGGTGATCCAACAGGAAAGTGGTTACGCCGGTCTCCTTTTCTCCGTTGATAACCACCCAGTTGAGCGGGGCGGCGCCCCGGTACTGCGGCAACAGCGAAGCATGCAGGTTAAAGGTCCCCAGTGGCGGCAGGCTCCAGACCACTTCGGGGAGCATCCGAAAAGCCACCACCACCTGAAGATCGGGCCGCAGCTCCTTCAATTGGGTCAAAAAGGCGGGGTCGCGCAGCTTTTCGGGCTGCAGAACCGGTAATCCATGGGCCTGCGCATATTTTTTAACGGCCGGCTCAGCCAGCTTCTGCCCACGTCCGGCAGGCTTGTCGGGCGCAGTGACAACCCCTGCCACCTGGTAACCATTTTCAACCAAAGCTTTCAGACTTTCCACCGCAAATTCGGGTGTTCCCATAAATACGATCCGCAGTTTTTTTGCTTCCATTTTCTGTTTTATTAAAAAATTTTCAGGGAACCCTTTCCGGATTACCTGCCGGGAAAGAACAATTCCCGGTTCAAAAATACGAAACCCCGGCAGATTTGTCTGCCAGGGTTTTGTGGAAATATCCTGTAAAAGGGCCGGAGGTTATCTAATTCTAAAATTTTAATCTATGATCGAAGGAGAAAGTAGAGCCTGACCTCCGAACCCTTTTATTTGAATACTACAAACTTATAATTTGGTAACTGTAAAACTTGTTCCGCTATTAACAACCTTAAGCACTCTGTAGGAAGGATATGAATCCCCCCATGCTGTCCAGTTATCAACTGTATAATTCGTCTTCGATCTATCAAAGACCCCTTCGATAAACTGCACGGTACCACTCGGATGTCCTATAGAAAACTTATAGTTAAAAGGGCCAGCATCCCAATCCATGATATTGACATAGTAAGTGCCAGCTGGATCAGAAAGCCAAATAGACTTATCAATCTCAGGATTATTTGCAGTTGCACCTCCATCACCCCATTCTGTAAGCGGATAGTCGGGAGTGTCACTCCAAGTTACAAAATCAAAATCTGCGCTATGATCAGTCCATTCCATTGCAATAGTCAATTTATCAGGATCGTTTTTGTTTACCACCTTCAAATCTACTTTTATAGGATTCAAGGAAGAGGGATTTAACAAATATCTCTCAGCAATCCCAAAAACGCCGATTTCGAGTTGTAAAGTTTCCTCATTTTCAGGATAATCATCCATAACAAACTCAATTTCCATTTTCACTTCAGTACTATAAGGTTGCAAAACTACAGTACTGGCAGTAAAATCATTTTCATTTGCAGTTCCACCAACCTGTACAGCAGTAAAGGTAAGTGCGCGATCGATCATCTTGTTTGTTTTGATTACGTAAATAAGTTTATTCCCTTCCGTAAAAGAAGTTCCAGTTGTACTTGGAGTAAATGTCACTGTTGGATTGTTCCCTGGATCAGTTACCGGGCTTACATCTTGTTCTGCAGTTTCAAGCATGTCACAAGACATAACAGCAACCATCAAAAGAGAAAGTCCAAGTATTCTGCTATTTAAAAAATTTTTCATCACTATTACCTTTTAATGATTTAAACTACTTTTTCACATAGGTAGCTTCATATTTTCTTATTCCAGCTGCAAATGAAATTGAGTACTTTAATACCAAAGTACCAGTTGTTGTATTAGCTGAACCAAAATCAGTGCCCACTACAATGTTTGAATAATAATCATTCAAGTTTTGCTCAGGGACTGTCAATACTCCACACACATCCTGAAAGGTAAATCCCTCTGTTCCTACTCCTAACCCATTAGGACTACCATTGGTAGGAATATAATGCCCCACAAATGAAGTGCGATACTCTCCAATTCCTGTTTCAGTTATCACTTCATCGTATGCTGGATAAGTTGTAACAGTACCCGTATAATCAATCCTTGTAACAGTTACAGAATAAGTACCGGCCAAAAATGAAGGACAAGCATAATTTAATGTCAGTGTAATAGGCTTCCCGCTATTAATCACTTTGGTATCTCCCGTTACCTGCGTGACTTTAAGCACCAACACTGGAGCCACTGCTAATGGAGTTTGAATACCTGCTGTCAGCATCGTAATCTTGAAAAGTCCCAGCATGTTATCCCCGGGGGAAAGTGTAATTGTTGGATTTTTAATTTTAAAATGTTTACCAGCAATAGCTGTTGACGTGGGGTCGGCTGCTATTGTCAATGTTACGTCATTTTTAACATCCATCCAGGTAGGCCCAAAAACTTTGACTTTAAGATCAAAATCATATTCTTTTCCATCAGCAATTGCAGGCAAAGTTTTTCTAGCCTCCTCAAAACCGGCCAGATTCGGCCCATCATCATTCAAATCTATGTCTGTTTCATTCTCAATTAAGCATGAGTTAAATGTCCCTATGCTTAAAAGTAAGATCAAAATATATTTCACTGTTTTCATAATGATCGTTTTATATTATTTCCCCCAGAATATTTTTTCAGTAAAAGCATTCGGTTGTGCCGGTACATTTTCACCATTTGACGAATATTCGCCGGCAGGATAAAACAGCCGAACCGGACGGTCATTAGTGGAAGCCAGCCTTGAGATTGGTAATCCGGCAGGGAAGCCGGTACGATTGTAGTCAAACCATGATTGCTCGGCAGTGAGGCCATTCAAAGCGATCCACTTTTGAGTGATAATTGCCTGTAATTTGTTGGCTGAAGCATCCCAGCCCACAAGATTTTTAACCTGTGAATAATACGCCTGGGCCCCGGTTGCTCCCAAATAATCAAAAGAAGCCTGAATTCCTTTTTGGTATAACGTCTTGGCATCATCGCCCGTCGTAATCAATCCGCGGAAATGAGCCTCGGCCTGATTAAAATAGCTCTCTGCCAACGTGTAAATAATTGCATTCTGATTAGCTCCTTTTAAAATCCCCGGACCGATATTAGAAACCTTTTCGGGGACATAGGCATCAACAACCGGCGTGTCATAATCCAACAAGCCTTGGGGAACTCCCAAGTGTCCGTCAGAGGGCTTCTCGTAAATCCGATCAATTCGGGGGTCATTGGTTCCTGTTAAAAAAGTCAGGATATAATCGGTAGCACAAGTGGCCTTGTTATTCATGGTTTCAGTCCCCGACACATCCTTACCAAATGTATCCCAAAACGGGTTTTGTTGATTTTCAATATTTGTGTAACCTGGATTTACACCTACATCCGCGGTAATATATCCTGACCCTTCACTTGCAATAATATTAAACTGCTCTTTCAAATAGGTTTCACGACCAGACATACTGGATTGCCGGATCAAAATCCTCAATTTAACTGAATTGGCAAATTTTTTCCACTTGCTCATGTCTCCTCCAAAAATGGCATCATCAGCTCCAGGTACTTTAGCATTCTCTCCTTCGTTGATTAGTCTAATTGCATCGGTTAATTGAACAACCAAATCCTCATAAATAGTTTTAGCATCATCATACTTCGGAGTAGCTTCACCACTTCTTTTTAGCGCTTCGCTGTAAGGAATATTACCGTAACAATCGACCAATAACTGAAAGTGATATGCCTTCATGATTTTCCCTATTGCTCTATAATAAGAATAGGTACTATCCAGCTGATCTAGCACATGATACATTTTCAGCGTATTGGAGTAAGAATAGTTAAAAATTTGCTGATAAAACGATGAAGTTACATTGTACTTAAACTCATCAGGATACCAGGCATAACCATCACTTTGACTCCAGTTATACATCATCATATTCCCCAGATTGTTGAGATATCTATTGTTATGCATAACGTTGGCGGTGTAAACCTGAGCTGTAGGCAATACCAAATCAGGAGAAACCGACACCGGATTGTTAGGATCTTCATTCACATCCAGAAAATCCTGGCAAGCTGCCATCAGTACTACAACCGATAACAAACTGGCATATTTCAGAAACTTTTTCATCTTTCAATTTTGTTTAGAATTCGACATTCAGGTTAAATCCAAATGATTTTGTCGGGGGAGACTGAAGATATCCACCCACCCCAACCGCATTCGCAGGATCAGTGCTTCTGGTATTATTAAATTCAGGGTCAGAGAATCTGTTTTCTGCAGGTAACCAAGTCAAAAGATTTCTTCCAATAAAACCAAAACTGATTTTCTGAAAAGGTGTTTTGCTAATTAAATTCCTGGGCAGTTCATAATTAACGGCCAACTCCCTTAACTTAAGAGCAGTAGCATCTTTCACATAGTTGGACTTCACATCGTTGTAAACATCGGTCCAATAGCTTTGACGCCCGCCAGAAACCGGAATATTCGTATTTTCCACGTAAACTCCTGGGCTGGTTTCAATAACAGAATTTGGGATCACAAAATCCTGCCGGTTAGCCGAAACACTCTCTTTTGACCGTCCAGTAAACTCCATCTGATCTGAGCCTTGTTCGTAATATACGTGTCCCGTTCTGTAATCAAAAGTTGCTGAAACAGTAAATCCCTTATAGGTTGCAGAAGAACTCAGCCCTACAATATAATCCGGAATAGTTTTGCCTAAATTTGCCAGGCCGGTTTCTGTCAATGGATGGCCGCTAGCGGGATCCACAATTATTCTTCCTTGCGGGTCACGCTTATAAACATTGGCTTTCATTTGAGGGAAAGCCTTGCCAACCACTGCATAAACACCATATTGACCAGTAGTTGTAATAGCAACCTCATCCAATCCTTCGTAAATTTCATTTACGACTGTTTCATTTGAAGTGTAATTAATGTTTACATCCCATTTGAAATCTTTCGTTTTCAAAATTGACCCACCAAGGGTCAATTCTATACCTTTCCCCTGCAATTCACCTATGTTCGTGAGAAATGAGGTTGAGCCTGACGAAACAGATGGAGTAGTTGCTGTAATCAGATCGGACGTAATGGTGTTAAAAAAAGAAGCATCTAACCAGACACGACTTTGAAAGAATCCCAAATTTAATCCAACCTCAGTAGTGTTAATCTTCTCTTTGGTAATGCTTGCATCAACAGCTGCTGGATCAAGATAAAAGCCATTTACCGTACCAAACGGAAAAGATACATGCTGATAATATTTTTCATTAATCCGGTAAGGCGCCAAGTCGTTGTAAACTGTAGAATTACTAAAGGTCACCTTAGCATATGACAAAATATTGTTGTTTTTTAATGCATTAATGGCATCCGTAACAACAAATGACAAACCGGCTGCCGGATAAAAATAGCTGTTACTCCCTTTAGCGAGTGTTGAAGTCCAGTCGTTTCTTCCGGAGAAATTAAGGAATAAATAATTTTTATACCCTAATGTAAAATCGCCAAAGAACCCATAATATCTTTTTAATGATTCATCAACAGTCCCTTCCAGTTTTCCTGTTCCGTTCGAGATATCATAGAAACCAGGAATACTTAAATTATTAGCCCTGATCGTGCTTCCGCGATAGTCAGTAGAATAAACCGTACTCCCAAGAATTGCTTTTAATGAAAACGAGTCATAAAACTTAAAACTTCCGGTCACTAGGGCGTCGCCGGTGTAAGTTTTAGTCTGGAATTCACTGTCCTCTACAAAAGACGAAACAGCAGAATGCGCTGGCTGCAATTCTTCGTTATAGGTTTGTGCTGCACGCCAATTCTTACCATTCCCCCAAACATTGTTGACACTGGCCCGTGCAGTAAAATTTAACCAATCCAGAATATCGTAGGATAGGTTAATATTCCCATTCAACCGATTGGTTTCATCAATATTTCTGTTTGTACCGATTGCCCAATATGGGTTCTGATAATACGCATTGTAATAATTGTCGGCATAACCATAACTTTTGGGATTCTGCCAGTCTTTGTATTTTTCAAGTGGAATATTAGCCGAAGTGTTCAGAATAAACCAGTAGAGAGGCCTATCTTGGTCGCCAATTGTACTTCCCACCACATCAGTTTTATCGGTAAAATAACTGGTAGTTGCTGACAGTTCAAGTTTCCCAAGCTTTTTGGTAGCATTGACTCTAAAAGTATTTCTGCGGTAAGTATCATCCAACACAATCCCTTCTGCTCGTTGATCCCCAACAGAAATATAATAACTGCTGTTGTCACTGCTTCCTGTCAAATATACGGTATTATTAAAAGTTTGGCCAGTTTGAAAAAAATGAAGCAAGTTGTCTTTAACAGGGGCATATGGTACAATTTGGGTCTCTAAACCATACCCTTCCGGAAAAGTAGGTCCGATCTGACGAAGGGTCCCATCGAATCGTGGCCCCCAATTGGTGTTTTCAACCGGATCGTAAGCCCCCTCCCATCCAGTTCCATATTCTGTCTGAAAATCAGGCATATAGGCAACCTTATCCATGGTGAAAGAAGCGTTGACTCCGACAATGAATTTTCTACTAGCTTGACCAGCTTTGGTTGTAACAATTAAGGCCCCATTACCAGCGCTCGAACCATACAGTGCCGCAGCGGTTGCTCCTTTAAGTACGCTGATATCTGCGATATCGCTAGGATTCAACGCATCAAAAGCCCCTTGTGAGGCAATTGAGCCGTCAATAACAATTAATGCAGAGTTATCTCCAGTAATGGAACGCATCCCTCTCAACAATATCTGTGAACTTGGATTTACCCCATTATCCTGAACATTTATCTGCAATCCTGCAACTTTGCCGGCAAGAGCACTGGCAACTCTTGTAGGAGCAATCTTAGTCAACTCTCCCTGATCTACCTTTTGTGTTTGATAAGTAACTTCACGTTTTTCTCTTTTAATTCCCAAAGCTGTCACGACAACTTCATCCACCCCGATGGTTTCGGCTTTCAACTGGATTCTGAAGGTGTTCTGATTTCCGATGGCAACTTCCTGGGAGGTCATTCCAACAAAAGAAAAGACAAGCGTCTGAGCATTATTGGGAACCTGCAGCCGAAAACGACCCTCCAGGTCGGTAACCGTTCCCAATGTCGTGCCTTTCACTAAAACAGATACCCCGGGGATAGCTCCCCCGTCTTCTGCCGAAGTCACGGTACCTGTAATTTCCCTGGTCTGTGAAAAGACCTGAAGCCCTATAAAAATAAGGGCTAACAACAGCGCAACTTTTTTCATAGAAATAGTTTTAAGTTTGCAAATTAAACAACATGTAGTATTTACTATAAAATCAAAACCCATCCTCAGTTATCCGTAATCTTCTCAAGGCCCCTCTTCCTTTCGAAAACCACACCCAATAAGGCTTTTTTAAATCTTGCAATTTAAAAAATGATACTCTTTTGGAATAAAAATTTAGATTTTATAACTAACACAAATTTAAAAAAAGAAATTAATAAGCAAACATTCGCAGGCTTTTTGTGTGGCTTTATATTATTATAAAGAGAGGTGAAATTTCTACACCTTACAAACAACTAACAGACAACAAGTTAACACTTTTTTGTTTTTTGTGTTAATTTTTGTTTCAAAAATCGTCGACCTGCTCAAAAAAAACTTCAGGAAATTATTTTCAGATACGGAAGTTCTCTCCATTCCTATTCAGAAAACATAATCTGCTCAAACCTGCTCCACCAAAGGCGCTGCTATTTATGAATAATAAAAAAACATTACCATAAATCCGTTCGGTTATTTTTTGGGAGAGAGGGTAACTACCGGAACGATCATCTCTTCCAAAGAAACGCCCCCATGCTGAAAGGTATTTTTGAAATAGTTAGCGTAATAATTGAAATTGTTTGGATAAGCAAAGAAGTCGGTATTTTGGGCAAAAATATAAGTTGTACTTACATTTCGGGAGGGCAGGAACGCATCGCGGGGATTGGTCACATCAAACACCTGTCGGCTTTTGTAATTCAGATTGCGCCCCAGTTTGTAGCGCAGGTTGGTGTTGGTCTCCCGGTCGCCAATCACTTTTACGGGGTTGTCAACCCGGATGGTGCCGTGGTCGGTGGTGATAACCACCCGGATATCATTTCCGGCCAGCTCTTTGAGCAGCTCCAGCAGCGAAGAGTGGTTAAACCAGCTCAGGGTCAGCGACCGGTATGCATTTTCATTGCCGGCCAGCTCGCGGATCATATCCATTTCGGTGCGGGCGTGCGAAATCATATCCACGAAGTTGAAGACCATTACCGACAGATCATTCTCCAGGATGGCGCTGAGATCTTCAACCAATTTCCTTCCGCTTTTCAGATTTGAAATTTTATCGAAAAAAAGCTTCTCTTTCCTGCCCAGCCGAAGCATCTGTTTGAGGAGCAACTCTTCTTCGTGTTCATTTTTATTCCCCTCATTATCGTCATCTTCCCACAGATTGGGATACAGCTTTTCGATTTCCGACGGCATTAACCCGGCAAACATGGCATTGCGCGCATACATGGTTGCCGTTGGCAGGATGCTGTAATAGAGCTCTTCTTCATCGGTACGGAAATATTCGCTCACAACGCTGCTCATCACCCGCCACTGATCGAAACGCAGATTATCGATCAGCAACACAAAAACCTTCCGCCCGTTGTTGAGAAGGGGAAAAACCTTCTGGCGAAAAATGTCGGTGGAAAGTAGCGGACGTTGTCCCAGCGGTTTACCAAACCAGTGGAGGTAATTTTCGCGGATAAACCGGCAAAAAGCCTGGTTGGCATCATTTTTCTGCATGGCAAGCACTTCGTCCATGGCCGAGTCTTCCGACGAACTCAGCTCCAGCTCCCAGTGGACCAGCTTCCGGTAGATCTCTTTCCACTCTTCAAAGCTCAGCCGGTCGTTGATCCGCATCCCGATCTGGGCAAACTGCATCTGATAGGCCGAAGTGGTTTGCTGGGTTACCAGCCGCTTCTGTTCTACATTCTTCTTCAGCGAAAGCAGGATCTGTTTGGGATTTACCGGTTTGATGAGGTAATCGGTAATTTTTGAACCGATCGCCTCGTCCATAATATTCTCCTCCTCGCTTTTGGTAATCATAACTACCGGCACGTTGGGAGAAATGGTTTTAATCTGACTGAGAGTTTCAAGGCCGCTCAGTCCGGGCATGTTTTCATCGAGGAAAATAATATCAAAATGCTCTTTTTTCACCCAGTCGAGTGCATCGGAACCGTTGTTGGCGGTTTCCACTTCATATCCTTTTTCGCGGAGAAAAATGATGTGCGGGCGCAACAGGTCGATCTCATCATCGGTCCAAAGTATCCTGATTTTCCTCATAAAAAAACACTTTACATGGTTTTCAATTTAAACAAAAATTTTGCCTCGCCGGTATGAGGTTAACAAACTTTAACCAATCTCCTACTGGCCTAAATAGACCTGTTTGTAGAAATCCATGTACTCGGGGATGTTTTTCCGGTTCTGGAAGACGGCATAATTATCATTTGTGATCAGGAAATTACGATAATCCACCTTTTCGATTGGTTGAAACACCGACCGGTTGCGGGTCAGTTGCTGCAGATAATTCTGAGCTGTTTCGCGGTCAGGCAGGCCGGAAACACGAATCACCGCGCGGCTGTCGTCAAACGGCAGCTCTTCCGTGACCAGGTTCAGGGCAGCAAAACCGGCTGCATTAAAGGCCCGGATGCCTGTCAAAAGCTGCTCTTTGTTGTAACCTTCGCGCGGAACCACCAGCACATAACTGTGCAATCCGACCACCGGACTGTTGTACGGTCCCGTGTAGACCGGTTTTTCGGGAGACTTCGTCACCTCCGGGGCTGTTTGCGGAGCGGGCGGGGTTGCTGCTCCGGTTTGGGTGGCCCGGTTTACACCTGGCAACGGCGAGGTTCGTTGCAGATAATGGGTGCGGAAAAACTCCATATATTTTTCAACCTCGGTGGCCTCCAGCAGCTTTTGCAAATTTTCACCGGTTATCAGGAAATTGCGGTACGTGGTTTGGCCCAGACTCCGGAACAAACTCCGTTCGAGGATCACCTTGCGGAAATAGGACATACTTTCGTTGTAACCCGGCAACCCTCTGACCACCAACAGCTGGTAAGCGCCGGCGGGCTTGATCTCAACCGTTAGGTTCCATCCGCGGAACTGTTCGCGGTT
This sequence comes from Prolixibacteraceae bacterium, assembly GCA_029975525.1. GTDB lineage: Bacteria > Bacteroidota > Bacteroidia > Bacteroidales > Prolixibacteraceae > UBA1413. The sequence continues at coordinate 8,766 of JARKOX010000175.1, read as the reverse complement.
AAAAGTGGCCAACTGGGTCAGCAGTGTCCGAAGCGACAGGTGGGCATCCTGCACCGCCACGACAAAGTTCTGAGTCGTATCAAGCTGTGCCGAAAACGCTCCTGCGTGAGCCTCGGGAGTAACAACAACAAAAGTCCCTTTCTCCTTCAGCAGTTCATCTTCTCTCCGGGCGCGCGCCATCAATTCTTCGGGCGACTCGCCGGGCTGCTCTTCACCCGAGAAGTCGGGACCAATGAAGCGGCTGTAATTCTTCAGGAAAAACTTCAGGTAATCGGAAACTGATTTTTCGGAAACAATCTGGCGGTAATTGGTCGAAGAGGCAATAAAATTATAGTACTCCACTCCTTTCAACGCCTGGAAAACCGGCGCCTGCCGGATGATGGAACGGAAGTAGATCAATCCCTGCTCCTTATTTTCGAGCGACCGGACCATCAGCATCATTTCGTTGGCATCCAGGTTTTCGGTTTCGATGTCGAAATCAATTTTGGTGTAATGATCGAGGTTGTAGTTGGCGATGTCGAACTTCAGCCGGTTAACATCGACGTCGGCTTTGCGCGGCCAAACAATCACGAAATAGTGGAGCAGATCCTCCTCGTAACTGAATCTCCCGCCAAATTCGTCTTCGCCGCGCTGATTACCGGGCAACAACTCGTCGTTTTTGATTTCATCGTGCAGATACCCCATTTCGACCAGTTTGCGGTAATCGGCCAGGGTACTGTCCTGAATCAGGGCCAGGATTTCACCGGCGAGCGGCGTGGGTTCTGCCTGGGGATAGGTGGCAATGTATTTTTTCAGCAACCCTTCAAAAGCCGGCATATCCGATTGGACCCCGCCAGCCACTGTCGCCATAAAATCGATTTTAGGGATAATCAGGCTGTCGGGTTCCATCGTCTTCATGCGCGTAGCGAGCACAGAGACATTGGCATATCTTCCCGCTTTATAATCGCGGAACGCATCCTGGTAGAGCCGGTTCAGGGAGTCCTGCCTTTCCTGCAGCTCGGCAAAAAAGTTGGGATTCTGCAGGTAGCGGGCATATTTGCTTTCCGGAAAATTTCCGACAATCAGGTTCCGGTAATAATCGGCTTTTTGCTGGTCATTCATCAGCTCATACAAATCGTAGAGGTCGAAATAGGCCGATGGCTGATAAATATTTTGGGGATAACGGCGGTTGAGTTCTTCAAATGATTCGGCCGAGCGCGGATAGTCATTGAAATCAGACTTGAATATTTTCCCGCAGTTGTAGAGGGCATCCCGGATCTTGTCGTGAGAAAGCGCCATCAGGGAGTCGTTGACCGGCAGGTCCTGGGTGTAATATTCCCGTTTGAGGGGGTCATCCACGCGGACGACGATTTTCGAGGAGTCGATCAGCCCGGCAAACTCCTCCATCTCGTCGGGCGAAAGCGAGGTTTTGTTCTGGCGGCGCCAGTCGTCTTCGAGTTTACGGCGGCCCCACCGCTGCTGAAATTGCGCTTTTCCGTAGGAGACTGTTTGCGGATTATAAAAATACCATCCGCCCCCTTCGTCGGTCCGTCCCAACCCAAACCGGTATTCGTTGGCCCGGTAAAAGCCGCGGTTCATCTGCTCCTGGCTGGCAAGCAGTTCGGCCGAACGCTGTTTCTCCTGTTCTTGTGCGACCCACTTATCGATCAGGGCATTTCGTTCCACTTCGGGCATTTTGGCCAGGCGCTGCAGGCTGTCCTGCACTTCAACCGTTACGATATTTTCCACCAGCCGGGAGAGGCTTTTATATCGGTCTGAAAGTTTGTTATAATCGGGATAATTGTTGTCAATCACCATCATGACGCTGTCGTAGTAAGCCTGCGATTCGCGGTACTGACGGTCTTCAAAATAGAGATCCGCCAACGTGACAGCCGAAAGCGCCCGCTGGTGGTCGTTTTCAAAGCTGGTAGCTACCGAGTGGCGATAGTTTTCAATGGCCTGTTCGCGGTTCCCCTCCCGGAAAAAGATATTCCCGAGGGCAAAATAGATCTGGTCGCGGTATTCGGTATTTTTCTCGTCTTTGAGCATTCGCCGCAACTCTTTTTTCAGTTTTTCGACATCCCCCTGACCGGTAAAAATGCCGGCCGCGTTGATCCACGCGTTGAAAGCCATTTTGTACGGAGGATTCAGGCGGGCCACTTCCCGGAAAGCTTCAGCTGCCATCGGCAGGTTGCCGGTTTCGCGGTAAAGCTGTGCCATGATGTATTGCAGGCGCGCTTTCTGTTTTTTCCAGAAAGTTTTTTTAACCGCAATATCCAGAAACTTGATGGCTTCGGGATAATCTTTCTGTTTCAGATAGTAGTCGGCCGTGACCTGCGCCAGCTCGCGCTCCAGCCGCCGCGGAAAACTGTTGTCGGCCTGCAGCGAGAGAATTACCTCGGAAGCTTCGCTGAAACGTTCGGTCTCGCTGTAACAGCGGATGAGCCACACCAGCGCGTCGTACCGGGTCTCTTCTTCCGAAAACTTGCGGACCACCTGCGAAAAATTGTCGGTGGCCGATATAAAATTGTGCTGGTAAAAATAGGCCTTCCCCATCAGCAGGTAGCTGTCGTCGACCCAGTTGTTAAACTCCTCCCGGCTGGCAAACTCCTGGTAACTGCGGGTACGGAGGCGCCGCCGCTTTGGTTTTTTGGTGATGGAGTGCATCTGGACCAGCTTGGACGCCTTGAGGATTGCATTGTCCATATCAGACTTGGCCACTTTGGCTGCCGACGGTTCGCTGTCTTTAAAAACGGGCAAAATCCGCGTAAAGTCATCCTCCACGGTCTGGTCAATCCGCTCCAGGCCAGCTTTTAAACTCTCCTTCCCGTTGAAATAGATATTGTACCGCGACGTGACATTGTGGTAAGCCCGCGATACACGGGTATTCTTTTCAGTAGAGCAACCGGAAAATAGGGTGGTCAGAAAGAGAAAAAAGACGGTATGTAAAAATTTTCGCTTCAAATAGATCCTGTTTACACGTTGTAGGATTAAACTCTTTTTTCAAAATAATATTGTTCCTTTCTTCCGGAAAATCCCGCCAAAAATGCAACTCCATGATACCAAAACGGAAAAACCGTTTTCCGTCACGTGGCCTGTTACCGGCCCGGGGTATTTAACTTCAGAACTGCATTGCGGAACGCAGAATAAAGAAACAAAAGTTTCCGGTTGTGCCGCCTGCTGCGGGCAAAACTTTTCCTATTTTCTTGAAACCTTAACTTTTTTGGTCGGATCGAGATTGGCGTTGCGAAACTCAAGCTGGGCGATCACTTCGGCGGCCAGACTGGCAAATGCCATTCCGGTAGCAGAATCGGTTTTGGAAGCAGCCGGCACCCCGTCGTCGCCCCCTTCGCGAATTCCCTGTACCAGCGGGATTTGCCCCAACAGCGGTAGCCCGATCTCTTCGGCCAGTTTTTTCCCGCCATCTTTTCCAAAAATGTAGTACCTGTTTTCGGGCAGTTCGGCCGGGGTAAACCACGACATATTTTCAACCAGCCCCAATACCGGCACATCGATCGATTTGCTGCGGAACATCCCCACTCCTTTCACCACGTCGGCCAGGGCAACATCCTGGGGAGTGGTGACAATAACAGCGGCGGTCACCGGCACGGTCTGCACCAGGGTGAGGTGGATATCGCTGGTGCCGGGAGGCAGGTCGATCAACAAATAATCGAGCGGTCCCCAGTTCCCGTCCATTATCAGCTGCTTCAGGGCGTTTGAAGCCATCGGCCCCCGCCAGATCAGGGCGCTTTCGGGAGCTACAAAAAAGCCGATGGAGAGAAATTTGACCCCAAACTTTTCGATCGGAACGATCATGTCGCGGTTGCCAATCCGCTCGGCAGCGGGACGCTCTCCTTCGGTTCCAAACATTTTGGGAATGGAAGGCCCGAAAATATCGGCATCAATCAACCCTACCGAGGCGCCGGTATTGGCCAGCGCCACCGCCAGGTTAACGGCCACGGTCGACTTGCCCACGCCGCCTTTTCCGGAGGCGATGGCCAGGATATTCGTCACCCCCGGCAAAACCGGACGCTCCATGTTGTGGATATATTTTACGGCGATATTGCCCCGGATTTCGGCGCTTTCGCCGATATATTTCCCAATTGCCGCCTCGCAGGCCGCAATCAGCGGTTCGATGTTCGGATCGTCGGAACGCTGAAAAACCAGCGAAAAGTTTATTTTTTGCCCGGCAATACGAATCTCCTGCACCATATCGAGGGTTACAATATCCTGATTGCTGCCGGGATAGGTTACCTTCCGCAGTGCATCGGTGACATTTTTCGGAATAATTACCTTGCGGGGTGTTTCACTCATGTTTTAATCCTCCTGTTATTTTATGTTTGTTTGGCTTCGGGGTTGCGGTGCAAACCGGTCACCCGCCACCTGTATTGTTTCCCTCCGCTGTGCGATTGCCTCAATCCAACGGCTCCAGCTCGCGTGAGGGGTCCCAGAATTTCTGCTCAAACCCGACAATCTGGTCTTCGAAGATTTCCACCCCTTCGTTTTCCAGCAATTCGCGCATTACGTCGGGGGCGCCGAAATGACGTTTTCCGGTGAGCAGGCCGTTGCGGTTTACCACGCGGTGGGCCGGCACAAAGCCGGAGTGGCGGCCCGAGGCATTCATGGCCCAGCCGACCATCCGGGCAGCTCCCGACGCTCCGAGGTAAGCGGCAATGGCTCCGTAGGTGGTTACCCGCCCGGGCGGAACCTGTTTTACCACTTCGTAAACCTGTTCAAAAAAATCACTCATTCCACGCCTATTCACGGGCACTGCGCCCAAAACTGCGGTAGCTGTCCTTTTCAATCTCCCCGGCTGGTTCTTCCCAGTTTTCGGGATCACCCGACAGCCGGAAAGCGAGATATTTGATGTCGATTCCGCGGTCGATCCACTGTTTTTCGTAAAACGTCCGGACCCTCAAAATATCATTCAACAAATCAGACTGGTAAAGGTTATCGGTTTGGGCAAGAATTTCAAACCGGTTGAGTTGCGCAACGGCCAGTGTGTACTGGTATTGAAAGCTGCTGTCGGTTTTCAGGTGAACAACTCCCGAAGGGTCCAGAAAAGAGAGGTATCTTTTCAGAAAAAAGGTGGACGTGAGCCGTTTTCGGGCATTTTTCATTTGCGGATCGGGGAAGGTGAGCCAGATCGCCTCAACTTCGGAAGGGCCAAAAAACTGCCCGATATTTTCGATACGGGTACGCAGAAAAGCGACATTTTTCAATCCTTTTTCAATTGCCCGCTTGGCGCCGGTAAACATCCGCGCACCTTTAATATCGACCCCGATGTAGTTTTTGTCGGGGAAACGTTCGGCCAGTTCTACGGTATATTCTCCTTTTCCGCAGCCCAGTTCGAGCACCAGGGGAGCCTGGTTGTGAAAAAACCGGGAAGCCCACTCTCCTTTTAGCGAAAACCCGTTTTCAGCAAGTTCGCGGTACGAAACCTGCAGCACATTTTCAAAACGGGCCATTTCAGCAAATTTTGCCAATTTGTTTTTACCCACAGCAAATTATCTGATTTTTTCAACTCTGATTCCCACGTCCGTGATCCCTTTCAGGCTGGTGGTGCGCATCCCGTGCCGCAGCGAAAAACGGTATTCCCCGGCAACCGGAAAATAAATATTCTGGCGGTAAAGGATGCGGTGGTCATACACCCCGGCAAATCCTTTTCCCTGCCATTTCCCGGCAGGATCGGCCAGCACCACTTCAACCGTATCGGTCAGCCGGGTCCCTCCGGGCTGGTCGATGGTGACAAAAAGCCAGAGGTTGCTGAACGGATAATCGCGGTCGTTTCGGATGTTAAAATAGAGGTTATGGTTTTGTTTGGTGTCGAAAACCGCAACGTCAAATGTTTGAATCGAGTCGGCTTCCCAGGTGGCATCCGGGAATTCACGATAGGTATCGTAGACCCTTTTCCGGTCGCACGCCGACAGCAAGGCGCCAACCATTAAACCCCAAATGATCAAACAGCGGATTTTCATTTTTTTCCTCTCCGGATGTTCTTTGGATATCTTTTCCGTTTGCGTGATTTTTCCGATTTGTCGAACCGGCTGATGCTCTCCTGTCCGGCCATATTCTGAAATTTATCTTCGGTGTTGACCACTACCGGAGCAATTTCGGAATTGAGCTTTTCCGGGCGTTTGCCGGCATTGTTCATCCGGAGGATCTCCTTCACCTTTTTGACCGGAACCGCAACCTGGCTCGACGAAAATTCATTCTGGAGCGAATACCAGTAAATGCCGCTGAAAATATCGGCTTTCTGGAAAATATATTTGCCTTTTTCGGTTTCCAGCGGAATGTTGGTGGGCGGAAAATCTTTCTGTGCATCGATATAGGTATCGACTTCGAAATTGAGGCAGCACTTCAGTTTTCCACACTGTCCGGCCAACTTCTGGGGATTCATCGAAATATCCTGGTAGCGCGCCGAGTTGGTGGTTACCGACACGAAGCTGCAAATCCAGGTTGAGCAGCAGAGTTCGCGGCCACACGGACCGATTCCGCCGATCCGGCCGGCCTCCTGGCGGGCGCCGATCTGCTTCATCTCGATGCGGATATGAAATTTTTCGGCCAGGATTTTAATCAACTGCCGGAAATCGACCCGCTCGTCGGCGATGTAGTAAAAGATCGCCTTGGTTTTGTCGCCCTGGTATTCCACATCCCCGATTTTCATGTTCAACCCCAGGTCGGCAGCAATCTGCCGCGACCGGATCATGGTGATGTGTTCCTGCGAGATGGCTTCTTTCCACTTGTCGATATCAACCGGCCGGGCTTTGCGGTAAATTTTCCGCAGTTCGCCGTTGAGCAGGGTGGCTTTGTGCTTTTTCATCTGTTCCAGCACCAGGTCTCCCATCAGCGAAACCACGCCAATATCGTGGCCAGGATTGGCTTCAACCGCAACGATATCGCCAACGGCCAGGATCAGGTCGTTCACATTCCGGAAATAATCTTTGCGGGTGTTTTTAAACCTGACTTCCACAATCTGGCTGGGATTGGCTATGTTGGAAATATCGTGCAGCCAGTCGACGGCATCGAGTTTGCCGCACGAGCCAAACCGGCCTTTACAAACACCCCGTTCTATAAAATCTATTTTTTCCATACGGTAACGGTTATCAAATTCCGTCAGTTATTGCCGGGAGGCAGACAGAAAAGTGCTACAAAAATAATAATAAACTGATGGATAAAAAGTTTCGCCACCGGAAAGCAATCTGCTGAACAGAAGCTGTTATCGCCGGATAAGCCGCACAATGGTAAGCGCCACATCGGCAAAAATAATTTTGGAATTGCCATTTCGCGAGATGTGCAGGTGCCCTTCCTCAAAAACCCTGGTCAACGGGATAATATTCCGTTCATTGATAAACGGCGAAAAATCTTTGCCCCAATCTTTCTCCTCCTTGTAGAGGTAAGTCAGCGCCGGCTTTTTAAAGTTCATCATAAAATATTCGCGCATCAGGTGCAGGGCGTAGATGAAAAAATCCTTCTGCTTTTCGCGCCCGATTCCGGCCAGTTCTTCGGCCAGCTCCATCAGGTCCACAATTTTCCGGGAGTAGGCCAGCCGCATCATCGACTGGATGGAGTCGAAGAAGAACTTTTTATCTTCGCCCATGTCGAGATACTCCAGGGCTTTGAGATAATTTCCGTTCGACAGATGGACCATTTCGGCCACGGTGTCGGGCTCCAGCTCTTCCCGGCGGAGAAGGGCCTGTTGCAAGGCGGTCAGTTCGATGGGCGGAATCTTAATCAGCTGCGTGCGCGAGCGGATGGTGCCAATAATCGCCTCCTCGTCTTCGGTGACCAGCAGAAACAGGGTTTTACTGGGCGGCTCCTCGATCATTTTCAGCAATTTGTTGGCACACTCTTCCTGCATCTTTTCAGGAAGCCAGATGATCATCACCTTATATTCCGACTCAAACGATTTGATGTTCAGCTTCCGCAAAATCGACTCGCTCTCGTGGGCGTAGATCGTTCCCTGGGCATTTTCCACATTCAGAGAAGTGAGCCACTGGTTCAGGTTAAAATAAGGTGATGCCAGCACAAACTCGCGCCACTGCTTCAAAAAATCGTCGGTAAACGGCCGCTGGTTGTTTTTGGGCTTAAAAATCGGAAAGACAAAATGCAGGTCGGGGTGGATAAGTTTGGCATACTTGCGACACGACGGGCACTCCCCGCACGAATCCGTGTCGGTACGCTGACGGCACGAAATATACTGTGCATAGGCAATTGCCAACGGCAGCTTCCCCGATCCTTCGGGGCCCGAAAAAAGCTGTGCATGACTGATCCGCTGCTCCTGTACCGAACGAATCAGCCGTTCCTTCACCTTTTCCTGACCAATAACTTCTTTCAACAACATAACCCGCAATTCATCAAAAAGGGCGTAAAGCCCTGCCGGATCTACTTTTTATCCGCTTTCAAAAATAGATTATTCCGGGCAATATTTCAGGTTATATGAATATTAAATTCCGAACCGGAAAAAATAACACCCTGCCCGAAAGCAAGATATTTTCTATCTTTGAATAAAAATCAACAAAAAAATTTCTGACACATGCAGACAATACACACCTACAATTTTTCAGGCAAAAAGGCGCTGATCCGTGTTGACTTCAACGTGCCGCTGAACGAAAACTTCGAAATCACCGACGACACCCGGATCGTGGCAGCTCTGCCCACCATCCGCAAGGTGATGGAGGCTGGCGGCTCGCCTGTTATCATGTCGCACTTCGGCCGTCCGAAAGCCGGTCCCGAAGATAAATTTTCGATGCGCCACCTGGTTGGCCACCTCAGCAAACTGCTGGG
>JARKOX010000172.1 GCA_029975525.1 Prolixibacteraceae bacterium | reverse complement strand
GGTTTGCTGTTTTTTGTTATTTTCGAATCCCAAAACCTTATTATTCCGAATTTTGAATCTGAAAAAAATCTTCGCCGGAACAGGAAGTCTCTGTTTGGCGGTCAGTTTGCTGCATGCCCAGCCCCCGGTGCCGGCTGTGAAAATTGAAAAAGCACCGGTAATCAACGGAGTCCTCGACGACGAAGCCTGGCAAAAAGCCCACGTTATTACGGAGTTTTACCAGCGTGAACCCAATCCCGGCGCGCCGGTTTCTGAAAAAACCGAGGTGTATGTCTGTTACAACCACGATTTTCTGTTTTTCGGTTTCCGCTGCTGGGACGATCCGGCCAAAATAACGGCCAAGGAGATGGCCCGCGATATCAGTCTGGGAAACGACGATCGGGTGCAGATCATCCTGGATACCTATTCTGACCGGCGGAATGCCTACTGGTTTCAGATCGGGCCGCGAGGTTCGATCGGCGATGCCATTGTGAGCGACAACGGCGGGACCCTCAACAAAGAGTGGGATGGACTGTGGAACGGCAAAGCGCGTATCGTGGATTACGGCTGGGAGGCGGAGGTAGCTATCCCTTTCAAAACGCTGGGGTTTTACGAAGGGAATACCCAGTGGGGGCTGAAACTGATCCGCCATATTATTCGCAAGCTGGAGTCGTCGTACTGGCCTGAAGCCAACGTCAATACGCAGAAGTTTCAGGTTTCGGATGCCGGTACGCTGACCGGGCTGGAAGGAATCACCCAGGGGGTCGGACTCGACGTGTCGCCTTATGTGGTGGCCGGCCTCAACACGCGGCGAAACCAAAAAAACAACTCAAAACTGACCGGCGGAGTGGATATTTTTTACCAGATTACTCCCAGTCTGAAATCGTCACTGACCATCAATACCGATTTCGCGGAAACCGAGGTTGATGACCGCCAGATCAACCTGACCCGTTTCAACCTCCACTTTCCCGAAAAACGTGATTTTTTCTTGAACGGCTCCAACTATTTTCAGTTTGGGATCGACGCCGACCAGTCGGGGCCGGCCGCCAAGCGACTGGTTACCTTCTTTTCGCGCCGCATGGGGCTTGACCAGAACGGCTCGCCTATTCCGATCAACTACGGAGCAAAACTTACCGGGCAGGTCAAAGACTGGAATATTGGGATGCTGCATATTTCTGACGACCGCGACCGCGGGAACTCCAATTTTTCAGTGGCCCGCATCTCCCGGAACCTCGGAAAACAGTCGTCGGTGGGGATGATCGGAACCTACGGAAATGCCCTTGACGGACGGCAAAACCTGGTTGCCGGGATGGATGTTAAGCTGGCGTCATCGAAATTTAACGGCAATAAAAATATTGCCCTGGTGCTGTTTGGACTGAAATCGTCGACCGACAGCGTGCGTTCGGAGGATGTTTCGTGGGGGGCGCAGTTCAGTTATCCCAATGATTTTCTGAATATCAGGGCGGGTCACCACCAGATTGGAAAAAACTTTATTGCCGGAATGGGGTTTGTTCCCCGGACCAATATCCGAGAGTCGTATGCCGAACTGATGATCGGACCGCGTCCCGACCGGTGGGGAATTATGCAGGTTTTGTGTGGAGGGGCGGTAGATTATATCACCAATTTTGAAAAGATCACCGAAACGAGCGAGGTTAGCCTGACTCCCCTGAAAATTCGATTCAAGTCGGGGGAGGAGGCCGGTTTTGCGTTACACCGGCAGTATGAATTCCTCGAAAAGGATTTCAGGATTTTCGGTAGTTATGTGATTCCCGGCGGAGAATATGACTGGTGGCGCCGGACGGTATTTCTGAAAACCAAAGGCAGCCGCAACGTTTGGGGGGATGGGAATTATGGCTGGGGAAATTTTTTCAGCGGCACCCGCAATGATCTTACGCTGGCGGCCAACTGGAAGGTAGCAGTTCCACTATTCCTGGGCGGAAAGTTCCAGCGAAATCACGTTAAACTGCCGGAAGGCGATTTTACAGCACAAATATACCAGCTGAACGTCAACTTCCTGTTTAGCCCCTCTTTAACGCTCAATAACTATTTTCAGTATGACAACGACTCGAAGGTGATTGGCTGGCAATCCCGATTTCAATGGATTTTGAAACCCGGCAACGAAATTATCCTGGCCTGGACTTCGGGATTCCGGAAACCCGACAACCGTTACCTGCTCGAAGAGAGTGCGGCCCGTTTTAAGGTAAAATATAACATCCGGTTCTGATTTTTTTGAAGTTTTAAAAACCATCTTTTCGCTGTTTTGTTATTTTTATCCCGCTTTTTTTGACTAAACATGCTGGAAAAGATTAAACAGGTAGAACAGATTTTCAAACGATTAGAAAAGAAAGTCGTAACTCTTCAAAAAGGTACCGGTTTGACCTGCCAGACGGGGTGTAACCTTTGTTGCCTGAAACCCGATTTGGAAGCAAATGTCCTGGAGTTTTTGCCGCTGGCTTATTATCTGGTTCAAACCAACCAGTATGAAGCCGCCCTCGAAAAAATTGAAAGCGGACAAACGTTGTGCATCAATCTGAAAACATTGCGGTTGAGTGAAATCGAAAACGGTTGCAGTAACTATGCGTATCGCGGGTTGATATGCCGTTTATTCGGATCATCGGCTGTAAAGGACAAGAATAATCAGCTCCAGCCTTATCTCTGTAAAATTCAGAAAGAGGTTTATGCCGAAAAATTATCGGGCATAACTGCTGAAATCAACCGGAAGCAGATCGCTCCCGTTGTGAGTGACTATTATTATGAACTACAGGCGATTGATCCCTATTTGGCCAATGATTACAATCCGATTAACCAGAGTATTCTGAAAGCGATCAGCCTGGTTGCTTACTGGTACAGTAATCGTCCGAAACGTAAGCGGTCGATTCCTCAGGCTGGTTAAATGCGGGTAATGATATTTTCCGGTTGCACAAAAAAGGCCGTCTCAATTTTGAGACGGCCTTTCTTCTTTTATCTGTCACGTCCTGAAATAGCGTTACACAAAAAAGAGTAACACTATGGAAGAAGATTACAAAAACTTGTATTACAAGCGAACACAGCGAGATTATTCGATGAGTTTTAAACTTTCAGTGGTCCGGGAAGT
>JARKOX010000171.1 GCA_029975525.1 Prolixibacteraceae bacterium | reverse complement strand
TTTTAATGCCATAAATTTTTCTTTATCCAATTTTGCAAAGTTAGCCCTTTGTATTACAATGCAAGACGAAAATTTTAAATTGAATGGTTGACCGAAGGGCGGAAAACAATAATCAAAAACCCGGAAAATACCAGCGGAACGTCAGAGAGACAAGTCACTGCCTTCCGAAAAAAAACACCTGGCTGATTGGACTACTTTTTCAAAACATGACCCGAAGAAGCCGGGCACAGCCCAAACGCTTCCCGGAAGCACAAACTGCCCGTGACTTTCAAACAACCTCAGGCTACAAATCCAGCTATTTCCAATTCTGCCAAAACCGGCAGTTGGAGAATGTTTCAACGCCTATCGTTTATTCTTCAGAAGCCCATTTCTTCCACAGTTTCCCAAAAGGTTTGTTTCGATACCTGCTTCTGAAAATTGTCGAAAAAAGAAAATCCGCTGTTTTTCATGAGAAACTTGCAAAAAAACTCTTTAAAACATATTTTCCGGCCGTTGAGTTACATCAGCTTTTATACATTTGCTCAAACTTAATCCACTATGCTACTGAAAAACATATCTGTCGATTGTGTCATCTTCGGATTCGACAACAATAAACTGAATGTACTGCTTTGGCAGGCCGACCCAAAACTACTGACCCACATCCTGAAGCAAGAAGAAGATTACGAACAGATCAGCTTCCTCTACGATTCGCACCCCTCGTTGTTGGACGACCACACCTGGGGCCTGATTGGCGCTCATGCCCCGGCCGAAACCAGCCTCGATGAATTTGCCCAGAATATCAGCAGTGAAAGCACCGGCCTGACGGGCGTTTACCTGAAACAATTCCAGACCTTTGGACGTGCCGACCGGGTTCCGTACTACCGGGTTGTTACCATTGGCTACTATGCCCTGATCAACCTGCATTACCACAACCTGCGCAAATCGGCCCTCACCAAAAAGATGCAGTGGTTTGGCATCGACGAACTTCCGCCGCTCTGCTTCGATCACCTCGAAATTATTCATGCTGCGCTGGCCCATCTCCGCGAAACCGTTCAATACCATCCGATCGGATTTCATCTGCTTCCCGAAGAGTTTACCCTCACCGAACTGCAGACGCTTTACGAAGCAATTCTGGGCAAAAAACTGGACATCAGAAACTTTCGAAAAAAAATCCACAACATGGAGCTGCTGGAAGAGACCGGCAAAAAACAGGAAAACGTGCCACACCGTGCGGCCAAACTTTACCGTTTCGACCCGGGAAACTACAACCGGCTGGTGAACGAAGGACTTAACTTCAGAATTTAACAACCCATTTTAAACTTTTCACCGGGGGAATCGTCTGAAAAAGAAACAACACAGCTATATGCACCCATCCGACCAGGAACTTGTGGAAGGGCTTAAACAGGAAAAAGCTAAAAACGCAGCTTTTCAGGCGCTGGTACTGAAATACCAGCAACGCCTGTACTGGCATATTCGCAAAATTGTACTGAGCCACGACGACGCCGATGATGTTTTGCAGAACACCTTTCTGAAAGTCTGGAAAAATATTGAAAGCTTCCGCGAGGAGTCCAGCCTTTTCACCTGGCTTTACCGTATTGCCACCAACGAGTCGCTGACCTTTGTCAACTCACAAAAGAAAAGGGCCATTCTGCCCCTGAACGATGTCAGCGACTACCTGAAACAAAACCTGGAATCAGACCCGTGGTTCGACGGGGACGAAATCCAGAAAACCCTGCAAAAAGCCATTCTCACGCTGCCCGAAAAGCAGCGGCTGGTCTTCAACATGCGCTACTACGACGAAATTCCGTACCAGGAGATGTCGGAAATTCTGGAAACCTCGGTAGGCGCCCTGAAAGCCTCCTACCACCATGCGGTTAAAAAGATCGAAGATTACATGAACCGACAGGAATAAATTCTCCGTTAAACTTTTATTGCTGAAGAGAGTCAAACCAAAAAATTGAGCGATGAATAGCCTGGAAAACATACCTCCGAGATTGTCGGAACTTAAAAAGGAGCCTCCTTTCAGGGTGCCGCCGCACTATTTCGACGACTTCCCGGCCCGGTTAAACCACAAACTCGAACAGGAGTTTATTGCCGTGCCTGCAGAGCCGCGTGGTAAAATCATCCGTCTCTTAAAACCGATTATGGGTTTGGCAGCCAGCTTCCTCCTGGTTTTCATGCTGGTTTACTGGCCGTTGCAGATCTTCACCCCAAAAAAGATGGCCTCGGGACCTGAAAACGCTACCGACCTGGACGACAACCTGCTTCACCTCCTCGAAAACGTGGATGACCCCACCTTTTATGCCCTGCTGGAAAATGAACCAGAAAAAGTTACTTTTAACGACGAAGAACTGGTCAGTTATCTGAGCACAACCCAAAGTGAATTTGAAATTTACATGCAAATCAAATAAGAGCCGCATCATGAAAAAGCTGTTATTCATTCTGTTGCCGGCAATGCTTTTGACAATTCAAAGCTTTGCACAAAAACAGGGAGGCCGTGAGGACTTCGAGAAGTTTAAAAGTATGAAAATCTCCTTCCTCACCGAAAAGCTGAACCTCACCCCCAAAGAGGCCGAAAGTTTCTGGCCCGAATACAACCAGTTCGAAAAAGAACGCATGGAGGTACAACACCGGCGCCGGGAACTGGAGCACAAAACCCGGGACGAGAATTTAAAACTCTCCGACCAGGAAATCATTAAAACAACCCGCGAAATTGCAACCACCTTCCGCAAAGAAGCGGAGCTGGCTGAAATGTACAATGAAAAATTCCTGAAAATTCTGCCGCCTCAGAAGGTACTGGCTCTCTACCGCGCAGAGAACCAATTCCGGGCCTACATGTTTGAACAATACCGCATGAAAAAAAGGGAAAATCCCGATAAGTAAAAAAAGCCGCCTTCAAGCGGCTTTTTTGCTGAAAGATCCTTCCCCAAAAAATATCCAGATAAAAAACAATCCGTCGTTCGCTTCATTCAAAGTTCCACCACGGCGTGCGGGGAAGCGCTCCTGCCAGACTAAACGTCTCGCCAATACGCGGGGTAACAACGGAAACATTTTGCCGCTCCGCCTCGGCAAGCAACCGTTCCACCGGCTCCTTCCAGGGATGAATGCTCAGCCGGAACTTAGCCCAGTGAACCGGCAACAGCACGTTGGCACCCAGGTCGATGCAAGCCTGAACGGTCTCTTCCGGAGACATATGAATAGCTGGCCAGTACGAACTGTATTGCCCACACTCCAAAATGGCCAGATCGAATGGCCCCAGCCGCCTGCCAATTTCTGCAAACCCGGAGAAATACCCCGAATCGCCCCCGCAAAAAAGGGAATACCTCGGCGTTTGGATAACAAAAGCAGCCCACAATGTGGAAAACCGGTTGAAAAGCCCGCGCCCCGAAAAATGGCGGGCAGGCACTGCCTGAATATTCAGGCCAGACAGTAGCCCGGTTTGCTCCCACCAATCCAGCTCGGTAATTTTTTTGGCATCGATTCCCCACGCTTCCAAATGCGCCCCGACTCCCAGCGGCATGATAAACTCAGGCACGCGGTCGCGCAGCTTGCAGATGGTTTCAAAATCGAGGTGATCGTAGTGGTCGTGGGTCAACAGTACCACATCGATACGGGGTAAATCCTCCACTCCGATGGTTGCGGAAAAAGGGAACTGTTTGGCCCCCATCCCGCGAAAAGGAGAAACCCTCTGACTAAAAACCGGATCAACCAGCACGCTCTTTCCCTCTATTCCCAGCAGATAAGAAGAGTGCCCCAGCCAGGTCACCGTAATTCCGGGGCAGCTTTCGATAAAAGTGGGGTCGGGCTTCAAAACCGGAACAGGCGCTCGCGGAGTCCTGGCCGAATCCTTTTCCCATAATTTGCGCATCACCTTAAAAAACGGGAACGACAGAACCGTTTCAACCGGATTTTGGAAAACACCCCCGGCGTAATTTCCCGACGACTTCATCCGCTTCAGGCGTTCATGGCGAGGTTTTCCGCCAAATCCCGAAAACATTCTCATGGGACAGGTTTAAGGATTCAGCCTTCGCGCTGGATAATTTCGCCCGTTTTTTTGTCTTTCAGAATCACTTTTCGGCGACCATCGGGTAACGTTTCCGTTTTCACCAGCCAATAGGCAGCGTCGTATTCCACAAAAGCGGTGAGGGGTTCAACCTGGTCGGAGCCGCGCCACTCTTTCAGTTCGACGGGTTCCCATTTTTTGCTTTTCACCGACCGGTAGCAGGCGTCCATAATGGCATTCACCACGTAGCCATCGTAAAAATCCTCGATGGGAGCTGCCCCCTTTTCCAGGGCATTGAACATGTCGGTGAACATGTTGTTGTAGCCCAACTCGTGCACTTCGTCGCCAACCGGGAAGATCCAGCCGCTTTCGGTTTCGGCTTTTTCAGCCACGTAACCTCCCTTTCCGGGTGCGGAAAACATCTCGAAGCCGGTTCGCAGGAAATTGTCAATCCGGATACTGCCATCCACGCCGGCCACTTCATCTTTCAACTCCATGCCCCCGCGGAAGCACCAGCTCACCTCGAACTGCCCGATGGCGCCGTTGGCATAACGCACCAATCCGATGGCATGGTCTTCGGCGGCAATCGGCTTCACCTGGGTGTCGGCCCAGCAAACCACCTCCAGCGGGCGAATGTGTTTACCGATAAAGCTGCGTCCGATTTCGATGCAGTGGCATCCCAGGTCGAGGATGGCTCCGCCGCCCGAAATTTCAGGATTCCAGAACCAGTCGCTGTGTGGGCCGGGATGTGCCTCGCGCGAGCGCACCCACATCACCTTTCCGATGGCGCCGGCCTCCACCGAGGCGTGTGCTTTCAGGTGCTTGGGGGTGTAAACCAGATCTTCGAGATAACCATGAAATACGCCGGTTTGCTCCACTTTCCGCAGGATTTCCCAGGCTTCTTCGGCATTTCGCCCGAGCGGCTTGGTGCACAACACCGCCTTGCCGGCGTCGGCTGCGGCAAAGATTGCTTCGCGGTGCAGGTTGTTGGGAAGTCCAACCACCACCACATCCACTTCGGGGTCGGTCACGGCTTCCTGCAAACTGGTCGTAAATTTCGGGATGTCGAAATCGGCGGCAAACTTGCGTCCGCGCTCCTCCGAACGGGAATAAACCGTCACCACCCGGTCACGGCTGCGCAATCCGTGCAGCGACATGGTGTAAAAAGTACCGATCAAACCGGTACCCAACATGGCTATCTTTTTCATAGAATACATTTTTTGTTTTTAACTACCCGAAGTTACAAAAAGAAGCACAACAAAAATGGGTACCGTCCTGCTGGCGGCAGCTGCCCCGGCGCCCAGCTGCATCTTTTCATCTCCCTTTACCCGGCATAAAACTTACTTTTCGTAATTTCGTCCTGAAATTCACACCACTGAAAAATGAAAACACGATTTCCTTTTTTTCTGCGCTCCCTTTTTTCAAAAAACGCCCTGACGATTGCCGCCACCGTGCTGGCGCTGCTGGTTTTGACTGTTTCGTGCCGGAAGCCGGACGCTTACCTCTACAACGAAGGCCAGATCTACGGCACCATCTACCACATCGTTTACGAAAGTCCGGGTGGGAAAGAGCTCAAACCTGACATTGAAAAGCGGCTCAACGAGCTCGACAATATCTTCTCTACGTTTAAATCCGAATCGGTCATTTCGAAAGTAAACACCAACCAGCCGGTGGAACTTGACCCGCTGTTTGTCAACTGCTTCAACCGGTCGCAGGAAATTTCGAAGATTTCCGGCGGCGCTTTCGATATTACGGTGGCCCCGCTGGTCAACGCCTGGGGATTTGGCTTCAAACACAAGGAAAAGATCACCCAGCCGCTGATTGACAGTTTGCTGATCCTGACCGGTTACCAAAAAGTAAAAATCGAAAACGGCAAAATCGTAAAAGAGAACCCCGGTATTATGCTCGACATGAGCGCGATTGCCAAAGGGTACACCTGCGACCTGATCGGAGAGCTGCTGGCAAAAAAAGGGTGCAAAAACTACATGGTTGAAATCGGGGGCGAAGTGGTGGCCCGGGGTGTCAACAAAAAAGGAAATGTGTGGTCAATCGGGATCAACAAACCCGACGAAACCGCTTTTTATTCAGACAAAGATCTGCAGGCCGTGGTAAAACTTCCGGAGCGGGCGCTGGCCACATCGGGAAACTACCGCAATTTTTACGTTGAAAACGGGAAAAAATTTGCCCACACCATTGATCCCAAAACCGGTTACCCGGTCCAACACAGCCTGCTGAGCGCAACGGTCCTGGCTGACAATTGCATGACAGCCGACGCATTTGCCACGGCTTTTATGGTAATGGGACTGGAAAAAAGTGTGGAATTATCGAAGCAACTTCCGGAGATTGAAGTGTACTTCATCTACTCCGACGAAACCGGCTTTAACAAAGTTTATATGTCGGATAAGTTCAGGGAACATTTGGCAGAGTAACAACCGGTTGTCCGAACAGCCATCGGAAATCAGGAACTTTTCAGCGCCTTCCTTCCGGTGGCTGACCGGGTCATGGTTCAGACCTATTTCTGGGCAACCTTCAGGGCAGTGAGGTCAACCTCTTTCCGGGCTTTGTTCTGCTCCATACGATCGTAAGACTGAACACACGAAATACCCTGTTCTTTCAGGTATTTGTTGCCGCTCACATGCGTATTGGGAAACTGGCCCCCTTTTTTCAGCAGGATACGGATAGCCAGTCCGAACATGGCTACCGAAACCAGGGCCACTGCCATCAAAATAACTTTCAAAATTTCCATGTCTAGCCTTTCTCTCTTAAACTGCCGCAAATTTATCCCGAATTTCCATCGGTTATCCTTTTTTTGCTGCTTAAATAACCGGTTTGTCGCCGGTTTGTTTTCATTCGTCTAAAAATCAACCTTCAACCCAAAGGTTTTTGTAAATTTGATGTAAACTTTAAAAAACCAGGAACAATTATGGAAAAACATGTCAATGTAATTGCAGCCCTGCAAATCGGATTAAGCATTTTCGGAATTATCATCGGGATTGTTGCATTTGTGGTGCTCCGGCTGGTGGGCAATTTTGTCGAAGATCCCGACGCCCAGTTTATTCTCCCGACCATTGCCAACGTCGCGCTGGTTTTTTTCATTCTGATGAGTATTCCGGGGATTATTGCCGGCCTGGGACTTTTCGGAAGGAAAGAGTGGGCGCGAATCCTCACCCTCATCCTGGCCGTTATCCACCTGATGAATTTCCCGGTGGGAACAGCTGTTGGGGTATATTCCATCTGGGCACTGGCCCAAACCGAAACCATTGCACTCTTCACCCCCTCCAAAAACCTGCCGGACGCTGAAGTCACCGCCCATTAACTTTCTGCCGGAACTTGTAAAAATGAACTGCAACTATGAAATGATTGTGCGCGGAACCGTACAGGGAGTGGGGTTCCGCCACTTTATAAAAATAAAAGCCCTTGAACTGGGCGTGACCGGTTTTGTAAAAAACACGCCCGAAGGTCATGTACAGATTGTTGCCGAAGGAGAAGAAACCGATCTGAAAACCCTGGCCGACTGGGCCCGGATCGGGCCGCCGCTGGCGCGTGTTACCGTGGTGCACATCTCCCGATCGGATTTTACCGGCGAGTGGCCAAACTTTTCGATACGGTTCTGATCCTGACTTTCAGCATCCCTCTTCGCCCGGCCAAACCTCTGCCAGAAATCCCGCTTCCCCTTTTTGGCTTCGCCCAATCGGGTTATCCCTTCCGGATCAGCATACTTTTTTCCACGCCATTCCCCATACATTGCCAACAACTTTTCCCAACCCGAAACAAGAAATTGCTACTTTTAGTCCCCGGAAAACAAATCTCAGGGTAGATGAATGAATATCATATGACTCCCGGGCAGTTCAGGGAGGAAGGGAAAAAGCTGATCGACTGGATCGCCGACTACTACGAACAGGTTGAACAGTATCCGGTGCTTTCGCAGGTAAAACCGGGTGAAATCAAAAAACAGCTACCCGAAATGCCACCACTGTCTGGCGAGCCGTTCGATAAAATGCTTGCAGATGTGGACCGGATTATCATGCCAGGGATCACCCACTGGCAGTCGCCCAACTTTTTTGCCTACTTCCCGGCCAACACTTCGTTCCCGGCCATTCTGGGCGATCTGCTGTCGTCGGGCCTGGGCGTACAGGGCATGCTGTGGGCAACCAGTCCGGCTGCCACCGAACTGGAAACCCGGGTAATGGACTGGCTGGCCGAAATGCTGGAGTTGCCGCAGGCTTTCCGGTCAACCTCCACCGGAGGCGGCGTTATCCAGGATACCGCTTCGTCGTCGGCACTGGCAGCCGTCCTGGCCGCCCGCGAAAAGGTAACCCGCTTTTCGGGTAATGAAAAAGGAGTGCAGCAAAAGCTGGTTGCTTACGTCTCGGCCCAAACCCACTCGTCGGTTGAAAAGGCGGTTAAAATTGCCGGCATCGGAAGAGAAAACCTGCGTATGATTGACGTGGACGAAAAATTTGCCCTCCGCCCCAACCTGCTGCGCGAGCAAATCCGACAGGACCGGGAGAGCGGCTTCCTGCCATTTTTTGTATGCGCTACGATCGGCACCACCTCTTCCAACGCCGTTGACCCGATAAGGAAGATCGGGGAGATTTGCCGCGACGAAAACCTGTGGCTCCACATCGACGGCGCCATGTCGGGAACAGCCCTGCTCTGTCCCGAATTTCGCTTCCACGCCGACGGACTGGAACTGGCCGACAGTTTCTGCTTCAATCCGCACAAATGGATGTTCACCAATTTCGACTGCGACTGTTTTTGGGTGGCCGACCGGCAACACCTGATCAACACCTTTTCCATTCTGCCTGAATACCTGCGAAACCAAGCCACCGAGTCGGGCGAAGTGTTCGACTACCGCGACTGGCACATCCAGCTCGGACGCCGGTTTCGGTCGCTGAAGCTGTGGTTTGTCATCCGTCACTACGGTGTGGAAGGCTTACAATTTCACATCCGCAAACATGTGCAGCTGGCGCGCTGGTTTGCCGAACAGGTGAGCCTGTCGCCCCATTTCGAGCTGGTAACCAGCCCCCCGTTTAACCTGGTATGCTTCCGCCACAACGGCACCGACGAATTTAACCTGCAACTGATGAACGAGATCAACCTCTCCGGAAAAATCTTCTTCTCCCACACCAAACTGGCCGGGCGGGTGGTACTGCGCATGAGCATCGCGCAAACCCACACCACCAAAAAACAGGTTGAACGTGCCTGGCAGCTCATCACAGAAACAGCCGAACGGTTACGCAACAACTGACCATTCAAATTTTCGACATGTTTTATAATAGGTCGGTGTCACAATAAAAGTTAATTTTACTTTTAAAAGATTTACTACATTTAGCTCATAAAACTTAAAACATCTACCATGATCGATTTTAACCGGCTGGAAGTTTGGTTTGTTACCGGAAGCCAGCATCTCTACGGAGAAAAAACCTTGCAACAGGTTGACAAAGACTCACTTGAAATTGCGCAGGCACTTGATAATTCAGAACACATCCCGGTGCGGGTAGTTTTCAAACCAGTGCTGACAACCTCCGAGGCCATTACCGAAATGTGCACCGCAGCCAACGCAGCCCCAAACTGCATCGGCATTATTACCTGGATGCACACCTTTTCGCCAGCCAAAATGTGGATTGCCGGTCTGCGCATCCTGAAAAAACCACTCATGCACCTGCATACCCAGTTCAATCGCGACATCCCGTTTGCCGATATCGACATGGATTTTATGAACCTGAACCAGTCGGCTCACGGCGGTCGTGAGTATGGATTTATCCTGAGTCGTCTCCGAAAAAATCGCAAAGTAGTGGTGGGCCACTGGAAAGACGAGGAGATTCGCAAGCGGGTGGGTATCTGGACTCGCGCGGCAGCAGCCTGGAACGACTGGCAGGGCGGCAAGGTAGCCCGCTTTGGCGACAATATGCGCGAAGTAGCAGTTACCGAGGGAGATAAAGTTGAAGCACAAATCCGTTTCGGGTATTCGGTCAACGGATACGGCATTGGCGACCTGGTAAAAGCCATCAAGGAGGTTCCCGAGCATGAAGTAGAACGGCTGATAAATATCTATCTGGAGGTGTATGATGTAGCCAAAGAGGGAAGGCCGGGAGGCGAATATCATCCCAACGTCCGGGTGCAGGCCCGCTACGAACTGGGAATGAAAAATTTCCTTGAAGAGGGCGGTTTTTCAGCTTTTACCACCACTTTCGAAGACCTTCACGGACTGGAACAGCTCCCGGGGTTGGCCGTTCAGCGGCTGATGGCGCAGGGGTACGGCTTTGGCGCCGAAGGCGACTGGAAGCATGCCGCCCTCGTCCGTGCCATGAAAGTGATGGGGCAGGGATTGCCGGGCGGAACTTCATTTATGGAAGACTACACCTACCACCTCGACCCGGCTGGCATGAAAGTGCTGGGCGCACACATGCTCGAGATCTGTCCGTCAACAGCCAGCACCAAGCCACGCCTGGAAGTACACCCGCTGGGAATCGGCGGAAAATCAGATCCTGCCCGGTTGGTTTTCAACGTACAGCCGGGAGCTGCTGTCAACGCCTCGATTATCGACCTGGGGAACCGTTTCCGGATGATCGTAAACGAAGTGGATGTAGTTGTGGCGGATAAGGAGTTTCCCAAACTGCCGGTAGCCCGTGCCATGTGGAAACCGCGTCCCAACCTGCCGGTCGGGGCAGCAGCCTGGATTCTGGCCGGAGGCGCCCACCACACCGCTTTCAGCCTCTCGGTAAACCCGGAATACCTGGAAGACTTTGCAGAAATGGCAGACATCGAACTCCTGCTTATCGACGAAAAAACTACCATTTCAGAGATTAAAAAGGAGTTGCGCTGGAACGATGTTTACTACCTGCTGGGCAATTCACTGAAATAACCGGTGCAACCTGAGGGGTTGCCGGAAAAACTGCTAACCACAAAGGATACCAAGCTTCACCAGACGAATCAAAACTCCTCGATGGTGACTTTTAAGAAAACGCTTCGTGTTCTTTGTGGTTATTTTATTTATCAATTTCGGATTCACTTCTCTCAATCGATAATTGCATCGATGCTTCGATAGATAAATTCCGTTACCAAGGCGTCCTGGTAAATATCGAAACATAATTTCTTCAGTTTGGCTCCCCGGAAACCCAATCCTTTGGTTTGTCTGATCTTTCCCAGCTTGTTCCACTCTTTGACAGTAATGACCCCTTTGGCACACAATCCATTCCCCTGGATCAACACGTGGATATACTCCTTTCCCTCTTTCTCTTCGTATTTGTCGAACCAATAAGTCAGATTGGTGCGGTCAACCTGCTTGAGCTGGTAAGCCAACTCATCTTTATACATTTTCGAGTCGGGTGACGACTGGTCAAAAACCGGGTTCTCGTTAAAACAGACCGGACGGTCACATGCGACCACGTAAACTACTGAAGAACAGATAAACAATATTTTACAAAACGTATTCATGTTTGAGTGATTAAAAGAACTGGTTTTCAGCGCTCTAAAAACGTCTTCATCATTGATTTTTACAATCAACAGCCATTATTAGAAACGACAGAAACTTTAAAAAATTTTAAACTTTCGATTAACAAGTTACAAAGGATGATCTTTAAAAACAATAACTTCTCAACAAAAACAGCATCATTTTCAAAGTTTTGGGGCAGCAACTGCAAAATTTATAATTTTCCGCGCCTTTTTATCCGAAAGAGCAGGAGAACCCTCCGGCCACGCAAGGCTTACCGGTGGAATTGGGGTTACTTCTTTCATTTCGTCCAACATCCTTAACCAAACCTTAGAAACTAAAAAAAATACTTTCATTTTGTTTACAATCCCCAACCGGATTACGGCCCGAAATTGCTATAATTGCTCATCGGAGCAGTTTTGCTTGCAATCCTATTTTAAAACCAGCTAATACCAAAAAAAAGAATGAGCCAACTTTTCAGGAAAAAATCGATTCCCTCCCTTCTGCGGGAAGCCAGCACCGACACCGGCCTTAAACGGGAACTGACTGCCAAAAACCTGATTGCCCTTGGAGTAGGTGCGATTATCGGCACCGGCATTTTTGTACTGACCGGAACAGCGGCCGCCAACTACGCCGGGCCGGCGATCATTCTGTCGTTTATCCTCTCGGGGATTGGCTGTGTGTTTGCCGGCTTGTGCTATGCCGAGTTTTCGTCGATGATTCCCATTGCCGGGAGCGCCTACACCTACTCGTATGCCACGTTGGGCGAATTTGTAGCCTGGATCATTGGCTGGGACCTGATCCTCGAATATCTGTTTGCCTCCTCAACGGTAGCGGTAGGCTGGTCGGGCTATTTTGTCAGTTTTCTGAAAGATTTTGGCATTGTCATTCCTGATCAACTTTGCCAGGCGCCATTTGACCACATCCCCGGCAACGGATGGGTGGCTACCGGCAGCCTGATTAACTTCCCGGCAGTGGCCCTGGTGGTGCTGATCACGGCCCTGCTGATCGTCGGGATCCGGGAATCGAGCCGCATCAACAACATCATCGTTTTCATCAAGGTGGCCGTTATCCTGCTCTTCATCGGCTTTGGACTGTCATTCATCAACGTTGAAAACTGGACTCCTTTTATTCCGGAAAATACCGGGAAGTTTGGATCCTTCGGCATCTCGGGAATATTTACCGGAGCCGGCGTAATCTTTTTTGCCTACATCGGCTTTGATGCTTTATCCACTGCTGCCCAGGAGACCAAACACCCACACCGCGATATGCCCATCGGCATTTTAGGATCGCTGGCCGTGTGCACCATTTTATATGTGGCCGTAGCGGCAGTGCTGACCGGCATGGTCAACTACAAAGAGCTGAATGTGGCTGCCCCGATCGCCCTGGCTATCGACCGCGCCGGCGATTCGTTACGATGGTTGCGCCCGCTCGTTAAGATTGGGGCGCTGGCCGGATTAAGTTCGGTGGTGCTGGTGATGCTGATGGGACAGCCCCGCATCTTTTTTGCAATGGCCAAAGACGGCCTGCTGCCCAAAAGTTTTGCGCGCGTTCATCCCAAATTTCACACCCCGCACATGACCACTATTTTAACCGGTTTCTTCTCGGCAATTATCGCCGGACTGCTTCCCATCCGCCTGCTGGGCGAATTGGTTTCGATCGGCACACTGCTCGCGTTTGTGATTGTCTGTACCAGCGTTATCATTCTGCGGAAAACCAGCCCTGAAACCCACCGTCCGTTTAAAACGCCTTTTGTTCCCTGGGTTCCCCTCGGAGGGATTGTCATCTGTATGGCCCAGATGGTTGCCTTGCCGGTAGACACCTGGCTGCGTTTGATTATCTGGATGGCTGCCGGAATGTTAATTTATTTCCTCTACAGCCGGAAAAGAAGTAACCTCGCCTGATTTCCTGAAATTTCAAAAAAAGATACTGTTGAGGTTTTGTCGCAGCGGGTTCTCTTGTTTTGTTATTTCTTCACACGAAGGAGTATAAATCGCTGATTTCATGGCGAACTTTGGCCATATACTGGTATTTGTCGCCGGATGAACGAAATCCCACGGCTGCCATCACCACTGCCGTCAATCCTTTTTCAGTCAATCCCAAAATCCGGTCAAACTCCTCCGGACTGAAACCTTCCATCGGGCAGGCATCAATATTTTCAACAGCACAGGTAACCAGCAAAAAGCCCAGTGCAATATAGGCTTGCCGGGCAGCCCAGGCAGTTCGGTTTTCGATGGAACGCGACTCCACAGAACTAATCAACCGATTTTGGTACTCGGCCAGCTCTTCCAATGGTATTCCCCGTTTTTGGCTGACCCGGCGTACAAATTCCGCTACATCAGCAGCCGACAGGTTGGTTTTAACGGCAAATACAAATATATGCGACGCATCGGTGACCTGGCTCTGATTCCGCGCAGCCAGACGAAGGTCTTTGCGAACTTCGGAGTCTTCCACCACAAAAATCCGGTAGGGCTGCAATCCTAAAGAAGAGGCAGAAAGATTAACTGCCTCCAGAATTGTATGGAGCTGCTCGTGTGTCAATTTCCTGTTGGGGTCAAATCGTTTGGTGGCATATCGCCACTTTAACTGTTCTATTAAAATCATGGCTTCAGACTTTAATGATTAACCCGACACTCGAACAGGATTCCTGCGCATTTGTTTAGGGGCAATCGGGGAATTTTCAACAAAAAAGTTATTCACCGGAGAGACCTGCCCGCCGGTGAATGACTTTTGTAAATGACCTTCTACAATTCGCGGATGCGCAGGTTTTTCCAGTAAACTTTTATACCGCCACCCGAATGAATTTGCAGCGCGATAGCCCCTTTTCCCGCGGCAATCTTCTCATCATTAATATCCACCATCTGTTGCCCGTTAAGCCAGGTGGTAACATGTCCGCCTTCAACACGGATTCTCATCTTGTTCCACTCTCCCATTTTCAGGATATTCTCCTTTTCGTCGGGGATCTGCACCAGCCAGCCGCGCCCGTACGATTCATAGATTCCGCCGGTATCGTGCCCCGGAGGCGCAACTTCAACCTGCCAGCCGCTCACTTTGGTCCCTTCAAAGGTGGAGCGGAAAAAGACTCCGCTGTTGCCGTTAGCCGCCTGTTTAAATTCCACTTCCAAATCAAAATTATCATAAACCTTTTTGGTGGAAAGGTAGCCATACTCCTTGTCCGGTCCGCTCTCGCAAACCAGCAGCCCCTTTTCAACATACCATTTTTCGGTACCATGCACCACCCAGCCATCGAGATTTTTCCCGTTAAAGATCCTGAAAAAGCCGTTGCCTTGCTTTTTGGGAGGTGTAAATGCAGCCAGCATTGCGGCTGCAACTAAAAACACAACTATTTTTTTCATCGCCTGTTTATTTAATTTTACAGTTAGAAAAAAAGATAAAAAAATGGCTGGTCGATCGGCTGCCCAGCCCTATTCATCTCCGGTGAATCAAATCCTGATTTTTCTTATCCTCAACGCTCTTGCAACTGGTATTCCCTGGGATCGGTGTAAAAATTATTGGTGCCGGTTTTTACACACTTTCTGAGCTTTCTTCAAAACCAACAAACAATTTTTAACTTCAAAAAAAAGGTGTTCAGCCAACATATTTTTTCAGACAACTTGTAACCATTCAATCTGTTTTTACCATAACTTTACTCTACTGATTGTCAAAACAATGAAA
>JARKOX010000150.1 GCA_029975525.1 Prolixibacteraceae bacterium | reverse complement strand
GTTCAATATATTCCCCAGAACTTCCTGAAAAACCATTCCGTTCCAAGCAACAACAAAATAACGAAGAAAATCCAACGTAAGTTTAAAATTTCATTCAGAACTGTTTGAAAATAGGAAACAGTTTTGATCCGGGTATTTGCCTTTAAAGCTTCAGCCAGTTTTTCGGCTTCACCGGCACTGAAGAACTGCCCGCCGGTTTGGGAGGCAAGCTGGAAGAGCAGGCGATGATTGGCGGCATTTTCCACCATTTCGATATTGACGGGCATCACGGCAAAATTTCCTTCTTCGGTGTAAGTTTGATTTCCGATGGTTACCGATGCGATGAAACGGTAGTCGCCAGCCGGCAGAATACCAGCGTCCAGCCGGTAATTGCGGCTGTGGCGGTCAAATGTGTAGCGGTATTCCCTTCCTTTGGCGTCGGTTAAAACCAGGGTTACTTCGGGGGTTGTAATCAGCTCGAAAGCATCGTTGTAAACCTCGGCGGTCATCGTTACATTTTCCGTTTCGTGGTAGACCCGGGAGTAGTCAACCACAAAGTTGTCGTCGTTTTGCCGAATCGCCAGATATTGCACCAGCTTGTCAACCAGTTCGTTAAATTCATTGGGCCGGTTGTTGGCCAGGTAGTTGTAAAGGCGCCACCGCCAGATTCCCTCGCCGAAAATAACGCCCGTTTTCTGTCGGTCGCGGTTGGCCACAGCGATGAGCGGCCGGTTGGTGGCAATGTTTTTTATTCGCTGGTAGAGCAGAACCTGGTAAGCCGGATCGAGTGAATAGCTGGCAAACGGCGCCTGCACCGGCGGATATTTGGCAAAACTCTCTTTCAGGTCGTTGCTCAAAGTAAAAGTGGCAAACTGTTCGTTGAAGAGGGGTTGCGCTTCTTCAAAATTTCCGGCCTGCGGAACGATTTCCAGCCCCAGTCCCAGCAGGTTAAACTGGGGAAGGAAAGTTTGGTTCCCGACCAGAAGAAGAAGCGGAAGCCGGTTTTTTACCGCGCGTTCCACCAGCTGGCGACCCGACCCCGAGGTAGTTGGAAGCTGGTTTAACACCACTAAATTGAAATCTTCCAGGTTATCCGGAAAAGGTTCGGAGGTGACAGCGGTTACTTCGTAATTGACCTGGGTTTCAAGTGCATGTTTAATAGCCCCCACATCAGGATGAACACCGGGCGAGAGGATCAGAATCTTCTGCTTGCTCTCCAACACCTGAATGACGAATGAAAATGTGTTGTTGCTCACATTCCGTTCTCCGGCAACCGTCGCAATCGTTGCCGTGTAGTGCTGCAAGCCTTTCGCAGTGGCATCAAGCGTTACCGGGATAGTTTGAAAATAATCGTTTCCGGCTGGCGAAACAGATTCTGAATAAATTTTACTGCCATTGCAGGAAATGGAAAACTGCAGGTTCTGCTTATCCAGCTGGTTGAATTGTAAATCGATTTCGACCGGAAACTGGTTTCCCCAAAAAGCGGTTTTGTTGGCCCGGACGGCAGTAATCCGTGCGTCGCGGATCTGCGTGGTGTCGCCAAATGCCAGGGAATAAACCGGATAACTCAGTTCAGAAGCAGCGTTCAGCGGGTTTTCTCCCTGGTTGTGAATGCCGTCGCCAACCAGCACCACTGCCCCAATATTGTCATTAAAATGGTCGTTGAAAACGGCATGCAGCAGCTGGCTGTAGTCCGAGCGTTTTTCGGAGAAGGTTACTCTTCCGTTACGGGTAACCTGCTGGCCGAAAGTGTAGTTGACCACTTCGAAGTTTTTGTCGAGTTCATTTTGCAGCGCTTGCAGGGTATTCAGCAGCGTTTGTTTGGCGGTAACCGAATCGGTCATTCCGGGCATGGAGGAGGAGTTGTCAACCGCCAGTACAACCAGCGGCGGCTGGATTATTTTCCGGAGTGTTTTAACCAGGGGAGACGACAACATAACCGCCATCAGAAAAACCGAAAGGAAGCGGAGCGTGGCAAGCACACGTCGCTGAATAACAGTTAATTCACGTGAATCGCGGGTTTTGAAATAGAGAAGTCCTGTTACGGCAAAAGCAACTCCCAGGCTGATGATGACAATAATGGCCCCGTATTTTTCTCCGAAATCAATGTTCAAGTTTCTGTTTTTTGTTGTTTCGTGTGTAAAATTAACAAACAACTCTTTATTTTAAATTTTTCAGGTTAATATTACAAAAAATGGCCAACCAAAGCGGAACAGAGCTGTTTAGGATAGCGTTCCGGATTTGTTTTAAAAGCAACTAAAATATTTTAAACCAGATTGAGATGAGTTTATCGGGCATTCAAGGAAAGATTGCGGTGCTGGTGGTGCTGGGACTGCTTTCGGCGTGTGCAAAAAAATACTATCCAGAAATCACTTCGCAGGATATTCGCGAAACGGTGAATTATCTGGCCTCCGATGAATTGGGGGGCCGCAAACCGGGTGAAAAAGGCGACTCACTGGCGGCTGAGTTTATCCGCAGAAAATTTATGAATGCCGGGCTGAAAATGCTTTACAACAACGGTTTTCAGCCATTCAGCCTGATTGCTTCAGTTACCCTGGGCGCCAATAATCAGGCGTCGTTTAACGGAGAAAATTATGTGGCCGGGAAAGATTTTCTTCCCTATTCCTTTTCGCAGAACGGCAGTTTTACTGGCGGAATAGTGTTTGCCGGATATGGATTTGATATTCAGAAAGACAGCCTGAAATGGAATGATTACGCCGGAATCGAGGTGGCCGGGAAATGGGTGCTGCTGCTGAAAGGTGATCCGGAGATTGACAAAACGGAAAGTGTTTTTGAAGAATATGCCAACGAGCGCATTAAAGTACTCACCGCCACCGACCACCGGGCAGCCGGCGTGGTGTTGGTCGGCGGTCCTCACTACAGCGAAAAGGATCAGCTGGAGGGGCTTTTTTACGACAAGAACAGCAGTACCTACACTATTCCGGTTATTCAGGTTACCCGCGAAGTGGTCGATCGCTGGCTCATCCCTGCAGGAACTTCGGTGGCAAAACTGGAAGAACAGCTTAATTTACAGCGCAGGCCGGCCAGTTTTGCGCTCTCCGGTGAACTGCAGGCCCGGGTGGAGGTTGTGCAGCAACAGGTACAAAGCAATAATGTGGTGGCGCTTTTGCCGGGCACCGATAAAAAACTGAAAAATGAGTATGTGGTGGTTGGCGCTCATTTTGACCATCTTGGGATGGGCGGACCGGGATCCGGATCGCGCCTCCCGGACACGGTTGCCGTTCACAACGGCGCCGATGACAATGCCTCTGGAGTCGCAGCCGTAATTGAACTGGCCGAAAAAGCAGCCAGTCTCAGGCAAAACAGGCGTGGAATTATTTTCGCTGCTTTTGGCGCCGAAGAGATGGGGCTGGTAGGTTCCAAAGCTTTTGTGGAGCAGCCGCCTGTAAAAATCGACCAGCTAAAAGCGATGTTTAATTTCGATATGATTGGCCGTCTGGATGATTCCTCCAACATTTTGAGCATCAGTGGTACCCAGACATCCAAAGAGGCCGAAACGATTCTGAAGAAGAATAATCCCGGTTTTGAACTGGCTTTGTCGGGCGACGGTTATGGCCCTTCGGACCACGCTTCGTTTTACATGCAGAACATCCCCGTTTTCTTTGTATCGACCGGTGCACATGGCGATTATCACACTCCGGCCGACGATGCCGACCGGATTAACTACGAAGGTGCCCGGAAGGTGACCGAATATGCCTGGTCTCTGTTACAGGAGGTGGCCAGCCGCGACAGTTCGCTTACCTACCAGGAGGCCGGAGCAAAG
>JARKOX010000078.1 GCA_029975525.1 Prolixibacteraceae bacterium | reverse complement strand
ACCGGCGAAGGTGAAATCCAGGCCAAAGGCCCCAATGTAATGAAAGGCTACTACAAAATGCCGGAGATTACGGCGCAGGCTTTCACTGCTGACGGCTGGTTCCGCACCGGCGACCTGGGAGCTTTCGACTCCAAAGGATTTCTCTCCATCAAGGGACGTATTAAAAATATGATCGTAGGCGCCAGCGGAGAAAACATCTACCCCGAAGAGATTGAATCGGTCATCAACCGGATGCGTTTTGTACTGGAATCGGTTGTTGTTCAACAAAAAGGAAAACTGGTGGCTTTTATCCACCTCAACATGGAAGAGATCGAAAACCAATATCTTTCACTGCGCAGCGATGCCCTTCAGTTCAAGGAAAAGATCAACGAACGAAAGGATGAAATCCTGAAAGAGATTCAAAATAAGGTGAATGCCGAGGTCAACAAATTTTCGCGTATTCAGCAGGTGATTTTCCAGCCGGTACCTTTTGAAAAAACGCCGACCCAGAAAATCAAGCGTTTCCTTTATTACCAAAATATTTAGCATGCACGAAACCTGGTTTGCGCGGAACGGCGCAAACCTTTTTTTTTGCCCAAACTGTCATCCGTGTGGGGCAGGGCGGAGCGGCTTTCGGCTTTCAGCCGGAAACTTTCGGGGATAAACGCCCCTTCTCCTGAATTTTAACTAACTTTGCGGCCATTCCACAGAAAACAACAATGGTTACCGAATCACGATACGATGCAAGGGGAGTTTCCGCCTCAAAAGAAGAGGTGCACAGCGCTATTCGCAATATCGACAAAGGACTTTTTCCCAAGGCATTTTGCAAAATTATTCCCGACATTTTGGGCGGCGATCCGGACTGGTGTAATGTGATGCACGCCGACGGCGCCGGCACCAAATCCTCGCTCGCTTATCTTTACTGGAAAGAGACCGGCGACCTCTCGGTGTGGAAAGGTATTGCCCAGGATGCCCTGATTATGAATATCGACGACCTGCTTTGTGTGGGAGCTACCGACAATATCCTGGTCTCCTCGACGATTGGCCGGAATAAAAACCTGGTTCCCGGCGAAGTAATTGCCGCCATTATCAACGGAACCGAGGAGCTTTGCGCCGAACTCCGCAACATGGGCATCGGCGTTTACCTGACCGGTGGCGAAACCGCCGATGTGGGCGACCTGGTACGCACCATTATTGTCGATTCAACGGTTGCCTGCCGCATGAAACGCAGCGAGGTCATCTCGGCCGACCGCATTGCTCCGGGCGATGTAATTGTTGGCCTGGCATCCTTCGGACAGGCAACTTACGAAAAACAGTACAACGGAGGAATGGGCAGCAACGGCCTCACCTCCGCCCGTCATGATGTTTTTGCCCGCTATCTGGCCGAAAAATATCCGGAAAGTTTTGACCCAGCCGTACCGGCCAACCTGGTCTATTCAGGCAGCCTCCGTCTCACCGATCCGGTGATGGAAACCGGTTGTGACGCCGGCAAACTGGTCCTCTCTCCCACCCGTACCTATGCACCGGTCATCAAACAAATCCTGGAAAAACAGCGTTCCGGTTTGCACGGAATTATTCACTGCTCGGGAGGCGCCCAAACCAAGGTGATGCACTTTGCCGAGAATGTTCATATCGTAAAAAACAACCTGTTCCCGGTTCCGCCGCTGTTCCGGATCATTCAGGAACAATCGGGGACGGCCTGGAAAGAGATGTACAAAGTGTTCAACATGGGACACCGCATGGAATTGTACGTAACCCCCGAGCTGGCCGAACCACTGATGGAGATCTCCCGCTCGTTCGGCATCGATGCACGTGTAATCGGGCACGTAGAACCTTTTAACGGGAAAAAACTCACCATCCACACCGAAGCCGGCATCTTCGAATATTAGCTTTGAAAACTTTACCCTTGCCGGATTTCGCGTTGTGCAACTCCGGCAAACCGCTTTGTTATTCCGTTTTCAATCTGATATCAATCATTTCACCGTAAAAAATCATTTCACAGGATATGGCAGAATTTGCACTGTTGGAAAAATTTGAATCCATCCGTCACCGCTTCGAAGAGGTGGGACAACAGATTACCGACCCGTCGGTAATGAGCGACATGAAACGCTACGTTAAACTGAACCAGGAGTATAAACGGCTGGAAGCGTTAACCAACGCTTTCCGCGACTACAAACAGATCGTTGACAACATCCAGACGGCCCGCGAAATCCTTGCCGAAGAGTCGGACGAGGAGCTGCGCGCCATGGCGCGCGAAGAGCTGGAACAGGCCGAAGAGCTGACCGAAGCCAAAGAAAAAGCGATCAAATTACTGCTGGTTCCGGCCGATCCGGAAGATTCGAAAAACGCCATTCTTGAAATCAGGGCCGGCACCGGCGGCGACGAAGCCAGTATTTTTGCCGGCGACCTCTTCCGGATGTACTCCAAGTTTTGCGAACGAAAAGGGTGGCGGCTCGAAGTTACCCACCTCAGCGAAGGTACTTCCGGCGGTTTTAAGGAGGTGGTGGCCAAAGTCACCGGCGAAGGCGTTTACGGCATTCTGAAATATGAGTCGGGGGTCCACCGGGTACAGCGGGTGCCCCAAACCGAAACCCAGGGACGGGTACACACCTCGGCAGCTACCGTGGCCGTATTGCCCGAAGCGGAAGAGTTTGACGTAGAACTCCGGGAGAGCGACATCCGCAAAGACACCTACTGCTCGTCGGGACCGGGCGGCCAGTCGGTAAACACCACCTACTCGGCCATCCGGCTCACCCACATCCCCACCGGAATTGTGGTTACCTGCCAGGATGAAAAATCACAGCTGAAAAACCTGGCCAAAGCGATGTCGGAACTTCGCACCCGTATCTATAATATGGAGTACCAGAAATATATTGACGACATTTCGTCGCGGCGAAAAACAATGGTATCTTCCGGAGACCGTTCAGCAAAAATCCGGACCTACAACTGGCCGCAGGGACGCGTTACCGACCACCGCATCAACCTGACGCTCTACAACCTGCAGGCTATCATCAGCGGCGAAATCGACGAAATCATCGACCAGCTGCAGGTGGAGGAGAATGCCGAAAAACTGAAAGAGGCCGAAATTTAGCAAAGCCGTCGTCCTCTTCCCCGGAAGGGAACGGCCATAAGAAATTAAAAATAGTAACATCATTAACATTTCCCTCCGGGAAATCAAAAAGGGCTTCCTATGAACCGCGAACAACTTTTTGAACAGATCAGGAAAAAGCGCAGCTTTCTGTGCATCGGACTGGACACCGATATGCTCAAAATCCCGTCCTTCCTGAAAGCAACTTCCGATCCGGTTTTCTCTTTCAACAAAGAGATTATCGATGCCACCGCCGATTTGTGTGTGGCCTACAAACCCAATCTGGCATTTTACGAAAGCCTGGGCGCTGCCGGCTGGATCAGCCTGGAAAAAACCGTGAGCTACATCCGCGAAAAATATCCCGAGCAGTTTATCATTGCCGATGCCAAACGGGGCGACATCGGGAACACTTCCAACCTGTATGCCCGCGCCTTTTTCGACCACATGGACTTCGACGCCGTCACCGTGGCGCCCTACATGGGCGAAGATTCGGTCAAACCGTTTATGACCTATCTGGACAAATGGGTCATTCTGCTGGCGCTCACTTCCAACAAAGGAGCGGCCGATTTTCAATACCTGAAAAACCAGGAAACCGGCGACCAGCTCTTTGAAACAGTATTAAAAACATCCCAAAACTGGGGCACCACCGACAACATGATGTATGTTGTGGGGGCCACCAAAGCCGAAAAACTGGAAGAGATCCGCGAACTGGTGCCCAACCACTTCCTGCTGGTACCGGGGGTAGGCGCCCAGGGCGGCAGCCTCGAAGAGGTAGCCCGTTTTGGTATGAACGACCAGTGCGGGCTGCTGGTAAACTCCTCGCGTGCTATCATTTACGCTTCAGACGGAGAGGACTTTGCACAACGTGCCCGCGAAGAGGCCCTCAATGTCCAGGTGGACATGGAAGAGCTGCTTCTGGAAGCGGAGTTGCTTTAAAAAAGAGCATCAAACGGAAGAGGGTCTCCTGCCAGCAGGAGACCCTCTTCTGTTCTCCGGAGAGGTCCGGATGGTACCAATTTACATCAGCCCTTTCAGCATCCCGTGATAATACATCGGTTGCAGTCCGTGGACTTTCAGCATCCACCACATGCCGCGCTCCACAGCCGGATCGAGCCACGGGATGGTAGGCAAAAGTTTGTCGTCGTACCCAAATTCGCACATCAGCACTTTTCCATACTCGGTTACGATCGGGCAAGCCGAATAACCATCGTATTTGGCCACAGGCTCTTTTCCTTCCATGATTGAAATCAGGTTGGCGGCGGCAACCGGGGCCTGCATCCGGATGGCGGCGCCGGTTTTACTGGCCGGCGTACCGGCAACATCGCCCAGAATGATGATGTTGGGATAGTCGGGTTGAATCAAGGTCTCCTGGTCGACCTTTGCCCAGCCGCCATGCCGCAAACTGCCCGTGGTGATGGCCAGCGGCGAATTTTTGACAAATGCCGGAGCCCCCATCGGCGGCGTAAAATGCAACAGATCATAATCGACGGTTACCAGCTCCTGCTCTTCGCCAAGCGGTACTTCGCCCTGGGTGGTTTTTTCGAGAACCTGGAAAACAGCTTTTTTGGCTGCCGTATCAACCGATACCAGCCGGTGTTTGTAGTGAACCCCAATGCCGCGTTCGTCATAAATTTCCTGCAGCCGGTTGCCATAAACTGCCGGTTTCATCAACTCCTCCGCATTCGCATAATAGTCGATGACAAAATCGTTCCGCCGGTTATTATCTTTCAGGTAATCTTCGGTAATCAGACATATCTTTTTGGGTGCGCCGCCACATTTCAGCTTGGTGTAAGTGTCGGTAAAAACCAGCCGTCCCTCTTTTTGGGAGGTAAGCTCCTTAATGGCATCGCGACATTTGATCGCGCCCTGGTAGTCGTAGATACAGTGAACATTGCCTTCGCCGAGAGTCTCTTTGGTTACTCCTTCCACCTGGTTAAAATCCATCTGACAGCCAGGCGCCAACACCAGGAAGTCGTAGCTGATTTTCCCGTTTTGTGCGGTAACCACGTAGTTTTGGTCGGGCGCCAGCTCCACCACCGAATCCTTCACCCATTTCACCTTGCGGGGGATCAGATTTTCGGTCGGTTTCAGCACCTCTTCCGGAGAAAAGACATCGGCGGCAATCAAGGTGTATCCCGGCTGGTAGTGGTGTATTTCGTTCGGTTCCACGATCACAATGTCGTCGTAGCGAAGTTTGTCCGAAAGATAGGCAGCCATGGTAATACCAGCGGCCCCGCCTCCTACAATCACAATTTTGGCCTTTACCTTACTTTCTGAAAAAAAGTCATACGCCCGCTCGGCCACAACTATTCCGCCAATTCCGGCAGCGCCGACGGTCAAAAATTTCCTTCTCGATATCGTCATTTCGTTAGTGTTTGATTTTTTTTCCTTTTTTTTCAAAAGAACCGCCAAGGTAAATTTATTTCTGCAAAGACAAATGGCTGCCACGGGAATATTGAAGAACTTTCAAAAGTTCCTCAACCTTTTTAAGTGACTCAAAACGACCACCATTCACCAGTAATTTATTTATTCCGGCAGCTGCCCGGCCGGTTGTTGCCGGCTTATCCGGAACTGCAGCTGGTAAGAGGTTGGCGTCAGTCCGGTGATGGTTTTGAAGGTCCGGTTAAAATTGGAGAGGTTGTTGAAACCGGTTTCGAAGCAGATCTGCGAAATTTGCAGATTGCCGTCCATCAGCAGTTTGCAGGCGAATCCTACCCGTAATTCATTGAGGTATTGCGAAAAGAGCTTCCCGGTTTTTTCTTTAAAAAAGCGACAAAAAGCCGTGGGGTGCATGCCGGCGAGGCTGGCAACTTCGCCCAGCGAAATGTGGTGCTGGTAATTAAAAGTAAGAAAGCGGATCACCTTTTGCACCCGGTCGTCCGACAAATCGTGCAGGCCGGGCTTGTAGGCCTCGCTGGCCAGCAGTTTAAAATCGGGCACCTCCGACATAAGTTGCAGGATCTCCAGAAAACGGATCAGCTGATTAAAGCCGGTAAATTCGGGCAATTCGGTCAGCAGCGCACCCACTTCCCTGTCGAAAGGCGGCAAAAACCGGATCCCCCGCTCCGACCGCTCCAGCATTTTTTTGATCGACAAAAACTCAGGCAGGTGAATAAAGTAGTCGCCAAACAGTTCGCCTGGCACGTGAATGGTCAGCCGTTTTACCACCAAACGGGGATCGCCTTTGTAATACTTTTCGTCGTTGCGCCAGTAGTGAGGCAGGTTTCTTCCCAGCATCACCAGCTCGCCGGCTTCGAAAGGTTCCACGCTGTCGGCCACAAAACGGGTTCCGTAACTTTCCAGGACGTAAAGAATCTCATATTCGCTGTGGTAGTGCCACGGAAAACCAAAAAAAGGGATCTCTCCCCATTTTATTTTCAGGGTTGGCTGCCCCGAAAAACCGATCTGCTCGTGCATGATTTTCATGTCGTCGCTTTTTCAACAAATATACTACAATATCCTGCTAAAATAATACTGTCGAATCTGGCGGTATTCTCCTACATTTGAAAAAACCGAACTGAGCCGATCAGGGCGGTTAACGAATAATTTCTAAAAAAAGAGTAAAATTAAACCAACGGCGGAGTGAGGAAAACGACGGGATCATCAAAAAAACTCGAAAAACGAACAAACCAGGTCCTTTTCCGGCCCGCCAGCGTCATCAACCTAATTCATTCCTGATGAAAAACGAACAGTGGAACCAGTTACTCCAGATCATTTCAGGCGAAACGCCTGCCCGCCCGGTACCGGGATTTATCATCGACAGTCCGTGGTTGCCCGGCTGGTACGGGATCAGCACCCTGCAATACTACAGTTCCGAAAAGGCCTGGTTTGAAGCCAACCGCAAGGCGATTGAAACTTTTCCGGAAGTGATGTTCCTGCCCGGATTCTGGTCTGAATTTGGGATGTGCACCGAACCGTCGGCATTTGGCGCCAAGTCAATCTGGACCGAATACAACCTGCCGCATGCCGACCGTATCATCTCCGACATTGCCGAAGTGAACCTGGTGAAAGAGCCCAATCCGAAAACCGACGGTTTGCTGCCGTTCGTGCTGCAGCGGCTGGTTAACTACCGCCCCGAAATTGAAGCAGCCGGCTGCGAGGTAAAATTTGCCATCGCACGGGGCCCGCTCAACATCGCCTCCTTCCTGATGGGCACCACCGAGCTGATGATGGCCATGATGATGGATCCCGAAGGTACCCACCGTCTCCTCGACCTGATTACCCGCTTCACCGTCAACTGGCTCGAACTGCAAAAAACAACCATCCCGACCATTGAGGGAATCCTGATCCTCGACGACATCGTCGGTTTTGTGGGCGACGACGAATGCCGCGCATTTGCCGTTCCTTACATTCAGCGTATTTTCAACGCCTTTGACTCGAAGGTAAACTTCTTCCACAACGACGCCCAGGGACTGATCAGCACGCCTTACCTGCAGGAGATGGGAGTTAACCTCTTCAACTTCAGCTTTGAGCACACACTCTCCGAAATCCGCGAACTGGCCGGTCCATCGGTCACCCTGCTGGGCAACCTGCCCCCGCGCGACGTGATGGCAGCCGGCACCCCGCAACAGGTTTATGAACAGACACAGGCCATGTACCGTTCGGTTGAAGAGAAAAACCGCATCGTCTGGTCGGTAGGCGGGGGAATGCCACCCAATGTTTCGACTGAAAATATCCGCGCATTTATCGATGCGCTGAAAGATCAATAACAACAACGCTAACCTGCTACAATGAGAACAACCGTATTCCTCCTCTTCCTCCTGATGGTTCAGACTGCTTTTTCGCAGGAGCTGGCCCGTTTTACCGTCCGTCCGCAGAAAGGCGCCGGCCTGTCGCCCGTGGCCGTTTCGCTCGACGGGCTGAACTACAATACCGACAATGGGCGGATTGCCCTTTTCCTGATGACCGCCTCCGGCGAGAAAGAGGTGCCTTCCCAGCTGGAAAGCGGCCAG
This sequence comes from Prolixibacteraceae bacterium, assembly GCA_029975525.1. Classification (GTDB taxonomy): domain Bacteria; phylum Bacteroidota; class Bacteroidia; order Bacteroidales; family Prolixibacteraceae; genus UBA1413. The sequence continues at coordinate 11,548 of JARKOX010000078.1, read as the reverse complement.
TCGGCCCGGTTGTGGTTTGTTTTCGACAACAAAACCGGTGAAAAAAAATATGTGATCCGCACCACAACCCAACCCGAAAGTTTTCAGCCGGCCATCACCCTCCACACCGACGACCAAACCACTACCGTGTGGAACGGCAACTCGCCCGTGCTGAGCTACCAGCATGCCGTGGCGCTCCCGCCGGCCGGCGTCGACCTGAAGTACAAACGGTCGGGATTTATCCATCCGCTCTATTCGCCCGGTGGCGAAGTGCTCACCCGTATCCAGGCACCCGACCACTACCACCACTACGGCATCTGGAACCCGTGGACCAAAACCAATATCGACGGGCGCGAAGTCGACTTCTGGAACCTTTACCTCGGCCAGGGAACCGTAAAATTTGCCGGCTACCTCGATGCCGTGGAAGGAAACATTTTCAGTGGCTTTAAAGTGCGCCAGGAACACGTCTATTTTCTGGAAGGCGGAGGCGAAAACACAGCCCTCAATGAAGTGTGGGATGTGCGGGTGTGGAACCTGAAACCCGGTATTTCGGTGGTCGACCTGACCACCACCCTGAACAGCCCGCTCCCCAACGGAATCCTGCTCGACGCTTACCGTTACGGCGGCGGGATTGGCTACCGGGCTACCGAAAAGTGGCACAAAGAGAACTGCACGGTCCTTACTTCGGAAGGTAAAACCCGCGCCGCAGCCGACGGCACCAACGCCCGCTGGTGTATTACCGAAGGCGAATCGGCCGTTAAAGAAGGGCGCTCCGGAATCCTGTTCCTGAGCCACCCCGCCAACCGGATGCATCCCGAACCCATGCGGGTGTGGCCGCCCGATGCCAACGGCAACCGGGGCGACATGTATTTCGAATTCTGCCCCATCCGCCACCAGGAATGGAAGATTGAACCGGAAAAAAACTACACGCTCAAATACCGGATGATTGTCTTCGACGGAAAAATCACCCCTGAAGAGGCAGAAATGTACTGGAAGAGTTTTGCCTCCGCTCCGAAAATCCTGCTGGCACCATAATTCTTCCGGCTTTAAATCATAAAACTCAAAATTCAAATCTATATGAAACGCAGAAACTTTATCAGAAACACCCTCGCCACAACTGCCGGGGCAATCGCCATTCCGACCATCGTTCCCTCCTCGGTTTTCGGCAAAAATGCCCCCAGCAACAAAATCAATATTGGCCAGATTGGCTGCGGACGGATTGCCCGCGACCACGACATGGCCGAAACCCTTCGTTACGAACAGGCCCGCTTTGTGGCGGTGTGCGACCTGGACAGCAAGCGCCTCGCCGACGGCAAAAAACTGGTGGAGGCGTATTATGCCAAAAAAACCGGCAGCGCCAATTATGTCGATGTCAAAATGTATGAAGATTACCGCGAGATGCTGCTCAATCCCGATATCGATGCGGTGATTATCAGTACGCCCGACCACTGGCATTCCCAGCCGGCGATTGAAGCAGCGCTGGCCAAAAAAGATATTTACCTGCAAAAACCCACCTCGCTGACAGTAACCGAAGGACGGCTGCTGAGCGACATTGTACACCGCCAGGGCGTCATCCTGCAGGTCGGCACCCAGCAACGGTCGTCGCCGCAATTCCGGATTGCTGCCGAACTGGTACGCAACGGCCGGATCGGTAAAATCCATACCGTAAAGGTTGGACTCCCCGGAGATCCCTCGGGGCCCGAAGCGCCCGAAATGCCCGTTCCCAAAAACCTGAACTACGACATGTGGTTAGGCTCAACGCCTGAAGTTTATTATACCGAAATACGCGTCCACCCGCAAAATAATTACGGCCGGCCGGGCTGGCTCCGCAGCGAACAGTTTGGCGCCGGCATGATCACCGGCTGGGGACAACACCATTTCGATTCGGCCGCCTGGGGAATGGATACCGAATACACCGGCCCCATCTCGGTGGAAGCTGTGGCTCAGTTCCCCAAATCGGGGCTGTGGGATGTCCACGGCGATTTTATGGTAAAAGCCGAATACGAAAACGGCATCACCATGTACACCAGCGGCGGTTTCCCGAACGGCATCCGTTACGAAGGCACCGAAGGCTGGGTTTTCGTTTCGCGCGGCGACTATGTCGCCTCGGCCAGCGATCCGGTGTCCAAAGCCAACAGTGCCAAAGCGCTCGACGCCAGCGACCCGAAAATCCTCACCTCCGAAATTAAGGAAAACGAAATCCACCTCTACAAAAGCGACAACCAGCACGGCAACTGGCTCGACTGTATCAAGAGCCGCAAAGAGCCCATTTCGCCGGTCGAAATCGGACACCGCGCCTGCACCGTCTGCCTGATCAGCCACATCGCCATGAAAATCCCCGGACGACTGGCGTGGGATCCCAAAGCGGAACGCTTCAAAAACAACGACCTGGCCAACTCCATGCTGAGCCGGCCGCAACGCTATCCCTACGGAACCAATTACATCAAACTATAATTGGAAAACCTACCTCAACAAAGCAGTAAATCAAAAAAACACTGCTTTCTGAAACCATAAAAAGCTGGATATCAAATCCCTGGTCTTTCGATCAGGGATTTTTTTTGCAATCCATTGCAACAACTACCCTTTCGTTTCAAAAATATTTTTAAATTTGTATTGCCAAACTAAACTTAAAACTACTATGAAGACAACTGTATGGTTTACTTGCAGCCTCATACGGGCTGAAGTACAGCACCTCCCCCTTTTTATCAATCGTTACAATTTTACCAACAGCTCCTCTTCCTGATACAGGGAATTTCTCTACCCATTATATACCGGGAGGTTAAAAACCGAACCTGCTCGGACTTCTAACAAACTAACCTTAAGTCTTACAAGTCTAACTTAAATCAAAACTTATGGAAAAATCTTTTCTATCCAGTGGAGATTCCCAATGCCACCGGAAGAGAATGTTCCATCGAAAGATGAGAACTCTTCTGCTGTTGATGCTCTTGGGCTTTTCAGCTATTGCATCCGAAACCGAAACGCTTCAGCAACAAAAAGGTATCCGGGGGAAAGTTTCGGGCGCAAGCGGGGAAATTATTCCCGGCGCCACGGTAATTGTAAAGGGCACCACGGTGGGCACCACTACTGACTTTGACGGAAACTTCATCCTGAGCGTTCCGTCAGACGCCAAAACCCTGGTGGTTAGCTTTGTGGGGATGCGACCCCAGGAGATTGCAATTGGTAACCAGACCCAGTTTAATATTATTCTGCATGAAGAGAATGTAGGATTGGAAGAGGTGGTTGTGGTGGGCTATGGAACCCAGAAAAAAGAGAGTGTGGTGGGCGCCATCACCCAAATCGACAACCAGGCGCTCATGCGTGCCGGCACCTCGAACGTCACCAATGCCATCACCGGTAAACTTTCGGGGGTGCTGACCGTGCAACAAACCGGTCAACCCGGCAACAACGACTCCGAGATTTACGTGCGCGGCTTATCGAGCTGGAACGGATCGGCTCCGCTGGTATTGGTTGACGGAATTGAACGTGACTTTTCAGACCTCGACCCGAACGAAATCAATACGCTGTCGGTACTCAAAGACGCCTCGGCAACGGCCGTGTTTGGCGCCAAAGGAGCCAACGGGGTAATTATTGTTACGACCAAACGGGGCGCCCTGGGCAAACCCAAGCTGGATTTTTCGGCTTCTTACGGTCTGCAAAGAGCTACCCGCATCCCCGACCATATCGACTCCTACACGACCATGAGTATGTACAACATCGCGTTGATGAACGGCCAGCAGTTCGCCGACCTGATTCCCCGGTGGCAACTGGAAGAGTACCGAAATCCCTCTTCCCGGCTCAATGCCATCCGGTTTCCCAATGTCAACTGGTTCGACCTGCTTACCAAACCTTTTGCACCAACCATCAATGCCAACTTTAACCTGACCGGCGGAACCAATTTTATCAAATACTTCTGTTCGCTGGGATACATGCACGAAGGCAGTTTTTTCGATGCGGCCCATGAGGGTTTTTACGACATGAGATACCATTACAACCGGTTTAATTACCGTGCCAACGTCGACTTTTCGCTGACCAAATCCACCACCCTCTCGTTTAACCTGGGAGGGGAAACCGGTATCCGCAACCAACCCAACAGCTCGCCGTGGCGAAATATGTATTCCACCAGTCCGGCCCGTTTCCCGGCTTATTTCCCGGCCTGGGTATTGGAGGAGATCCCCGACACAGACTATCCCAATGCCAAAGAGCCGCGCCGGTCGCAGGCATTCGGAGAATACACCGGCAACCCCTATAACACCCTGAACTCAGGAGAGTTCCGCCAATACACCGAATCGAAACTCTACACCGACCTTATTTTAGACCAGGGACTTGACTTTATCACCGAAGGACTTTCCTTCAAAGGAAAAATATCGCTGAATACCTTCTTCGAAAACAGGTCACTGACAGCCAACTGGGCTTTCCCGGAGTACCGGATTGATTATGAAAACATCGGAAAGATTGATGAAAAGGGGCTCCCCGTCAATCCCTGGATCATTTCTGTTGCCGGGAAAGAGGTTTACAAACAATTGCCGCTCGACATCAACGTAGGAAATATGGAAGACGGCTACTACCGGAACCTCTATTATGAAATGTCGCTGAACTATGCCCGCAGTTTTGGCAACCACAATGTGTCGGGGCTTGCGCTGATAAACCGCGAACAAAAAAACAAGGAGACGCAGTTTCCTTACTACAATGAAGCTTTGGTAGGCAGGGCCACCTACGACTTCTCCCGGAAATACCTGGTTGAGGTCAACGTTGGGTACACCGGCTCCGAGCGGTTTGCCCCTTCCAACCGGTTCGGCTTCTTCCCTTCGGGCGCTGTGGGCTGGATGCTTTCGGAAGAGCAATTCTTTAAAAACGCCCTCCCGTGGGTGAGTAAATTCAAAATCCGCTATTCCGACGGAAAAGTGGGCAGCGACTATGCCCGCAGCCGCTGGCTCTACATCAGCGACTTTTACCGCGACAACTACAACACCTCTCCGTTTACCACCGGCTTTATCCACGAAGACCTGGGCCCCAATCTCTACGCCCAGTGGGAGGAAGCCCGCAAAAAAGACCTCGGGTTTGAAGTGGGCCTCTTTAACGATCAACTCTCCCTGGTGGTTGACCTGTTCGACGAAAAACGCGACAAGATGTTGCTTACCCCCAAAAGTGTAACCATGCTGGTAGGCAACTCCTTCAAGGAGCTCAACCTGGGTAAGGTGAAAAAACACGGGATAGAAGTGGAGATTGGCTGGAACAAGGAGGTAGACAATAACTTCTCCTACTTCCTGAAAGGAATCATGGGATACAATGAAAACCGGGTGCTTTTCAAAGACGACCCGCCGTATGCTCCCTGGCATACCAAACTGGAAGGCAAACCGCTCAGCGAAATGCTCAGCTCCGAATACGGATTTGAAGGCCTCGAATTCAACGGGGTGGAACTTACCGGAACCGGATACTACACCTCGATCGACGATATCCACACCAATCCCTCGCCCATTGCACTGGAAAAACTCATTGTGGGCGACTACAAATTCCTCGACTACCTGGTAGACGGCAACATCACCAGCCTCGACAAATATCCGATAAAAGGGCTCACCTATCCGCCATTTACCTTCTCCTGGTCGGGAGGATTCACCTGGAAACGGTTTGATTTCAACTTCCTCTTCCAGGGTAACCTCGGCAAGTATGTGCAGTACAACCAAACCTACGAAGTGGAATTTATCAAAGGCGACTGGCGCGTGCACTCCTCGCAGCTCGACTACTGGCGCCCCGACAATCCCAACGCCGGCCACTCGGCCCTGCACTACAGCGGCAGCAGCAGCAGCGACATCCTCTTCTGGGGAGGCGGCGAAGCCGACCGCGGGTACCAGGTTATGATCAAAGACCGCTTCTTCCGGAATGCCGACTATGTCAGGCTGAAAGAAGTATATGCCGGTTACACCTTAAATCCGACATTCCTCAACCGGCTGGCCGGAGTTTCGAGCGTGCTGGTGTATGCCACTGGAAATAACCTCTGGACATTCACCAAACTGATTGAAGGCGACCCTGAACGGAAAGACTTCCAGCAGGGATTCTATCCGCAGATGTCCAGCCTGAAACTGGGGGTCAAGCTTGCGTTCTAACCTGAAAATTCTAAACTGATATGAAAAGATTCATCATGATATTATTACTGGCAGGGTTCAGCGCGGTGGTTGCCACCTCCTGCCTGGAAGATTACCTCGACAAAGCTCCCGAATCAGGGCTCAACGAAGATGAGGTATTCAGCAAGTATGATAATTTCAAACAATACTTCTACGGCGTCTACGACGGACGAAAATACTACAGCGGCAACTGGCGGGATTACAATATCAAAACAGCTTTCCCGCTCTATTTCTCCTTCTGGGACCAGAAATATTCGTGGGAAGGAATGACCGATGCCGCCGACCAGGGCCGCTACATGGAAGGACATACCTTTAAAAGCGGACAGGTTTCAGCCTTCGTCAATAAATTTACCTACGACGGTAACCGCCGGCCCATCCTCGAGTCGATGTTCCGCAGTATCCGCAAATGCAACATGACCCTGGAAAAAATCGACATGTTGCAGGATGCAACCGAGGAGGATAAAAACGACCTGATCGCACAGGCCCACTTTGTAAGGGCATTCTGCCATTTCGAACTGATGCGCATCTGGGGGCCGATGCCCTACATCCGGAAAGTACTGGGTCCTGAAGACCAGTGGGACATCCCGCGCCTGTCAAAATATGAAACCCTCAAACAGGTTGCTTTAGACATGGACACGGCTGCCATTTTCTTTGAAAAGGCCGGCCGCATGCGGCGCGACCCCGGTCCGGGTCAAATCGGCCATCTCAACGACCCCGAACAGGCCCGTCCCAACGGCGTAGCAGCAAAAGCCTACAAAGCGCGGGCACTCCTCTATGCCGCCAGTCCGCTCAACAACGACAAAGGACAGAGCGCCTGGGAAGAAGCAGCCAAAGCCAACTGGGAGGCCATTAAAATTGCCGAACAGTATGGATATGCCCTGCTCAGCGCTGCCGATTACAAAAAAAACTACGTGGGTACGCTCTATACCAACGAACAGCTCTGGGCCTGGAATGCCGGCAACCTGAGCTGGAACAGCGGTAACCTTGCCGGAATTTGCTGCGGGATCATTGGCAACAGCGTATCGAGCTGGTCAGGGGTTTGCCCGTCTCAAAATTTTGTGGACAAGTTTGAGACCAAATGGGGCGATCCGCTCAACACCGAAGCCGACCGCCAGGCTGCAGCCGATGCCGGACACTACAACGAACAGGATCCTTACAAAGACCGCGATCCGCGCTTTTACATCGATATTCTTTACAACCAGGCCAAAGTCCCGGGGTTTGGTACCGCTCAGATCTGGTATGAAGTAAAAGACGGGGTGATCTCTTACGGCGAACTGCTGGATCCCAAATACCTGGGCCGCAGCTATACCGGCTACATGATGCGGAAGATATGGGGAGAAGCCAGCAATAAAAACCGGACCAGCGTGAGATACACCGATCCGCTGATGCGCCTCGCCGAACTCTATCTCAACTATGCCGAAGCCGCCAACGAAGCCTATGGCCCCAACTCTCCGGCTCCGGGAGCTTCCATGAGCGCCGTGGATGCAATCAACCTGGTCCGCAACCGTATTGGAATGGTCAACATTCAGCCCCAGTTCATTGCCAACAAGGAAGTTTTCCGCGAAAGGATCAAAAACGAACGCAACGTGGAACTGGCTTACGAAGGCCATTATTACCACGACATCCGCCGCTGGAAAGATGCGCCGAAAGCCTACGCCGGTCCCATCACGGGCGTCCAGATCGAGAAGGTACCCAAAAGTACGGAATACCCCACCGGTTTCAAATACACCCGTTATGAACTGGAGGCTCTGCGCCAGAGCGCATGGAAAGAGGCCATGTACTACCTGCCTTTCAACCAGGAGGATAATTTCAAAATGAAAAACTTCGTTCCCAACGAAGTGTGGTAACCAAACCAAAAATCTGAAGGTTATGAAATTAATCACATCATTCAATAAATACAGTTTTACCGGTTTATTGCTTGCTTGCCTGTTTCTGGCCGGAAACCTGCATGCCCAGGAAAAAAAAGAGGTAAAAATCAAATCAATCCACGTCAGCGTCAAAGTTACCGACCAGCAGGGAAATGCTATTCCCGAAGCGGCGGTAGTAGTCGGCGAAGGATTTATCCACACGGAAACCGATGAAAACGGCGTGGTTGCTTTTAAAGCTTCGCCCGAAGATTATGTAACGATCACTTCACCGGGATATGAAAAGAAGGTGGTGGTGGCCGGAGACCTTTCGCATGACAAGACGGTTCAGCTGATTCAGGCCAAGCTGTACATGACTTCCGACGACATCGTTCCGCTTCCTTTTCTCTCGCTGAAAAAAAGGCAGCTCACCGGAAGCTCAAGCGTAATCAAAGGCAGCCTGCTGGAAAAATATCCCTCGACCGATATCCGCAACGCCTTAACAGGCCTGGCTACCGGGATCGATGTCAGGGAACTCGACGGTTCGCCCGGGCTTAGTGCCGAAGAAGAGCTGGCCGTTTTCGGCATTGGCGAAAAGGTAAACATTTCTGCCCGGGGCCTCAACCTGATCTACATCATCGACGAAATCCCGACCGACATTACCGAAATGCCGCTCGATCCCAATGAAATTGAATCGATCACCATCGTCAAGGACATTGTAGGCAAAGCCATGTATGGACCGGCCGGCGCCAACGGGATTGTTTTTATCAAAACCAAACGGGGAAAGATCAACGAACGCATCCTGAGTGTAAATGCCGAATACGGGATCAACACCATCGACCGGATGCCGGAATGGGTATCGGGCGCCGACTACGCCCGCCTCAACAACATGGCCCGGATCAACAGCGGACTGGACCCGCTTTACAGTGATGCCGACATTGCGGCTTATGCCAAAAATGATCCCTACGATCTGTACCATCCCAGTGTCAACTTTAAGGATATGATGCTGAAAAACACCATGAACTTCCAGCGGGTCAACATCTCCTCCCGGGGAGGAAACGACCGCGTTCAGTATTTTTCCTACCTGGGGTACAGCGGCGAAGGCGACCTCTACAAAATCGGGGCGCCGGCCGACTACAACCGGCTCAACGCCCGCACCAACATCGACATCAAAGTCAATGATTTCCTCACTGCCCAGTTCGACTTTTTTGGCGGACTCACCTTCCGCCGTTCGCCAAACTACGGCTGGGATCCGCAGTTTACTTCCGAAGGTACCGACAACCCTGTACTCACCATCACGGAATTTCCGTCGGTACTCAGCGACATCACCTCCATTCCGCCCATTGCCTTCCCGGTGTATGCCAACAATGATCCGTCGCTGAAATCTCCCTGGTACGGCGTGAGTGCAAACTACGGAGAGAACCCCATCGGAAATATTGTCAAAAATGGTTACTACACCGAGTCGGGCCGGACAGGCGCTTTTAATGTCGCGTTAGACTATGACATGAGCAGCCTGGTAAAAGGGCTCAAATCCAGAACGTACATCGGATTTAATGCCTTCAATCTGCTGCGCATCGGAAAAGCGGAAGATTACACCGCCTATCGCGCCAACCCTTCTAAAACCGCTGCCGGCGCCGACACCATCCTGCTGGTAAAAGTACACGACGGGGTGGACCAGGCGGATCAGGCCAAACTGCACGACTTCTACTACCAGCGTTTTGCCGTCTACGAAAACCTGAACTACCGAAAAATCTTCGGAAAGAGTGACCTGCAAACCTCGTTGACCTACTTCCTTTCCAATGTCTCCAGAAACGGAATTGAAGAGCCGCAGCGCCAGATGAACACCATCCTGACAGCCGTCTATTCTTTCGACGACAAATACAACCTCCAGGGAGTACTGAATTATGCCGGCAGCAGCAGCTTCAGCAAAGATGCCCGCTACATCCTCTCGCCGACTATCGGACTCAGCTGGATTGTTTCCGAAGAAGGATTTCTGAAAGACTCGAAGTTTATCGATTACCTCAAAATCAGAGGCGAATATGGAATACTCGGGTATGAAAGTTTCCGCGCCCCGTATGGTTACCGCGACCGCTGGAACAACAACTCCTCGGGCACAGCTTTTGGCCCCTACGGTTCCAACCAGTGGTTTGGGTCAGACACCGACAACCTGGTTTACCGGACCGTTCAGAGCCGGACCGGAAACCCGCTGCTCAACTGGGAAAAACGCCGGGAATTTAATGCCGGTATCGAAATGCTGATGGCCCGACGCAGGCTCCTGCTCGAAGTCAACTATTACAACCAACTGCGCGACGGTATGATCTCGGGACTGGCCAAACTGCCCCTGGTGGTCGGGATCTCAAGCTGGCTCCCTGCGTTCAACTACAACCAGATCCGGTACACCGGGGTTGAACTGGCTTTGCAATACAGCAAAAACAAAGGAGACTTCCGGTATTCACTCAGCGGAAGGGCCACGCTGCCCAAAGCCATCTGGGAAAGATACGATGAGCCCGCCTATCGCTACGCCTACCAGCTCAGAACCGGTGAGGAAATCGGCGCTATCCGGGGACAAACCTACCTCGGCCGGTTTGCCACAGATGAAGAAGCCATGCAGATCCCCCAGCTGTTCGACGACGAACTGCATGCCGGCGACCTGAAATACAAAGACATGAACAACGACGGAGTGGTTGACGACAACGACCAGAGTAAAATCGGCAGCTCCACTCCGAAGGTGTACTATTCCCTCGATCTCCGGCTCAACTATAAAAACCTTGAGCTTACCATCGTCGGGACCGGAAGGGCCTTTTACGACATCATGCTTTCAAACCGCTACTTCTGGAACGGCTGGGGTGACAACACCTACTCGAAATTTGTGTTTGACAATGTGATGAACAATGGCGATCAATATCCCAAACTGACCTACTACCGGGTAAACAACAATTTCGTCGGTTCAAACTTCTGGCTGAGAGACGGCAGTTTCTTCAAAATCCAGAATGTGGAACTGGCCTGGAATGTACCGGTAGAAAAAATGGAATGGGCGGGTGTCCGTGGCTTTAAACTGTTTGCCCGCGGCGCCAATCTCTACACCTTCAGTAAAATTAAAGAGGTAGATCCCGAATCCACTTCGTCGGGCGTTTACAACTATCCGTTGTTCCGGAACGTAACAGGCGGAATTAAATTAACCTTTTAACTGACCTTGATTATGAAAACAACCAAAATTATACTGTTAGGAGTAATGGCCGTTTTCCTGGGTTCCTGCGTGGATTACCTCGATCCTTACCCCAACGGCGACCGCTCAAGAGACGACATCTGGGAATACCAGGATATGGTTCAGGGGTTGGTCGGACAGTGTTATGACAATATGCCCCGCAACTACAACGATAATGAAGGAGCCTACTTTGACTGTGTGTCCGACAATGCGGTACGCACCAGCACCACCGACCAGCTGCGACAGATGGCGTTAGGCGTTCTGACCACCGGTCAGGATCCGTTTCGCACCTACTGGGACCGCAACTACAAATCGATCAACCTGGTTAACATGTTCCTGGAAAACAACAAAGGATTTAATACCCGGTTTATTGTGGTTGCCCGCTGGGACAGTTTAGTCCG